>DNXB01000347.1 GCA_003506995.1 Verrucomicrobiales bacterium
CAATGAACAGGTTGACCTCATCGAGTACGATCTTGTCAACGACGAAGTCAGCGAATGGAACACGATGCACCACGACTCCGTTGATGATGAACAGGAACTCGGTGGGCTCTTCCGCGTCGTCGAGGGTAAGCAACACGTCACCTGACGCGTTGCTGAGGGTCAATGTGCCTTCATCCTTGGTTGCCGTCAGCGTTTCTTCATCGCTCGGGTCGCCGCCCGGGTTGCTGGCAGCCGGGCTGCCTCCGCCTGACGAAGCTGCAGCCCCTGCAGCAAGCAGGCCCGCGCCGATACCCACCATTTGCCCCACGGTCAGACCGGTTGCAGAAGCTCCGGCCGTTGCAGCGCCGCCGCCCTGTGTCACCACGGCTGCAGCCGCACGTTCTCCGGCCGCTCCCGCCTGCGCCAGCACCATGTCGTCGCCCATGGCGACGCTTTCTTCCTGAAGCAGGGCCTCCAGGGCTTCTTCTTCGGCGGTTTGCGGTTCACCTTTCCTGGCTTTTGCCTTCAAAAGCTTGTCGGCAGGGGCTTTGCCCGCCTGCGCTGGTGCGGCCACAAATGGCAAATTACCGTGGTTGGCAGAAATGTCTTGTTTGGTCGGTGTACGTTTGGCCATGGGTCTCTCCTGGATGAATTTAGAAAACTGGCAGCGAAGATAAAAATGCTAAAACTGTCAATTAGGATACTTGTTATTTGTCAGTTTGTCATGTGATTTTTGTGCGTGCTGATATTCGGCAACGCTGTGCTCAACGCTCCCCCATGGACTCGCTGAGGGTTTTGATGACGGGTTTGGTGAGGTACTGCAACACCGTGTTGCTGCCGGTCTTGAGTTCGATGGTGGCGGTCATGCCGGGCTGAATTTCGAGGTTGGCGTTGGGTTTGCCGCTGAATTCACGCCCGGTGGTGCGCACCCGCACCCGGTAGTAGGGCTGTTCACCCTGGCGCAGGTCTTCGCTGAGGGTGTCGGCGCTGATGAAGGTGAGTTTTCCCGGCAGGGAGCCGTAGATGGTGTAGTCGTAGGCGTCGATCTTGACCGTCGCATCCAGACCGATCTTGAGGAAGGCGATATCCGATGGCATTACCTTGGCCTCGATCAGCAGGGCGTCTTCCAGCGGAACAATCTGCATGACCTCTTCACCGGCACGGATCACGCCGCCCTGGGTGGTGATGCGAACGTTTTTCACGATGCCACGCACCGGTGCCTTCAGCTCGGTTTGCTCGAGCTGGTTTTTGCGCTGTGAAAGCGACTGCTCCACCCCGGCCAGATCCTCTTGGGCTTTGCTCAGCTCGGCTTGGATGTCTTGCAGATACTTGTTACGCTTGTTCGTTATCTGTGCCTGCATGTCGGCCACTTGGCGCTGCAACCGGAGCACCTCGGTGCGACTGACGTCGCCTGATGTCACCAGAGGCAGGTTGAGCTCGAGCTCCTGCTGCACCAGGCTCTTCATACGTGCAATGGCCGCTACGTCTTCTTGCAGCGCGGCTCGGCGCTTGGCCAGCAGGGCCAGCTGGTTCCGTTCGAATTCCGGGTAGTCGCGGGTCAAGGGTGAGAAGCGTGGGGCACCTCCAAAAAGCTCGGCTTGAAGCCGCGCCATGGTGGCGGCCAAACCAGCGGCCTTGGCCCTCGTTTCGAGGTATGCAGATTCGGCTCGTGTGCGCTCAATGCGGGCGAGCACCTGACCGGCTTCAACGGTGTCGCCTTCTTCAACGAGCAACTCCTCCAATGTGCCGCCCTCTTGAGACTGGATCAGCTGGGTACGAGAGCTGGCGATCACTGCACCCGAGGCACGGGTGATCTGGTCGATTCGCGCGAAGTAGGCCCAAGCCACAAAGATGGCTACGCTCAGAAAGCTGACCCAGATGATGAGGCGGGAGGAGCGCAGGTTTTCGGCGGCGACCTTTGGTACTGCAATGTCCGCGCGGCCGCGCTGGGTGGAGATCGGGTGATTCATGCGGTGCTCGCGGCAATGTGGGCGGGTGGGCGTGCAGTGGAAGATGGCAGGTTGGGCGTGGGGTTGCCTTGGCGAAGGCGAAGCAGCACCTCGTCCCTGGGCCCGTCCAGAACAACGCGTCCCTTGTCGACAACAACGATCCGATTGACGTGAGTCAGCAGGCCGATCTTGTGTGTCACGACGACGATGACAGACGCCGGATCCATTTCCTCAAACAGGTGCTTCATGACACGCGTTTCAAGTGCGGCGTCCATGGAGGCTGTGGGCTCATCCAGCAACATCACCTTCGGCTGTGCCAGCAACAGGCGGGTCAGTCCCACCAGCTGGCGCTGACCGCCCGAGAGACCACGCCCCCCTTCGGTGATGGGCAGTTCCAGGCCTTTGGGGTGGGCCTGGATGATTTGATCCATGCCGGTGAGGCTACAAGCCTGAAGCAGGCGCGTGTCGCTGGGAGTGGGCAGACCCAGGGTGAGGTTTTCGCGCAGGGTGCCGTTGAAGAGGCGAACGTCTTGTGGCAAGTACCCGATGTGCTCGCGCACGAATTCTGGGGCGATCTGGGTCACATCCATGCCATCGATGAACATGGATCCCGAGCTTGGCTTGTAGAGACCAGAGAGCAGTTTCACCAGAGTGGACTTGCCCGAACCCACAGACCCCAATACGGCTACACGCTCACCTGGGTGAAGGGTGAGAGAGGGCACATCCAGCGTGGGTTTTTCTGGCTGGTAGCCAAACGCAACCTGGTTCAACCGAATATGTCCTGAGCAAACCTCGGGTACAAAAAGGCGGACGTCTGGCTCTCGATCGCTGGGCATCGCCATGATGCCGTCAAGGGACTTGAGGGCAATTTTTGCGTGCTTCCACTGCACGATGAACTGCGGGATTTGCGCCAGAGGAGCAAGGGCTCGCCCGCTGATGATGGAGCAAGCGATGAGCCCGCCCATGGTGAGAGAGCCGTTTGTGATGGCATAGGCACCCGCAGCGATCATGCCCACGTAGCTAAGTTGCTGGATGCTTTGCGTGAGGTTGGTGGAGCTGGTGGACAGTCCTCGCATGCGCAGTTCGCTGTTGGCGATGGTGGCCGTGAGTTGTCGGTAGCGGTCCAGCATCTTCCATTCGCCGCCAACCGCCTTGACGGACTCGATGCCGTCAATCGCTTCAATGAGCAAGCCGTTCTTGCGGTTCGACTCGGCCATGTGCTCACTGGTGAGTCGTTCGATGGGGTTGCGAAACATCAATCCAGCCAGTACCGCGATGGGCACCATGACCAGCGGTACCAAGGCCACGGGCCCGGCAATGAGGGCAATCACAGCAATGAAAAACAGAGCAAATGGGGCATCGGCCATCATGAACAATGTGGACGACGTCATGAAGTTTCGAACTGATTCGAAATGCCGGATTTGCGAGGCGAAGGTCCCCACGGTGGCAGGCCTGGCGTCCA
>DNXB01000266.1 GCA_003506995.1 Verrucomicrobiales bacterium
ACCCGACGGCTCCTTCGGCGGCGACAAAAACGCCCCCGCCACCATCGAAGAAACCGCCGTCGCCTTGCAGGCGCTCTCCCACCGGAGCACGGATGCCCCCATCCGCATCCAACAAGCCACGCAGTGGCTTCTCAACACCACCGCAGAAGGCACCCGTTTCCCCAGCGCTCCCATCGGTCTCTACTTCGCTCGCCTTTGGTATCACGAGCAGCTCTATCCTGTCATCTGGACCCTCGGGGCCCTTCACGCGGCACGGCATGCGCTCCTTCGTGAGAAGCATTGACAATACGGGCGCGGCTCCTAGAATCCGCCTCGAATTCACCCAGCATCAACAGCGAATCGTCAGGCAGCGGAGGTTATCAGCATGAGGAACACAGAATTTGAAGATGAACGGCGTCCGCCTAATCCGCCGCTGCATTCTGAAAAAATCGTCACCGAGCGGAAGATCTTCTTCCTCGATCTCAAGGAGAACGACCGTGGGAAGTTCATCAAGATCACCGAGGACGTGCGCGGCCGCCGCGACACCATCATCCTCCCCATCGACGCCGCCCAGGAGTTCCTCGACGCCATGATGCGCACGCTCGACGCCGCAGGCGTGGATGAGTGAGGACGCCTGCGTCGTTCACAGCAGCGCCCGCAGCGCCTTGCGATCCACTTTCTGATTCCCTGTCTTCGGCAGTTCCGGCAGGAAGATCACGCGGTTCGGCACCTTCGCAGGCTCCAGTTTCTCGCTCAGCGCCATGACGATGGCCTTTTCATCCAAACCTTCACGCGAGACAGAAACAAACAGGCACAACTGATCCCGCGCCTCGTCCTTCACGCAGCCGGCCGCCACCACATCCAGAATCCGGCAGGCTTCTTCCTCCACTTCCGCCGGGCTGAGTCGATGCCCCTTGTGCTTGATCAAGAAATCGCTGCGCCCGTGGAAATGCAGAAAGCCCTCCGCGTCCACGCTGCCAAAGTCCCCGCTCACCAGCACGCGTGAGTGGCCTTCGCCGATGAACTTGTAGCGCTTCGCCGTCTCCTCCGGTGCGCGCCAGTAGCCCAGCGCCAGATGACGACCGCGCACGCACAGCTCACCCGTCTCGCCCGGTGGCAGGCGGTTGCCGTTCGCATCCATCGCAAACACCTCCGTGCCATCCAGCGCACGGCCCACCGACTCCGACTTCGCCTCCAGCTCTTCCGGCAGCAAGATTGACACGCGCTTGCACTCCGTCAGCCCATACATCGGAAACACCCTGGCCTGCGGGAACAGCTCGCGCAGGCTTTGGATGTAACTCTGCGGCAGATGATCGCCCGTGTTCGTGATCACCCGCAGCTTCGGCAGCACCACGGGGCGATAGCGCTGCATCTTGATCAGCCCGCCAAACAACGTCGGCACGCCCGGCAGCACGCTGATCTCCTGCGCCGCGAGAATGCGCGGCAGTTCCGGCCCCGCCATCTCCGGCCGACCGATGAACACACTCGCGCCCACCATCGCCGCGTAAAAAAGCTGATACAGCCCGTAGTCGAACGACAGCGGCAGAAAAATGGCCACACGATCCTCCGCTTGATACTGCAACCGCGCCTGAATCGCCGCCGAGACAAAACGCACGTTGTCATGCGTCAAAATCACCCCACGCGGTGTGCCCGTGGAGCCTGACGTGAACACCAAAAACGCCGGATCTTGGTCAATCCCCGGAAACGGCACAGGCCTTGGCTCCGGCGTCGCGATCAATTCGGCAAACGGAGTGAGGACGCCCTCGTCCGCAGCGCTTCCGGCCCACACAAGCGGTGTCTCGCCAAATTCTTCCCGAAGCGAGGCTGTGGACTGTTCGAGCAGGCCCAACTTCGGCTCCGTCTGCTCCAAAATGCGCCGCAGCCCCTCCGGCTTCATCTGCGGATGCAAAATCACCGCGATGGCCCCGATCTGCGCCACGGCGAAAAACATCAGCACTGTTTCGATCCGGTTCTCCGTCACCATCACCACGCGGTCCCCTCGACCGACGCCCCTCGCATCCAGCCACGCCGCGATGCTCGCGATCCGTCGCCAAGCCTCCGCATAATTCAGCGCTGCATCTTCCTGTCTCAAATACTCCCGCTCCGGCCAGCGGCGCGCACCCTCGCGCACATAGCTCGCAATCGTCCACGCCGCATGCGGCCCGTCAGGCAAAAAGGAGTGTTCGTCGAGAGTCATAGGGCAAACCGTTCAAAACGCTACGGTCCAGCCCGTGTGAAATCAACCATTCGCCATTCGGGTTTCGTCATTTCCCCACCCGCATCCACCGCACTGCCTCCATGCCGCTCGCCAGTTCCTTCACGCGGATCTCCCAGGTTCCGGGATCCTCATTCGGCGCGAGGTTCAGGCTGAGCTCCACGATGCCGTTCTCGGCGGCATAAAAGCCGCTGCCTTCCGCAGATTTGCCATTCGCATCACGGATGTCCACCCGCACCGGGATCACCGCTTTGGTGGGCGCGTCCTGCGTGGTGGTGATGAGTGCGCTCACCTTGGCTGTGTTGCCCAAGGTGGCGTTTTCCGGCACGTCGAGCTGGATGCCGAGCAGCGGCTTCGGCATCACCAGGAAGATTTTACCGTCGCAGGGGCCGAGTTCGATCGGCCAACTCATGTTACCGTCATCGCCGCGTTTTGGCACAATGAACTGTGTGCCGGTGAGTTCATACACATTGGCCGATTCGGCCTTCAAACTCACGGTTCCCTTCGAGGGCAGCCCGTTTTCCATCACAAGGCCGTGCTGGCCCACGTAACTGCCGTATTCGCGATGGTCGTTCACCACGAAGACATACGTCGCATCGCCAAATTTCCGTGTGCGCACGATGATCTCGGGGTTGTCGCAGTTTGCGCGCTGCGGCAGCGCGAAACCGCCGAGCGTCTTCGCAAGCTCCAGGAGCTTCGCTTTGTCCTCAGCGGCCTTTTTCTCGCGTTTGAAGCTCTGGATCGTGATGTCGGCCTTCAAGCCGGTGCAGAGGAACTCATCGGCCACGATCTTGCCGCCCTTCTTCTGCCAGTCGGTGATGCGGGCGACGACGGACTTCGTCAGCACGTCGCAAAACGGCATCACGAGCACCTTGCGCCCGCTCAAACCGCTGCGTGTGAGCAGCGTCTCCTCATAGAGGATGTCCGTCTGCACATGCGCATGTTGCAGTGCCAGCCACACATCCGCCTCCCAGCCGTTGTTTGAGCCATATCCGCCACGCCGGGCGAACATCTGCGAGGTGAAGCTCTCCAGAAATGCCACCTCGCTCCTCTCATCAGGGATCGCCATCAGCGTCGGCCCCAGCGGCTCGATCACATCGTGCACGAGCTGTTTGAGCACCGGCGCGGTGTTCGGATTGGTGAAACGATAACCGCCTGGGCTGTCCGTCTGCACCAACGACTGCCAGCCGTGATACATGATGCCCTGGATCGGCCGCGAGATCTTCGTCCACAGCGCCTCCTTCAAATGCATCGGCGCGATCGTGATGTAGGCGGCCTCGGGATCGTGATCTTCCCACGCCACGACCTCGCCGGGTGCCTTGCTGCCAATCGGTGCGGTCTGCGAGCGATACCAGATGAGTTGCGTCATCTTCATCACGCGCTGGTTCTTGCCACTGGCCGCGCTCATCGCGAAAAGCTGGTCCGCGCACATGCCGATCTTCTGCGGATCAGGGTAGGTGTAGGTCCAGTGGGAGATCACATCCACGCCGCCGCCCGCGCCGCTGATGCTCGGCTGCCGCACCGCAGGATCAAAAAAAGTCCACACCTTGCCGCTGCTCTTCACGCCTTTGTGCAGCGCGGTGTGTAGGCCGTTCCATCCGTCACCGACCGTCCAAAACCAGCGCAGGTATTTCAAAATGGGATGATCATCCGCGATCACACGATCCGCTGGAAAATCCTTCAGCTTTGTCCACTCCACGCCGCCCTTCGTCGTGATTTCAGCCGGGATGTCCGCGTTGGCGAACTTCTTGTAAGCCTCCACATCCACCGCGTTGAAGCTCACCTGGCTGCTGTCGCGCACCTCCGTGTCGATCAGCGCCGTGGTGAATGCCGGATGATCTCCATACGCCTTCGCCACGCTCATGCCCACCACTTGGAAAAACGGCGCGAACTCCGGCGTCGATGCCGCGATGTCCTGCCGCACATAAGGCTTCCCGGAACGATCCACCCGCAGGTTTTTCGGATCGCTCTCCAAAGCGCGGCTCGGCGAGAGGCTGGCAACGACTTCGAGGCCGTTTTTGAGCGCTTCGTCAAGCATGGCGCGGTTTTTCGCGATCACCTCCGGCTTCGCGGGCGGTCCGACGGCGCGGTTGGCCCAAAGCGAGCCGTAGTCCGCTCCCAAGCCGATGAAGTGGGTGAATCCAATGTCTTTGAGTCGAGGAATCTCGCCACCACCCGCGCCCCACATGATCACCGGCATGCGAGGCGGCATGCGAGGCACGATTTGCAGCGTCGTGGCCTGCTCCGTGGCGTAGTCGCCGATCTCAAACCTGGCCCGCAGGACGTATTCCGCGGCTTTGAGCGACGTGTTGAGCACATACTTCGCCGTGAAGCTCTTTCCGGCCGCGAGATCGGGCACGATGAAGTTTTCGTCCTTCGCACCCAGATTCACCGACAGCTTCGCGCCCGTCATCGTTTCGCGCCGCAGATTGGTCACCACGATCTCAACCGGCTTCGCCGTCTCCATGCGCCGCCACACCTGCCGCGTGCTCACGATCTGCATCGCCACCCGCTCAAAACTCAGAACGCCCTCGCAGATGCGCACCTCGTCGATCAAACCGGGGAATCCGCCGTAATTGCTGCCCAGCCGGTCGCCGATGCTCAGACCCTTCGGCCCTGGCGTCACCGCGCCGTAGCCTTCGATCTTCGCGCTACCCGCCGCCATGCCATTGCGATAAAATCCCCCCCCGCCCGCGCCATCGTAAGTGAAGGCCACATGCTGCCACACGTCCGTTTCGAGCTTGAAGGGCTGCGAGTAGATCTGCTTCGACTCTGCGCCAAAACCCAGCGTCACAAACATCCGCCGCAGGCCGCCTTTGTCCGCCTCGCCGATCTGCCACTGGTAGTCGGTGTGATCGACATACTTTTTGTCGAGCAGGTAACACCGCAGCTCTGGTTTAAATTCCGCTTTAGCCTTGATCCACATCTCCAGCGTGAAGGCACCCTTCACCGGTTTCACCTCCACCAGAGCTGCATGTCGCTTGTCCTGCACCGGAAACCCCGGGAATGACTCCAACCCGCCACCAAAGCGGCCTTTCGCATTCAAAACGGCCCCGTTCAGCTTCAGCCCGTCCTCTTTCTCAAACGACCAGTGCCCGAGCACATGCGCACCAGTGGCATCCTCCTTCGTGTAGCCGGTCTCCCAGGTTTCTTGAAGAGCCAGGGCTGACCACGGAAAACACAGAGCACATAGAAGAAGGAAACGAGCTGGTTGGAGCATGGCACACTCATACGAAGCGGAACGCGGCCTTTGCGCAGCGAACACTGCTCCGATCACGCTTTGATTGCCCACCTCAGCTTCGCTGGTCCTGCGCGTGGATTGTCACGCGTCTCTTGCGATGACGGGCGGATCACCTCGTCGTTGGCAGCGCTGAAGAGGCCGCTGCGCAGGCCATCGCGGAAGAAGTGCTTCACACGTCTATCTTCGCCGGAATGGAAGGTGAGGATGGCGACGCGAGCGCCGGGGCGGAGGCAATTGGGCAACTGATGCAGGAAGGTGTCGAGCGCGGTGAATTCCTCGTTCACGGCGATGCGCAGGGCCTGAAACACGCGGCGCACGGTGGTCTCGCGTTCTTCTTCATCGACGCGACGTGGCAAGGCACGGCGCACAGCCTCGGCCAGCGAACGCGTGGTGGCGTGATCGGTTCCGGCGAGTTCATCGGCCAGCAGGTCGGCGTGACGTTCGTCGGCGTTTTCTTCGAGGATCGTCCTCAGCTTCTCGGCGGAGAGCTTTTGCAGCAGATCACGAGCGGCAAGACCGCGCTGCGGATTCATGCGCATGTCGAGCGGGCCGTCGTGCTTGAAGCTGAATCCGCGGGCGGGATTGTCGAACTGCATCGAGGAGCAGCCGAGATCGGCCAGCAGCACGTCCACGCCATCGCTCCAGTCCAATTCAGCGAGCGCACGGGGCAAACCGGCGAAGTTCATGCGTTTCACGACGAGCGCAGACTCCTCGCTGCCACCGGCACGCAGCCGCGCCTCGGTGCGCACGATCTCGATGGGGTCTTGATCGAGTGCGAGCAGCGTTCCGCCGGGCTGCACGGCTTTCAGCAACGCACTGGCGTGGCCGCCGTAGCCGAGCGTGCAGTCCACAGCACGTTCGCCCGACTGCGGGGCGAGGATTTCCATGATCTCCTTCAAGAGGATCGGCACATGCTGCCCGGCGGGTGTTTTACCGGACGCACGCACCTTCGCAATGGTCTCGGCGTAGCGCTCGGGGTTCAGCTCCTTGTATTTGTCCTCAAAACGACGCGGATTCTTGCCCGAGTAGCGCGGACGGCGGCGATGCGGTGTTGGAACCTCGGCTTCGCTCACAGCTCGTTGTATTTGGCGTTCGATCCGCGTGCCTTCGCCACCGGATAGCGCGATTCATTGCGCTCGATCTTGTCCAGCATCGCCTGGCCGAGATCGACGCCGAGATTGTGGGCGAGTTCAAAGAGCAGGATGCCCACATCGGCCATTTCGTCCTTCAGCTCCGGCATCTTGTCCTTCACCCGCTGCTCGATCTGGCCCGGCTGCTGCCAGACGAAGTGCTGCAGCAGCTCCCCGGCCTCGGCGGTGATGGCGATGGCGAGTTCCTTGGGGCTGTGAAACTGCATCCAGTCCCGGGCGTCGCGAAACGCGCAGATGCGCGCGGTGATTTGTTCGATGCTCATGGCTTCATGATGCGGTGCGCACCCGCAGGAGCAACCGGGAAGGCGACAAGATGTGCGCAGAGTGTCCCAAAGGAAGGATTGACGCCCATGAGCGTATCAAGGATGCTCCATCATGAATATGAAACATATCACCACCCTCGTTGCCTGCCTTTCCCTCACCACAGCCCTGCATGCCGCCGAGGAGCCGCCGGTGGACTTCGTGAAGCAGGTCAAGCCAATCCTGGCCGATCGCTGCGTCGAGTGCCACAACTCGGAGACGATTTTCGGCGAGCTGAATCTGCAAAGCCGTGAGCTGGCCTTCCGCAAACGCAAGCTGGCCCCGGCCATCGTGCCTGGCGAGCCCGAGAAAAGCATGCTCTACCTCGCCCTCACGCTGCCGCCGAAGGACAAGAAGGCCATGCCCGCCACCGGACATCGCATCCCCAAGGACGAGGTGAGCATCATCCGCCAGTGGATCAAGGAAGGCGCCAAATGGCCCGAAGGCAAAGAAGGTGTCGTGTCGGTTAAGAGGAAGAAATCGTAGATTCTCCTGAACGATTCGATGGCTGCCGGGGCTTGTAACTCGGAAGACAGGCGGGAAGATGGGTGCTCGCAGCCATGAAACACCCCGGCCTTCTTTGCCTCCTCTTTTCCGCGACACTTTGCCAACTTACAGCCATCGAGGTCCCACCGGGTGGTGCTGATGTGCGTGGTGACGCGGTATTGCAGGCGAACTCATCGGCTGAAGCAGGCAAGGTGGAGTCGCTGGCGGTCGGAAAACGCATCACCATCACACAGCTGGATGCGGCCAAGGCTTACGCGGCACAGTTCACGGCTCCGATTTCCGCTGAGATCGTGAAAAACGAGCGTGTGCTGGCGATCATCAAGGCGCGGGTGGTTGGTGGCGCGGAGTCAGGGGAGGTTTTGGCGAAATTGCAGCTTCGTGGGGCACCCTACACCGAGTTTGGCGATACCATCGGTGTCGGCATCCATCGCGAGTGGACGGAGCAGCCGGTGGTGTTCATCGTCAATGACGTGGTGCCGGCGGACAAGGCCGCCGTGGTATTGCTGTGCGGGCAGAAGGAGCAGAGCATCGAGGTGGAGAGCATCCGCGTGCTCAAGTATCCCGCCACGACGGATGTGAGCGGCTTCCCACGCGCGAAATTGATCAAACGCAGCTACGCCGGCCGTGAACCGGACGCGCCGTGGCGTAAGGCGGCGCTGGAACGCATTGAGCAGCATCGGAAGGCGGACCTGTCGATGAGCGTGAAGGGCGAAGATGGCAAACCGTTGGCCGAGACGGAGGTGAAGCTCACGCTCCGGCGTCACGCCTTCGGATTTGGCTCCGCCGTGGTGGCGAAGCGCTTCTGCGGCGAAAGTGAGGATGACCGGCGCTATCGCGAGATCGTGGATAAGCTCTTCAGCATTGTGGTGTTCGAGAATGACCTGAAGGATGGCAATTGGTCCCCGGATTTTGATGCCGGGCGCAAATCGAGCCGTAATGCGGAACTGGACAAGGCCTTCGCCTGGTTCGCCGAGCGGCACATCGACGTGCGAGGTCATTACCTCATGCAGGTGGCCACGCCGTTCAATCTGCACGACATCAAGGACAACGCCGAGATCCGCCAGCGCACGCTCGACAGCGTGAAAGAGCGCATGGCCTTTGTGAAGGATCGCGTCATCGAGTGGGACGTGATCAATCATCCCATCGCCTGGGGTGGTGCGGACATGCTGAACAAACGCCCTGGCCTTGAAAAGCTCGACCGTGAGGTCTTCACACTGGCGCGGTCGCTGACAAAGCTGCCATTCTTCGTCAACGAGGATCAGGTCTTCCGACCAGGGCCGCAGCATGACGACACTTTTGCCTATATCGACTCGCTGAACGCCGATGGCTTCACGGTCGCGGGTCTCGGCAACCAGGCGCACTTCCATGAGAGCTACCTGCCGTCCCCGGAGCATCTGCTGGCGGTGACGGATCGCTTTGCGAAGATCGTGCCGCATCAGTCCATCACGGAATACGACATCGTGACCACCGAGGACGAGGAACTGGCGGCGGACTACACGCGCGATGTGCTCATCGCCGTCTTCAGCCATCCGGCTTACACGAGTTTTTTGCTCTGGGGCTTCTGGGAAGGCTCGCACTGGAAGCCAGAGGCTGCGTCATGGGGCAAAGACTGGAGCATCCGCAAACGTGGCGAGGTGCTACAGGAATGGATTGGCCGGAAGTGGCACACTGAGGTCACTTTGAAGACGAATGAACACGGCTTGGTGAAGTGGCGCGGCTTCCCCGGCTGGTATGAGGTGCATGCGGCGGGCCACAAGCCGGTCGTTTTGAAACCAACGTGGTGAGGAAACCGCGAAACCACATCCGACAACCAAAGTTGAAGCAAGGAACACCATGAACACGACCTTCTTCCACATCCCGCTCAGCCGCCGCAAGCTGTTGCACAGCCTGCTTCTCACCACCGGCGGCGTCCTCACGAGCGATCTTTACGCCGAGGCGCTCACACTCACGCCGCGTGCGACGGAAGGGCCGTATTACCCGGATCATCTGCCGCTGGACCAGGACAATGACCTGACGCAGATCACCGGTGGCAAAGCACCCGCAGGCGGCATCGTGACGGAGTTTGGCGGACGCCTGCTCAATGCGGATGGGAAGCCGCTTTCCAATCATGTCATCGAGCTCTGGCAGGCGGATGTGAACGGCTGCTACATCCACAGCCGGGGCGTGCAGAAAGGCAAGGAGCGCGATCCGCAGTTTCAGGGCTACGGGAAGATCGAGACGAATGCGAAGGGCGAGTACCGCTTCCGCACGATCAAACCGGGCCTCTACACGGGCCGCACGATCCACTGGCACATCGCCGTGAAGCAGGGCGACAAGCGCTTCCTCACCACGCAGCTTTTCATCGCGGGTGTGCCGCAGAATGACCGCGATGGCATCCTGCGTGGCATGGGCAGCGAGGCGCAGCGGCTTTCGGTGATTCGTGAGTTCAAGCCGAGGAGCGCTGAGAGCCAGGAACTCGTCGGCACCTGGGACATCGTGCTCGGCATGACGCCGGAGGAGCCGGAGCAGCGCCGTGGTGGACCCGGAGGCCCAGGCGGACCGCCGCCACGTCGGCGTGACAGCGCGGCGGTGAGTGATCAGGACATCAAAGATGTGCTGTTTGGTCCTGCGCCGTTTTGACCTCGTAGGTTGGGTGTGTGCTGCGGCGAGAGTCTTCGTAACGCCACATGCAGCCTTCGCAGCACCGCCCGACGGTTTGGATGCGTTGCGCCTATTGCAAGCGCTAGAAAGACGAGCGGGCTGTCGCCACTCTCGTCCTACTTCTTTGGCTGCCGCTGGCGCACGCACTCAAACAGGCACACACCGGTGGCGACGGAGACGTTGAGGCATTCGACTTTGCCGCCCATGGGAATCTTGACGAGAAAGTCGCAGTGCTCGCCGGTGAGGCGGCGCATGCCGGGGCCTTCCGCGCCCATGACGATGCCGATGCCGCCTTTGAGGTCGATGTCGTAGAGGCTCTGCGTGGCCTCATCGGCTGTGCCGACGAGCCAGATGCCGAGTTCCTTGAGCTTGTCCATGGCGCGCACGAGATTAGTGACGCGGATGAGCGGGATGTTCTCCGCGCCACCGCAGGCCACGCGCACCACGGTCTCCGTGATGGGTGCAGTTTTGTCCTTCGGCATGATCACGGCGCAGACACCGGCGGCATCGGCGGTGCGCAGGCAGGCGCCGAGATTGTGCGGGTCTTGCACGCAGTCGAGGATCAGCACGAGCGGGTTCTCTTTGCCTTCGAGCACCGTGGCAATGTCTCCCTCCTCATAGACGCGCACCTTGTTGTCGGAGCGGGCGTGACGATTTTGACGGGCGACGGGTGGTTGGGAAGGACGGTCGGGGCGCATGAGTTTCGGTGGATAGTGCGCCGCGAATGAGGTTTGGCAAAATGATAGGAGACGGAGTTGAAGCGGTCTCAAGTTGGACAACACATTCAGGGAACGAACTTGGAAGTTCGTTCTACCGAGGTCACTTCAGCAGCTTCGCCAGCTCGGGAGCCACCTTGCCCAGCTCCTCGGCGATGATTTTGGCGATGACCTCCGCGCCGTGGGTGTTGAGGTGCGTGTGGTCGGCTTTGCCATCCTTGCCGGGCGGATTGAAGGCGTCGGAGGCGGTGACACCGAGCTGGTTGTGCAGATCGACGCTGCGGGCAAAAAGATCGACGAGCGGCACCTGCTGCTCGGCGGCGACTTTACGGGCGGCGTCGGCCCAGGGCTTGAGTTCGCCGCGAATTTTGCCGTTGTCGAAGGTGCGGCGGGCCAGGGAGGTCACGAGAATGGGTTTGGCGCCGATGGCGCGGGCTTCCTCGATGTAGCGGATCAAATTTTGGCGGTAGGTGGTTTCAGGGTCGGTTTCGCGCTTCGGGCCTTTGCCGGGCATGTCATTGTGGCCGAACTGGATGAGGATGAAGGCCGGTTTCGAGTCGATGACCTTCTTCCAGTTGCCGGAGTCGCGGAAACTTTTGCTGCTCTGGCCGCCTCCGGCGAAGTTGAGGCATTCGGCATCCGGTGAGAGCAGTTTGGCAAAGGCCGCGCCCCACCCGGCCTTGTCGGTGACGGTGGAATCACCCGCGAGCGCGACACGCGTCTTGGTGTCGGCGGCATGGAGCAGCGAGGCGAGAAACAGGGCGCAGAGGACAAGTCGGGCGATCATGAGGACAGGGCGAACATTTCCACCCAGCCGTTTCTTGCAGATTTCTAGAAGCGGGTCGAGATGGGGCGATGAAGCGGCGTATTGTCACGCCCTCCCAACCGACCCCTGATTTCCGTGAAAACCCCGACCTTATTCTTCTCGACACTGCTGTTCGCTTCCGTGCTCGCAAACGCAGCGCCGGTGCCGCTGTTTGATGGCAAGACCTTCAACGGCTGGGAGGGGGAGACAACGAAGGTCTGGCGCATTGAGGATGGCGTGATCCTTGGCGGCAGCATGGAGGGCAACCCACAGAACGAGTTCCTCGCCACGAAGAAGCCGTATCGAAACTTCCGCCTCACGCTCGAATACAAGCTCAACGGCACCGAGGGCTTCGTGAACGGCGGTGTGCAGTTCCGCAGCGTGAGGATCAAGGAGCCGCCGAATGAGATGTTTGGTTATCAGGCGGACATCGGCGCGGGCTACAGCGGCTGCCTTTACGACGAGTCACGTCGCAAGACCATGCTCGCCAAGCCTGCCGAGGAACTGATCAAAAAGGCCGAGAAGCCCGGCGAATGGAACACCTATGAAATCCGCGCCGAGGACCAGCGCATCCAGCTTTTCGTCAACGGTGTGCGCACCGTGGACTACACCGAGCGCGCCCCGGACATCGCGCTGAAGGGGAACATCGCCCTGCAAATTCATGGCAACTGCAAGGCCGTCATCGCCTTCCGCAACATTCAGATAGACGAGCTGCCCGACGCTCTCGTCCCTGGCCCGAAGGATGTCCTGAACCGCTTCGGCGATCCCGACACCGACGCGACCGCACTTGCGCCATTCAAAGACGGCAAATTCGACATCACGAACAGCGAAGTCATCGTCATGGCAGGGCAGACGAATTTCGTGCGTGAACAAAAAGCAGGTGCCTTGGAGGCCATCCTAACGCACGAACTGACAAAGCAGGCTCCGCGTTTCCGCAGCATGGCCTGGGAAGGGGACACGGTTTACGAACAGTGGCGCGACCTGAACTTCGGCGACTGGAAATCCCAGCTCGACGCCGTGGGCGCGGGAATCGTCATCTGCCAGTTCGGGCAGGTGGAAGCCTTTGATGGCAGGGCGCGCATCGCCGAGTTCACCTCCGCGTATCATCGCCTGCTGGACCAGTTCCGGGCACGCACGCCGCGCCTTGTGCTGATCTCGCCCATGCCTTTTGAAAAGCCCACGGCCTCTCACGCGCCCGACCTCACGAAGCTCAACGACGACGTGAAAGCCTATGCCGACGCGGTGAAGGAAATCGCCCGGCAGCGTGGCGCGATCTATGTCGATCTCTTCACGCCCCTGTCGATCTCCACAGCCAAGGCGCGCATCACCGACAACGGCCTGCATTTGAATGAACACGGCCTGCGTGTCGTCGGGCGGCTCATCGCCCAGCAGCTCGGCGTGTCGTCGAGTGACTCCGATGATCTCGCGGCATTGAAGCTGGCCATCATTGAGAAAAACCGCCTCTGGTTCGACTGCTGGCGGCCTGCAAACTGGTCTTTCGTCTATGGCGACCGCGTGACGCAGATGTTTGGCAAGCCCAGCACGGACGCGCCCTCGTTGCGCGAGAGTTTTGAGTCGCACAAGCCGCTCATCGCTCAGCACGATGAAATCATCCACGCCACTACCCTCGGAAAAAAAATCGAGATTCAGCCCAAGCCATCGCTCCCATCCGTCGCATCACTCCCATCTGTCCTATCCCCTGAACAGCAGATGGCCGCCTTCACCGTCGCCGAAGGCTATGAGATCAACCTCTTCGCTTCCGAGCTGCAAGACGTCGCCAAGCCCACGCAGTTCTCCTGGGATGAGCGCGGGCGCCTGTGGGTGGCCTGCTCGCCGACCTATCCGCAAACTTTGCCCGGCGTGAAACCGAGCGACTACATTCTCGTGCTCGAAGACACGGACCACGATGGCGTCGCGGACAAGCACACACGTTTCGCCGAAGGCCTCACCATGGTCCAAGGCGTCGAGCCCGGCGATGGCGGCGCGTATGTCTGTGACTTCGACCAGCTCCTGCATCTCAAAGACACTGACGGCGATGGCCGTGCCGATGAGAAAAAAGTGCTCTTCTCCGGCTTCGGCATTGGCGACACGCACCAGCTCATCAACTCCATCTGCCACGGCCCCGATGGCACGCTCTGGTTCAGCCAGGGACTTCATGCCTTCTCCCGCGTGGAGACGCCGCACGGGCTCGCCATTCTCGAAAAAGCCGGCCTCTGGCGCTACAACAAGCACACGCAGAAGATGGAGGGCTACTTCAATGGTGGCAAGGCGGGGCACAACTGCTGGGGCGTGGCCTTTGATGATTACAATCAGGTCTTCCACAAGAGCGGCGACCGCCCCGTGGGTTACTTCAGCACGCCCGGGCTCTTCTCCATCAAAGACCCCGACGAGTATCATCCCATCGGCGCGTTGTTCGACACCAGCCCGAAGACGAACTCGCTCGAAATCATCGGCACGAAAGCGCTGCCGGATGACATCCAAGGCTGCGCCCTCATCGGCGGCTACTTCGGCGGCGTGGTCGAGCTGCATCGCTTTGAGGACGACGGCAGCGGCTTTAAAAGCACGCAGCTTCCGAAGCTCGTGAAGAGCAGCGACACCTCTTTTCGCCCCGTGGATGTCAGCGTCGGTCCCGATGGCGCGATGTATCTCTGCGACTGGTTCAATCCTGTCATCGGCCACTATCAGGCCAGCTATGCGGACCCACGTCGTGACCGCAGCCATGGTCGCATCTGGCGCATCACGGCGAAAGGCCGCACGAGTGTGACACAGCCCGCTTTGGCTGACATGAAGCCTGCCGAGCTTTTGCAGCAGCTTCATTCCCCCGAGCGTTGGACACGTTACCAGGCCAAGCGGCTTCTCTTTGGCATGCCGGCGGATCAGGTCATCGCCGCTTGTGATGCCTTCATCGCCAAGGAAGCCGATGAGCGAGTGCTCATGGATGTCTGCGGTATCTACGAGGCGCACATGGCCTCGAAGCCCGAGCTAATGCAGCGCCTGCTCACCGCGAAAGACGCCCGCGTCCGCGCTTATGGCGCACGGGTTCTCGGTGTGTGGCAGGATGCCGCGCTGCTCGCCAAAGCCGCCAATGACGAGCATCCTCGTGTGCGCTTGGAGGCGGTCGTCGCCAGTGCGAGAATGAAGCAGCCCGAGGCCATCACCATCACCGCACAGGTGCTCGATCATCCGACGGACAAGTTCATCGACTACTCACTGAAGCAGGCCGTGAAGGCGCTAAAGCCGGATGTCGCCAAGCTCACCTTTGCCAAGGCAGCGCATGCTGAGTTCGTCAAAAAAATCGCCAGCGCCCCTCCTGTTGTCGCGCATCCGGGCAAGGCGATTTATGACGCTCTTTGCCTGAACTGCCATCAGCCCGAGGGCAAAGGCCTCCCTGGTGTGTATCCGAGCATCGCGGAGAGCGACTGGGTCAAAGGAGACGCTGCGCGCCTGATCAAAATCGTCATGCACGGCCTGAGCGGGCCGATCAAGGTCAATGGCAACGACTTCTCGCAGCTCGCCCCGCTGCCCATGCCGCCGATGGGTCTCGATGACCAGCAGATGGCGGACGTTTTGACCTATGTCCGCGCCGGGTTTGGCAACCAGGCCGCCGCAGTCACTCCGGCGGAGGTGAAGGCCGTGCGTGCCGCCAACGCGGCCCGCGCCACGCTTTGGACGCAGGAAGAGCTCCAGAAGTGATCACGCGGTGATGAGCCGCCATCTCGCGCGATGAATGTCGCGGTCAATGTTCAGCCAGCTTTGCTCAAAGTCGGTCGTGGGATAAAAAAACGCGTCGTCGGGCCAGTCGAGGCGCTCGAACTGATGCGTCCGTGAGTCGAAGCTGACGAGCGCGTCCTCGAAGTAGGGCTGGTCGTCGGTTTTGAGCAGGAATTCACCCCCAGGGACGAGGATGCGCGTCAGGCCGTCGAGGAACTCGGCTTGATTCACGAGACGGCGCGCGGTGTGCTTCTTCTTCGGCCATGGATCAGGGCAGAGCAGATGCAGGCGGCTCACGCTCGCCTTTGGTAGCAGCCAGGCGACGGTGTAGGCGCTTTCCAGGCGCATGATGCGGGCGTTTGGAAGCTGCATGCGCTCGATTTTCCGAGCCGTTTTGTCCACACGGCCCAGCATGCGCTCCACGCCGAGATAATCGCGCTCTGGATGCCGCGCCGCCATGCCGGTGATGAAGGTGCCGTCACCGCAGCCCAGGTCGATTTCGAGCGGACGCGAGTGATTGGGAAAAATTTCGTCGTGACGGAGTTCGCGGAAATGATCGGGCGGAATAAAAACAGGAGGCATCTCGGAATGAGGAATGAAGGCGGGGAAGGTGACCGGAATCGTCCTGGGGTTCATCCCGGACGCGCTCCTGCCTTGCCCACTGCCTTTTGATCCAGAGTCGGATGATCGCGAGCTAAATCTCGGGATTACTTGAGCTTCTCGGCCTCCGCCTTGGCCTTCGCCAGCACATCTGCCAATGCAACGGGCTTGCCGCCCTGGCGCAGGCTTTCATCTGCGGCCTCCATGAAGGTGAAAATCTCGAGCGTCTCCTCCGCGCTCACCGGCGGCTGGCCGCTGCGGAAAAATTTCCCGATCTGGCGGCACAAGCCCTCGTAGCTCACCGCCTTCGCGGCCTGGCCGATGCTTTTGCTGCCGTAGGCCACCGCGCCGAAGTCCGCCTTGCCCTTCACGATGCCGCGATAGGCCCCGATGCGGCCGTCTTTCCAGGTGCCGGTGGCGATGTCGTTGTTAGCACCTTTGACGCGTGAAACGGTCTCACAACCCGTGCCCATGAGGGTGTAGAGCGCCTCGATGCCGTGGATGCCGTAGAAGAAAAAGTCGGGAGTGCCTTCCTGATACGAGCATGGACCCCAGGTCGCCGCGCCGAGGATGTCGCCGACTTCCGCGTTGCCCTTGAGCGCCATGAGTTCCGCGCCAAAACGCGAGGATGAGCTGCTGAAAAACGGCACGTTGTGCTTCTTCGCCAGCTCCACGATGGCGATGGCCTCGGCGAGTGTGCCTGCGAGCGGCTTGTCGATGAAGACAGGCTTGCCCGCCTTGAAGATTTCCCGCGCCTCCTGGAGATGAATGCGGCCATCCACGCTCTCCAGCAGCACCACATCGACCTTTTCGAGCAGTTTCGGGATGCTATCGACAATCTCCACGCCCATCTCGCGAAGCTGCTGCGTGAACTTTTCTTTCCGGGTGGCGCTGGCGGGCATGTCCGTGCCGCCGGTGTAACCGGTCGTCACTTTGATGCCTGCCAGCTCGCCCTCCGTCTCGCCTTTGTTGAAGAGTTTTGTAAACGCCGGCACATGCGAGGTATCGAGCCCCACAATGCCCGCACGAAGCGGTTTGAGGTCGTTTTGAGCAAAAGCGGCGCTGGCGACGAGGAGGGAGAGAAGTGCGAGTTTCATGGTCATGGTTTCAAAAGGTCCGAGATGGTCTGTTTCATCATTTTTTCTGAATCAGGGGCCGCGTAGGCCTGGGTGGGCTCGTAGCCGCCTTCTTCAAAGGAGTGCTCCAGCGGGATGTAACCCGTCACGCCGTCGCCATAGCTGGCGGTGCAGACGAAGCCGCCCACCCGCTGCTGCTGGGCGAAGAGCTGATACTCGACGAAGCTCTCGCCGGGCAGGTGGATGAGGCACACGTCATCGCCGAGATGCAGGCTGGTGAAGGGAATCGGCTCGCGATGGCGGATGAAGCCGATGCGCAACGCGGTGCTGATGCGCGTGGAAGCTCGTGCCTCGGTGTTTTGCAGCACCTTGAGCATGCGCTCCTCCGGGAATTCAGGATCAGGCTGTAAAACGACGGGCACATGCCGCCATGCGATCTTCGTCAGCGGCACGCGCTTCGCCTCCTTTTCCGATTCGACCATCGCGGCGTGGATGCGACTGGCGAGCAGCGGGCGCATCGGCGGCGTGCCGTCGTTGTATTTGCCCGCGCCGATGTTTCCACCGCAGCCGGTGAAGTAGATGTGCGGCACGCCATCCTCCTGCGTGCGCTTTTCACGGGCAATGCCCGCGAAGTCGTGGCTCACGATGCCGTCGCCGTAGTAGCTCATGGGATGTGTGGCGTAGTAGTGCAGCGCGGCGAGCTTTGTTTCGCCGTTCCAAAAGCTCACGGTCTTCAACATCGGGTCGATCAGGCCTTCCGGCAGCGTGCGCAGCGTTTCATCCTTCGACGAGCTGCCGCGCATCTTGCCCACTTTGCCGTTCACGACCTGCACACGGCGGTTTCCGGCCACTTCGAGCACTTTGGCCTCGCCTGTCGAGATGTGTGTCACGGTCTGCGGAGCCTTCAAAGCGGCCGCAATGCTCGCCGCGACACCTGCGAGCGCTTTTTCCGTCGCCACAGCGTCAATGATGCCGATTTCCGGCAGCATCTTCTGAACGGCGTTGTCCACCAGCGGCGCATTGTGCTGATGCAACGAGTGCAAAGCCACACGTTCCGCCGAAGTGCCCGCCGCCTTTGCCAAGACCTCACGCCAATGAATGTGATCCGCCCCTCGGATCTCGCAGAAGTCGATGGCGCAGAGCACGACGGGTTTCTCATCACTCAAAAGCACCACACCGAGCGCCAGCAGCGGCTCGCTGACACCCACGGCGGGTTTCACCAAACCGCCGCACAATGGCGCACCGACTGACGGTGTGACATCGGCACGAAACATGGCGATTTGAACCGCAAAGGCCTGCGCAGAGAGCAGGGAGAGACAGAGGAGTGTTTTCATGGGATTTGGGCGGCGATTTCATCCAGCGTGGCGATGCAGGCGCGGTCTCCAGCCTGCTGCACGAGATCGCAGATGAGTTCGATCGTGCGGTGCTCGGGATCGCTCGGATACATGGCCGAGGGATGGCAGAGCAGGTCAAAGACCGCGCCATGCTCGATGCACCACGTCACGGCGAGTCGGATGGCATTCAAAAAATCATCGAGCGGCCAGCGGCAGGTGCGAAAAGCCGTCACGTCGCTGATCGGGCTCATCGGAATCTCCAAAAGACCATCCGCGTAGCGGAATGGTTGTGCCGCGGCCTGCGCGGCGACGATGCTCTCCAGCACGGCGGCGCTCGGTGCCTCGCCGGGCTTGGTGATGGCGTGGCCGGGATATTTGGAGCTGATCCAGTTGAAGCCGAGCTCGTGCAGCATCGCGCGAAGATCGGGGCGGTCCTGCAAGCCCTCGCGAAAACCGCCCGGCGTGCGGAAGCCAACCGGCGCGAAACCGAGGCGCTGCTGCATGGCCTGCGAGCATAGCGCGATGTTTTCACGCACAATCTTGGCCGGCTCCCTGCCCTCGATGAGCCACGGGGCGCGGCGGAAGCGATGCTGAAGATCGCCAGGGCGCGTGGCGGTGATGTTGATGTGGTCGTAGGTGTGGTTGCCGACGCGGTGGCCGGCCTCATGCAGCTCACGCAGCCAGTCCACGTTCTCCTGCTCAAAGACCTGCCCGACGGCGAAGAAATGCATCGCGCCGCCGCGGGCCTTCACCCGCCGCGCTGCCTCGACGGCGTAGCGCTTTGTCTCCGCGTTGAGGTTTCCTTTTTCATAATCCCAATGCGTGTCCTCCTGACGCGGAAAGTTTCGCGACATCTCCAGATCAAACGTGATTGCGATCAACGCCTGCTTCTTCTTCGGTGACGCGGCTTTCAGCGTCGGCAAAGCCGCGCCCAACGCGAGACCTTGAAGCATGGAGCGGCGGTTCATGGCGCTTCGGAGAGCAGTTTCCGCATCGCGTCCATCAGCACCTGCTCGACTTCAGGCGCGGTGTTGGAGCTGGAGGGCTGAATCTCGTAACCGCCCTGGCTGTAGGCGATCTCGGTACCGATGTAACCCGTGCCGTAGTCGCCGTAGGCGGCCATGCAGACGGTCTCATCCGGGCGCATCTGCTGCGCGGCGAGCTGGTACTCGACGAACAGCTCGCCGGGCATGTGCAGGATGCTCACACTGCCGAGCTTGAGCCGGCTGATTTCGATTTGATGGCCGTTTTGATGCCGTGTGAGGTAGGCGAGCTTGGTGGCGGCGTTGAGGCGGTTGCGCGGATCGGCTTTCTCGTCGGCGAGCGTTGCCTGCAACGTCTCGCGCACGAGATGCGCGCCCAACGGCAGCGCGACGGCATGAACGCGCCAGTCGAGGTCGTTCGAGGTGATCCTGGTCTTCCGCGTGGCCTCCCAGGCGCGTTGCATGCCGTCCGCCATGTGCTGTGTCAGCACGACGCGGGCCTCAGGCGAGCCGTCGTTGTATTTGCCGGCGGCGACGTTGCCGCTGGCGCCATTGAAGTGGATGTGCGGCAGGTTGAGCGCGTTTTCACGCTGCGCGCGCGCCAGACCGACGAACTCGGCGGTGACATCCCCCTTGCCATAAAAACTCTGCGGGTGCGTGGCGTAGTAGGTCATGCATGCGAGCGGCGTTTCGCCGTCCCAGAAGCTCACCAGTTTCAAAACCGGGTCGATGGTGCCTTCCGGCGCGGCTTGCGCGTCCGGATTCTTCGAGGCGCTCATGCGTCCGAGGATCAGCTTTCCCAGCGGGCCGATGATGCGGCGGTTCGAGGCCACTTTTTCGACTTTGGCCTCGCCGACACCGAGATGCGTGATGTGCCGCGCTTTCGTCAAAGCCTCCCGAATGGCAGCAGCGGTGCCCGCGATGGTTTTGCGGCAAAAATCGACATCAAAACGTGTCCCGCCGAGCCCGTGCGCCGCCAAAAGCTCCTCCGCGCTGAAATCACAGCGCGCGCCATCGTGCTGATGCAGGGTGTGGACGGCCACGCGGTCCATCGTCGTGCCGGCGGCCTCGGCGAGGCCTTTGCGCCACTCGTCATGGCCGCTGTTGCCGATGCCGATCCAGTCCACCGCACAAAGGACGACGGGTTTGCCATCGCCCAGCAACACGACACCGCGCGCGCTGAGCGGATCGGTGATGGAACGCGCCGGAGCATAGGCCACCGGGCTGCCAAGCGGCGGTGTGGCGTCTGCTTTGAAAACAGCGATGCGCAGCGGCGCGTCAGCCGCTTTCAACGCGATGGTGGCGGCCAACGACACCACGAAAAGTTTCAGGATGTTCATGAGGCGTTGCGAAAGACATTTCACGCCAGCACTTCTTTCACCACGCGGGCCGGATCGACGCCGGTGAGCCGGAAGTCGAGGCCCTGGGAGCGCACGCTGAGGCGTTCGTGATCAAGGCCAAGCTGATGCAGGATGGTGGCGTGGATGTCGTGGACATGGACGGGATTCTCAACGGCACCGAAGCCGAACTCGTCGGTCTGGCCGTAGGTGATGCCCGGTTTGAAGCCGCCGCCGGCAAACCACATCGTGAAGGCGTCGATGTGATGATTGCGGCCGGTCGATTCTCGCACCTCGCCCATCGGCGTGCGACCGAATTCTCCGCCCCAGATGACGATGGTGTCATCGAGCAGGCCGCGCTGCTTGAGATCCTTCACCAGCGCGGCGCTGGCCTGGTCGATGTCCTTGCTCTTGAGCGGCATGTGCTTCTCCAAGTTCTCCGTCGGGCCGCCGTGGTGGTCCCAGTTGGTGTCATAGAGCTGCACGAAGCGCACGCCGCGTTCGACGAGGCGGCGGGCGAGCAGGCAGTTGCGGGCAAAGCTTGTCTCCTTTGGGTCTTTGATGCCGTAAAGGTCGAGCGTGGCCTGCGATTCGCCGCTGGTGTCCATCAGCTCCGGCGCGCTGGTCTGCATGCGGTAGGCCATCTCGTAGGCGTTGATGCGCGTGGAGATTTCATCATCGCCCGTCTCAATGAGGCGCTTCAAGTTCAGCTCACGCACGGCATCCACCACCTGACGCTGCTGCTTGGCGCTGATTTCCTTCGGGGTGGAGAGGTTTACGATGGGATCACCCGTGTTGCGCAGCGGCACGCCTTGATACGTCGTGGGCAAAACACCGCTGCCCCACAAAACAGCGCCGCCACGCGGCCCACGCGGCCCGCTTTGCAGCACCACAAAGCCGGGCAGGTCATCGCACTCGCTGCCGAGGCCGTAGGTGACCCACGCGCCCATGCTGGGCCGCCCAAACAGGCCGCTGCCGGTGTTCATGTAGAACTTGGCGGGCGCGTGATTGAAGAGATCGGTTTTGCAAGTGGTGACGATGCTGAGGTCATCGACGATCTTTGCCGTGTGCGGCAGGTAGTCGCTCACCCAGGCACCGCTCTGGCCGTGCTGCTTGAAGCCGATCTTGGGGCCGAGCAGGTCGCTGCGGTGGCTGCTGTCCATGAAGGCGAAGCGCTTGCCCTTCGTGTAGCTCTCAGGAATCGGCTTGCCGTTGAGCTTGGTGAGCAGCGGCTTGTGCTCGAACAGCTCCAACTGCGACGGTCCACCCGCCATGAAGAGGAAGATGACGTTCTTCGCCTTGGCCGGAAAGTGCGTCTTCTTCGGCGCGAGCGCCGCATCCCGCGCCATGAGCGAACCAAGAGCCATCGAGCCAACGCCGATGCCGCAGCGGCTGAAGAAGTGGCGGCGAGTTTGAGAAAGGAGGTCGTTCATGAGGGTGGAATTGGATACGTTGAAAGCGGAACGAGTCTTGTCATGTCAAAGCCCGCCTACAATGGCCGCAGGCAGGTCGATGGCGACGATCTCGCCTGCGGGCGTGCGCACGAAGTTTCCAGACACGGCGTCACAGATCACCAAACTATCCTCACGGCGGCACCATACGTCATGCAGGCCGGAGGGGCGGTGCGCGGCACGCGGCAGCGGCTCAAAGCGGAGCGCTCGCAGCAAATCCGCGATCTCTTGCTCGTCAGGAGGCGCGCCGACGATGAAGGGCTGCGAGGTGATGATGCTGGGCACCTCCGAGCCACCCGACTGATCCTGGGCGATGGCGAAAAGGCGGATGTCATCGCCGAAAACGACGTTTGCCAGCCCGCAGCGTAGCAAGTATTGCGAAGGTATGGCCGGTACCAGCCTCCAGCGTCCGCGTGGATCGAATCCAGGCACAAAACCGAACTGCTCGTGCCAGGTGGCTTTGTAGATGCGTCCGTCGTGTGGCTCAGCACGAAAAATCAGATGCTCGCCGCCACCGCCACGGGCTTTATAGCCTGCGGAGAGCGTGAGGTCGATTTGGGCTTCGCGGAGTTCAGCCATTTCTGCTTGGCGATCCGCGTGGCCTCCAGTCCAGCTTTGATCTGGCGATCCACTTCTTCCGAGGAGACGCAGGGCTGCGCCAGTCGCAAGGCTCGCATTTGGTCCGGGTCGGTGATCATGGGGTAAGAGTATGCTATGCCAGGCACGCTTGGCAAGGTCGATGGCGGCAGGTGGAAGACTGACGGGCATTTTATTCGCGTGTCACCGTCTCATCCAGATTCAGCAGCGTGCGGGCGGCGTTTAGCGTGTCGAGTTTCTTGAGCACAGCGAGTTCATCCGGCTTTGGTGCTCGGGCGGTGCAGAGTTTGAAGGCGGTTTCGAGACCGTCTTGCTTGATGATCTTTTCCAGCGCCATGGCGAACTCGAAGAAGCCGCTGTCGTTCATCAAGGTGAGCGCCTGGAGCGGTGTGTTGCTGCGGATGCGGCGGGTGCAGGTGCTGAAGCCTTCGGGCGCGTCGAAAACTGTGAGCGAGGGCGGCGGTGAGGCGCGGTAGATGAAGGTGTACAGGCCGCGGCGGTATTTGTCCGCGCCTTTGCTGGTGGCCCAGACACGCTTCACCTGACCCTGGCCCATGACGCCGTCTGGAATCGGTGGATAGACGGGCGGACCGCCCAGTTTGGGTGAAAGCAGGCCGCTGGCGCTGAGTGCGACATCGCGCACGACCTCGGCATCGAGCCGGAGGCGTGTCTGGCGGGCGAGGAGATAGTTCTGCGGGTCTTTCTCGCGCAAATCAGGCCGGTTGGCTGAGCTTTGGCGGTAGGTGCGCGAGGTGACGATGACTCGATGCAGAGCCTTGAGGCTCCATTTTTTCTCCATGAGCTGGATGGCGAGCCAGTCGAGCAGCTCGGGGTGGGAAGGGGCGGTGCCCTGCATGCCGAAGTCATTTTCTGTCTCCACGATGCCACGGCCGAAATACTGCTGCCACACGCGGTTCACGATGACACGCGCCGTGAGCGGGTTCTGCGGGCTGACGATCCATTGCGCGAGGTCGAGGCGGTTCGGCTGCTTGCTGGCCGTCTCAAACGCATGCAGCACCTTCGGCGTGCCCGGCGTGACTTCATCCGCAGGCCGGGTGAAATCTCCTTTGATGAAAACGGTCGTCTTGCGCGGTTTTGGCAGTTCTTTGAGCACCATCGTCGTCGTGCCCTGATTGAGAATGGTGTCGAGCTCCTTGTGGCGGTCGTTGAGCTCACGAAACGGCCCCACTCCGCCGACGCCAGCGGCGAACAGGCTTTGGTTTTGCACAAAGCTGCGCTTCGCCTTTGGCAGGGCGAGAATCTTGGTGAGGAACGAGGACAGGCTTTTTTTGATCGCTGGCGTCAGGCCGGCCTCCCACTGGTCCAGCTCGGCGGCGTGATCCTTGATGTAGGCTTTGACCTTGGCATCCACCTCTTTGAACTCGGCGGTCAGTTCGCTGACATCCATGCCGGGGTCGAAGACCTTCATCGTCGGCTCGTCCTGGTTGTTCAGGAAGGCAAACATGCGATAATACTCCTTCTGCTCGATGGGGTCGAACTTGTGGTCGTGACACTGCGCGCAGCCGATGCTCAGCCCGAGCCAGACGGTGCCGGTCGTCGCCACGCGGTCAAAGACGGAGTCGATACGAAACTGTTCCTTGTCGATGCCGCCCTCCTGGTTGATCTGCGTGTTGCGGTGGAAGCCGGTGGCGATCTTTTGCGCCTCGGTGGCGTTCGGCAGCAGATCACCGGCGAGTTGTTCGACGGTGAATTGATCAAACGGCATGTCCGCGTTCAGCGCGTCGATCACNNTAGCCGTTCGAGTCGGCGTAGCGGGCCTGATCCAGCCACCAGCGGCCCCAGCGCTCGCCGTAGTGCTTGCTGGAAAGAAGTCGGTCCACGAGCGCACGATACTTGGTGTCTGACCAGTCCGACAGGTCGGACAAGTCAGACGGAGCGGGAGGCAGCCCGGTCAAATCGAGATAGACCCGACGAATCAGCGTGGCGGGATCGGCTTCAGGAGAAGGTTCCAATTTTTCCTCCGCCAGCCGCTGCTGGATGAACCGGTCGATGCCGCCTTCTGCATGTGGTTTCGGCGGCTCGAAGGACCAGTGGCGCTCATACTTCGCGCCTTGCTCGATCCACGTTTTCAAAATCTCACGCTGCCTGGCTGTGAGCGGCGGCTTGTGAGATTTCGGCGGCGGCATGATCTCGTCCTTGTCCTCGCTGGTGATGCGCTGCCAGGCGTCGGACTTGCTCAAATCTCCCGGCACGATGCCGCGTGATCCATCGCGATCCTGCGTGGCGCCGTCGAAGGTGTCGAGCCGCAGGTCGGCTTCGCGGTGTTTTGGGTCGAAGCCGTGGCACGCGAAGCAGTTCTCCGACAAAATCGGCCGTACATCGCGGTTAAACTCGATCTTGGACGGCGCGGCGGCGTGCAGCGAGGTCAGGGCGAGGGCGGAGGAGATGAGGAGGCGGAATGTCATCGAAGGTAGAACGAGTTTTCCAACTCGTTCTTGTACGGGAAACCAAGCTGGAAAACCCGAATTACATCAGGCCCTGGATGTCGATCAGGTGAAGTTGGCGACCGTTTTTGCCATCGGGAGCGTCGATGCAGACCCAGCGCTCGTCGCGGCTGCTGCGCGGATGGCAGTCCACGCGCCATTCGCCTTTGTATTCCGGCGGCTGCGGGAAGTAGCCGAGGTCGATGCGCTTGTTGGTGGCGATGTGATACAGGTGCGGCGTCTGGATGCGGCGCACGCCCTTGGGATAGGTGTCGTTGAGAATCCACTCGTTGTTCTTCAAATAAGTGAGGTGACCACCACCGTCGAGCACACCGTGGCCGATCTCGGTCACGATGCCGCTGTCCTTGTCCTCAAAGAGGAAATCGCCCCACTCGGGATTGCCGAGCCAGTTCTTGCCCTGGGAGAGGATGTGCGTGGCGTCGCGCCAGATGAAGTGGGACGCGTAGCCGTTCGGAATGACGATACGCAGGTCGCTGCCGTCCATGTTGGCGGTGATGAGGCGCGTGAGATGGCCGCCCTTCGGCTGCGTCCAGCGGTGCAGCATGATGAAGCGCTTCCCATCCGGCCCCACGAGCAGATGATAGGCGTGATGCTTTGAGGTCGGATGATTTTCCATCACCTCACCGGTTTTCGAGAGCAGTTCGTGAGTCACGATGAGTTTTTCCGCGCCCGTTTCGAGATTCACATGCGTCACACCGCTGCCAGCCGGGGCCATCTCATCGAAAAAGCGGTCTTTGATGCCTGCGTAGCCATAGCCAGGCCGGCAATCGGCCACGCGGGAGAAATCGCAGCTCACGGCTTCCTTGCCATTCGGACTCAAGGCGTAGATCGACGCTGGCAGCGTGTTTTTCTCCATCGTCTTCACGTCGAGGATGTGGCTGACGTATTTGTCCTTCTCGCGGTCGTTCCAGATCACCTTCGACTCCGTGCCAGGAATCCATTGCAGCATGCAGCCCTGCTGCCAGTTCCACGCGTTCGACTTGCCGAGCGGAATCCATTTGTCCCCATCCTGGATGTCCACCATGCCCACCTCGATCACATCATCCGCCGTCGGTGAGCGATGCTCAAAGCTGACCTTGTTGCTGAGCACAAAGCGATTCGTCGGATCAAACTGGAGCTTGTCGTAATACGCGAACCAGTGGAAACCCGGACCTTTCGTGATCATGCGTGTCGGCGGGAACGTGGGCATCTCCTGCCCGCGCGCGGCAAAGGGCGCGAGGGCAAGCGTGGAGAGAAATTGGCGGCGGCTGGGGCGGGAATTCATGGCTTGGAAATTACGCGTGAGTCTCTCATTTGTTTTGGCCCTTGGCACTGGAATCTTGCGCAAGTGGCCGCCCCGGACGAATTCCTGTCATGTCCGCCGCCATCCCGAACGAAATGATCCTCGCCTCCGCAGGCTCGGGAAAGACGTGGCAGCTCACGAACCGCTTCATCGCGCTGATGGGCCAGCAGTTGCTCGCAGGCCAGGACGTGACGCCGGAGCGCATTGTGGCGGTGACGTTCACGCGCAAGGCGGCGGGTGAGTTCTTTGATTCGATCCTGGTGAAGCTGGCGAAAGCGGCCTCCAACGCCGAGTTCGCCGCGAACCTCGCAGGCGATGAAAAAAACGACCCCGAGGCCAAGGATGACCCGCTGCGGCCGATTTTGCGCACGTTGAAGCCTGCGGACTATCAGAAGCTGCTGCGCGTCTTCATCTCGCGCATGCCACGTTTGTTTCTCGGCACGCTGGACAGCTTCTTCTCGGCCATTCTGCGCAGTTTTCCGGCGGAGTTCGGCCTGACGGGCGATTTTGAGATTCTCAGCGAGCATCTCGGCGGCATGGAGCGCGAGAGCGTGTGTCGTGCGGTGTTTCAGCGCACGCTTCCCGGCTTCAAAGCCCGCACGGAAGGCCTCGCGGCCCAGCAGGAGTTCCTGGAGGCGTTTCGCCGCGCCACCTTCGGCAGGGAGGAGTCCAGTATCCGCGCCGTGCTGGATCAGTTCATCGAAAATCAGCACGAAATCCTGCTGCATGCCGCGAACGGCGCGTTGTGGGGCAATTCACAGGCCATCTGGCCGCAGGGTTGCCACTGGCTCGAAGCGAAGGTCGATTTGAAGGAAGCGACGCGGCACCTGATGCAGCTTTTGGAGGCGGCGGACACGAATGACAAGGCGTGGGAGTTCTGGGAAGAGTTTCGTGATCAACTGGGCGATTACCAACCCGGCGGCAAGTTGATGAACCGCGTCGAGTTCTTCGTGAAGAAGGCATTGGAGCAGTGGAGCGAGATTGAGGCGAAGAACTGCACGCTCACCGTGAACCGGCAGAAGCAGACGCTCGAAGGCCGTGCCTGCGATGCCTTCGCGGCCATCATTCGCCACATCGTCGGCAGCGAACTGCGCGCACGGCTGGAGCGTACGCAAGGCGTGTGGGCCGTGCTGAATCAGTATGAGCAGACGTGGTCGCGCCAGGTGCGGCGGCGCGGACGGCTGACGTTTCAGGACATGGAACTGATCCTCGCCGGGCATGAGTTTGCCGCCGGACTGCCGAAGCCGATGCTCTCGCAGGTGCCTGGAGAAGACGAGCGCCTCCGCATCGACTACCGGCTCGACGCGCGCTACGACCACTGGCTGCTGGATGAGTTTCAGGACACGAATCACATCCAGTGGTCGGTTATTCAGAACCTCATCGACGAGGCTGTGCAGGACACGAGCGACGAGCGCACGTTGTTCCAGGTGGGCGATGTGAAGCAGGCTATTTATGCCTGGCGCGGTGGTGACACACGGTTGTTTGAAGACATCTACCAGCGCTATAGCTCCGAGACCGTTCAGCGCATCCACAAACGGCCGCTGAATGTCTCATGGCGCAGCGGACACGATGTCATCGACATGGTGAACCGCGTCTTTGGCAACGAGACTATGCTCGCTGAGCTGCAACTGCCGCAGGACACGATCAAACGCTGGCCCTGGCAGCCGCATCAGGTCGCGGGTATTCATGACACGATGCCCGGCCATGCCTTGCTGCTGCAACCGATTCCCGCAGAAGGCGAGAAAGTGAGCGAGGAAGACCGCTTCGCGCTCACGCTCGGTTTGCTGGAAGAAATTCAGCCGGTGAAGCGCGGCCTGAGCTGCGCGATCCTCGTGCAGAGCAACAAAACCGGCCGCGAGCTTGTGGATTACATCCGTGCGCATTCAAAGTCGCGCATTCCGGTGATGTGCGAGTCGGAGATCGCCATCGCCACGGACAATCCGCTCACGCTGGCGCTGCTGAGTGTGATCAAAGCCGCCACGCATCCCGGCAATTCGATGGCGTGGGAGCATCTGCTCATGACGCCTTTCCGCCCGCTGCTGGAAGGCAAAACGCCGGGCCATCTCGCCCGCGAGGTTTTACAGATGATCTTCGACGAAGGCTTCGAGGCTGTGCTGTGGCACTGGACGCATGAGCTGGAGAAGATCGATGTGAAGCTGGATGCCTTCAGCAAGCGGCGCGTGGAGGATTTCGCGCTCGCGGCCCGTTTGTTTGATCAAGGAGGCAGTCGAGATGCAGATGAGTTTCTCGCTTATGCGTCGAGTTACACCGTCCGCGAGCCAGACACGCACAACGCCGTGCAGGTGATGACGGTTCACAAGTCGAAGGGTCTCACGTTTGACTGCGTCATCCTGCCGGATGTCGAAGGCAACAAGCTGACCGAACTGCGTCGCGGCATCGGGGTGAAACGTGACCGCGAGCGGCATGTGGAGTGGGTTTTTGACCTGCCGTCGTCGGACTTTGTGAAGGCGGATGACCTGCTGGCCGCCTTCCGAGCCGATCAGGAGGCCGACGCGGCCTATGAAGAGCTGTGCAAGTTCTATGTGGCTTTCACGCGTGCCAAGCATGCGAACTACATCATCGCCAAGCCGCCGAGTGAGAAGTCGCGGTCGAACAACTTCGTCAAACTGCTCGATCTCACCCTCGGCGCGGAGAAAAAACCGCCGCAGCGCGAGTTCGGCGGCGTGCAGGCCGAGGTGGTCTTTGAATCGAGCAGCAAGGCCACGAATCCGCGCTGGTTTGAGGTGCCAAGGAAGGTCGAGAAGCCCGTCGAAGCCGCTCAACCCGAACCCGTCACCGTTTCAGGCCGTCAGCGTCCGGTGCGCCGCACACCGAGCGGTTCGGAAACGAGCATCGTTACGGCCAAACAGCTCTTCTCACGCGGCGGACGCTTCGCCCGCTCCTATGGCACGCTGGTGCATGCTTTCTTCGAGCAGATTGAGTGGCTGGATGAGGCTGACGATGCCGCTTTGTCCGCTCTCTGGTCCGCCGTGCCTTGTGTGGATGATGGTTTGCGAAGCCGGGCCGAGGACGAGGCGCGTCGTTGCCTCGCCGCGCCGGAGGTGCGGTCCATTTTGAGCCGCCCGTCGCCGCAGGCCGAGTGCTGGCGTGAAAAGCGCTTCGAGATCCTCCTCAACGGCGAATGGCTCAGCGGCACCTTTGACCGCGTGATGATCGAACCGCACCGCGCCACAATTCTCGACTTCAAAACCGACAAGCCTGACACCGACGAGGCCTTCGCCGCGCGTGTGGATGGCTACCGGCCGCAGCTTGAAACCTACCGCGAGGTGCTGGCCCGCATGACCGGTCTGCCACATTCACAAATCGCCTGCCGTCTTCTCTTCACGCACCGCCGTGAGGTGGTGTCGGTGTGAAGGCCATCTGCTCAGCAGGCACATCGAGCCTGATGTTTGCGTTGTAGCCGAGTCCTTCGGTCCACGGCAGCAGCAGTTCCAGCACATCCGGGCTCTGAAAATGCTCTGGCTTCGTGTCGGGATGCGGAAAGTAGATCAGGCCGCTCGCGGGTTTCGCACCCTCGCGATGCACCACGACATCAAAGAACGAGAAATCCTCCGCCGGCTCTGCGGGATGCCATTTCACGTTTTGGAAAGTCCATTTCGGCTGCACGACGCGATAGCTGAGCGGAGCAATGCTCACATTCAACGTCCCGAGGTGGTAGCGGCTCAGATCGAGTCCCAAATCGCGAAAAAACGGCAACTGCATGCGCAGCGTGCCACCGGGGAAGCGCGGATTGCCATTCAGACCGGACGCGACGCGGTGGCCTTGGACGATGGTGGCGGGGATCATGTTGCGTAGCATAGGCTTTCTAGCCTGTGTTTCAGTGTGCTCAAAAGCCCAGCCTAGAAAGGCCAGGCTACGCCAGGATCTGCTTGATCACCTTGCATGGCTCCACGCCCGTCAGTTTGAAATCGAGACCCGCAGCACGGAAGGACAGGCGTTCGTGATCAATGCCGAGTTGGTGCAGAATCGTCGCGTGGATGTCGGCGACGTGGACTTCGTCTTCGATGATGTTGAAGCCCATCTCATCGGTCGCGCCGAGGGTGACACCGCCTTTGATGCCGCCACCGGCCATCCACATGGTGAATGCCTGCGGATGATGATCGCGGCCCATGCTGCGACCGAGCGACACGCTGGCCTCGACCATCGGCGTGCGGCCGAATTCACCGCCCCAGACGACGAGCGTGTCATCGAGCAGGCCGCGCTGTTTGAGGTCTTTGACGAGTGCGGCGCTGGCTTTGTCAGTAGCGCCGCAGTTCTTCCTCACGTTGCCTTCCACATCGCTGTGCGCGTCCCAGCCTTCGTTGTAGATGTTGATGAAGCGCACGCCGCGCTCGACCATGCGCCGCGCGAGTAGGCAGGCGCGGGCGAAGGACGGCACCTTCGGGTCGCAGCCGTAGAGTTCGAGCGTGGCCTTGTCCTCGCTGGTGAGGTCCATCAGTTCCGGCGCGGAGGTTTGCAGGCGGTAGGCCATTTCGTAGTTTGCGATGCGCGTGGCGGTCTCGTTGTCGCCATCGAGTTTGAGGCGACGATGATTCATCGCGTTAATGAGGTCGATGGTGTCCTTTTGCGTGCCTGCCTCAATGCCCTGCGGCGTGCTCACATTCAAAATGGGATCGCCAGTGTTGCGAAAACGTGTGCCGGAATACACGCTCGGCAGGAAGCCGCTGCTCCAGCACGCCGCACCGCCGCTGATGCCGCTGCCGGTGCTCATCACGACGAAGCTCGGCAGATCTCGCGACTCCGCGCCCAGGCCATACGTCACCCACGAGCCCATGCTGGGCCGTCCCGGCTGCGAAAAGCCCGTGTTCATGAAAATCTGCGCCGGGGCATGGTTGAACTGCGTCGTGCGGCAAGATTTCACGATGGCGATGTCATCCACCACCGTCGCCAAATGCGGCAGCACTTCCGAAAGCTCCGCGCCGCACTGCCCATGCTTCGCAAACTTGAAGCGCGGCCCCAAAACCGCCGCATCAGGCCGGATGAAGGCATATCGCTGTCCGCCAATCACCGATGGTGGCAGCGGCTTGCCCTCATACTTCGTCAGCATCGGCTTGTGATCGAACAGCTCGAGCTGCGACGGCGCACCCGCCATGAACATGTGGATGACCGCCTTCGCCTTTGGCGCATGATGCGAAGCGGCAGCCACATTCGGGCTCTTTGCGGCTCCGTAAGCCGATTCCGCCAGCAACGAAGCCAAAGCGATCTTGCCGGTGCCAATGGCACAGTCTTCAAAGAAGTGACGTCTGGTGATGTTGGAGGTGTTCATGGCATACGTTGGCGAAGGGTCGAAATCAAAAGCGGTTTGGCAGGCGGCGGCGGACGAGTGACGCTGATGGCGCGGGTGTCAGCCATCATCCCCTCCAGCATGCGCAGTTTCTCGCCCACCGGCAGCGCGGCGAGCTGGCGACGCCGGTCTTTTTTGCGAGCGATGATCTGCTGCATGATCTCGTTCAGGCTTGCAGATGAGTCTTTTGGAAGCGGGTCCATGCGTCGTTCAGGTGTTGTTGTTGAAGAATAGCCTCGAAGCGGCCCGCATCAAGCACCCCGGCCTCCAGGAAGCGCAGCACGCGGTCGTGATCTTTTGCACGTCCGACTTGCAGACAGATCGCCGCGAGGTGTTCCGCTGTGAACACGCGAGTAGAGACACCGTTCACATCTCGCTCCACGGCTTCGGCGAGCGCCTCCTCGACCAGTGGCGTGCCGGGAGGCACAAACTCGACCGCCCAGCCCTCGATGATGATGAACTGCCCTTGCGGCGCATGGCCGCGTGCGAGCAGGTATTCATAGATCGGCCCCAGCGTTAGCAACGAGCCTCCGGCGGTGGTTGGCAGCGACACAAAGACATCCAGGTCTTTCGTGGTGAAGGGTTCCAGCCAGAAAATGGCTCCCACCGCTCCGCCAATGGCATAGCGTCCGATCACGCCATCGGCCTCCATTTGGTTCAGGATGGTGAAGATGCGCTCCATGAGGTCACGGTTGGTTCCCAACAGAAGAAAGCATGATCTTGCCCGTGCTGACGGCGCAGTCTTCAAAGAAGTGACGGCGGGTGATGTTGGGGGTATTCATAGCAATAAAGGTTTTTGGCTAGCCACCAGAGTGAGCATTCGTGTAAATCACGCACCACAGGCCAATGGCGCTCAGTAAACCCAAGCCTAACCCAGCGAGGTATAGTGCTTTATGGGATCTAGATCGGAGAACGAAGAACACGAGAACGACAAAGAGAATCAAGTAGCCCCACGCTGAAACCGGCCGCAAAGAAACTGTATGCACGAGAGGTGCAGAACCGGCGTTCGCAGAGAAAAACAGGGGGGCGATGAAGCCAGCTAGCATCGCTTCACGACTCTTCACTTCAGGAGGACATGCATCGGTTTCGTAGTTCGCATGGACCATGAATCCTGAGACAACCCAGATGGCCAAGACAACCACGATGCGCGTAAACCATGAGGGCCAGGTTACCTCACTGAAGCGTGCTGTTGTATCGACGGTGTCTGGTTGTTGAGATGCCATGTTTTGAATCATGGATGTGTGATCGCTTCGTCGAAGTTCAGCGCCGCACGACACACGGAGGTCCACAGCGCTTCGCCTTCGAGTTTTTTGTCGCGTTGCTTTTGAAGGAAGGTTTTGAGCATGGCGAGCTCATCAGCGGCGGCGGGGCGGGTGGTGCAGCGGCGGAAGATGTTTTGGAGGCGGGTGTCGTCGTCTTGGGATTCGGCGATCACGGCTTTGGCCATGGCTTGAGCGGCTTCCATGAACATTTGGTCGTTGAGGAGGGTGAGGGCTTGCAGCGGGCTGTTGGAGACATCGCGTTTGGCGAGGCACGCTTCGCCAGTCGGGGCGTCGAAGGTGGTGGACATGGCAAACGGCGCGGTGCGCTTGATGAAGGTGTAGAGGCTGCGGCGGTAGCGGTCCTCGCCCTCGCTGGTCTTCCACTCAAATTTGCCGTAGGTGCCCTCGGAGGTGATGCTGGCGGGCTGCGGCGGATAGACGCCGGGGCCGCCCATTTTCGGCGACAAAACACCTGCGGCCTTCAAAGCGGAGTCGCGGATGATTTCGGCGTCGAGACGGAAACGAGCTCCGCGTGCGAGCAGGATGTTTTCGGGGTCGCGTTGCGCGAGTTCGGGCGTGATGCGGCTGCTTTGCTTGTAGGTAGCGCTCATGACGATGAGTTTGTGCAGCTTCTTCATGCTCCAGCCTTGCTTCACGAACTCGACAGCGAGCCAGTCCAGCAATTCGGGATGCGAGGGCGGCTCGCTTTGATAGCCAAAATCCTCCAACGACTCCACGAGGCCGCGACCAAAGAATGCCTGCCACTGGCGATTCACCGTCACGCGGGCGGTGAGCGGGTTTTCGGGAGCGAAGAGCCACTTCGCGAAGGTGAGGCGGTTCGCGGGCGCATCCTTCGGCAATGAGGGCAGGAAGGCGGGAACGGCGGGCGGAACGGTCTCCTTGGGCGAGAGATATTCGCCGCGATGGTAGCGATTCGTGGCGCGGGGGTTTGTGGCCGGGCGTTCGCTCATGACGAGCGTGGGTTGGCCGCGTGGTGGGTTCTTGCGCAGGGCGGAGAGTTGCGCGGCGGCTTGTTTCATCTCGGGCGCGGTTTCGAGGAAGCGGCGCAAAAGCACCTCGCGTTTCTTGGAATCATTCGCGGCGAGGGCCTCCTCGACCTCAAATGGATGTCCGATAGCCGTGGCGTGATCGCTGGTAGTCACGGAAAGACGGAAATGGCCGAGCGGGCAGGCGAAGTGTTTTTCGAAGAGCAGCTTCAAATCGAAACCGTTGGTGAAATCGATGGGCTGCTCGAAATGGAACACGGCGGCGTGCTGCTGAGCGTAGCCGCCGAGCACCTGCCAGCCGCTGGACATCTCCGCATCAAGCGCGGCGCTGGCGTTGTTAGTTTTGCGAGCTTTGGCGGCTTTCTTTTTTGCAGGAGCCGCATCGCTGATTTTGTCTTCTTCCTCGTCGTTCGTGGCTTCGGCACGGGCGATTTTGACGCGCTGGCCGTTTTGCGTGGCTTGCAGCTCGCTGAGGAAAAAGCCACCGAGCGGGCCTTCGTAGTTCGTGAGGCCGGGGCCGTCGTTCGGCAGGCTCGGATGGCTGGCGACTTCGATGCGCAGCGCCGTCACACCTTTGATCGGCGCTCTGAGGCTTAAATCATAGACATCGCTCTTCGAGATGTCGCCGCTGCCGAGGATGAAGCCATCCACCTGCTGCTCCAGATGCGGCATGGTGGTCTTCATGGCCGTGGGGCGCACGATTTGCCATTTCGAGGCGCGTTTCGATTCGCCCTCGATCCAGCCAGCGAGGCGGCTTTGCATCGCCGCTTCACCACCGGGGAACTTCTTCGGCAAATCGGCCTCCAATTGGGCGATCTTCGCGGCGTGAGCTTTCTGCTGCGCCTTGATGTCCGGTGTGGGGATGTGGTAGAGCGGCTCGTCGGCGTTGTTCAGCAGCGCCATGACGCTGTAGTAGTCGGTGTGCAGAATGGGATCGTATTTGTGCGTGTGGCACTGGCAGCAGTTCAGCGTGAGGCCCATCCATGCCGTGCCGGTGACGCCGACACGGTCCACCATGGCGTAAAAGCGGTATTCGTTCGGGTCGATGCCACCTTCCTCGTTGAGCATCGTATTGCGATGAAAGCCGGTGGCGATCAGGTCTTCGGCGCTGGCATTGGGCAGCATGTCTCCGGCGATTTGTTTGATGCTGAACTGATCGAAGGGCATGTCGTCATTCAGCGCTCTCACCACCCAGTCGCGATACGGCCAGATCTGGCGTGGGCGGTCTTTCTCGAAGCCGTTCGTGTCGGCGTAACGCGCGAGATCGAGCCAGCGGCGTGCCCAGCGTTCGCCGTAGTGTTTGGAGGCGAGGAGCGTGTCCACGAGCTCTTCATAGGTCTTATGGGACTCATGCGACCCATGTGACTTATGGACGAAGGCATCCGCCTCGGCAGGCGTGGGCGGCAGACCGATGAGATCGAGATAGACGCGTCGGACGAGTGTGTAGGCGTCGGCTTCTGGCGAAGGTTTCAGGCCTTCTTTTTCGAGACGCTCGTGGATGAAGGCGTCGATGGGATGAGTTTCAGGTTTCTTGTTTCTTGTTTCTTGGGGTTCTCCGGACTTGGAGCCTGAAACTTGAGACTTGAAACTTGGAGCCGGAATCTGCTTCGGCGGCGAATAGGCCCAATGCGCCTCGTATTTCGCGCCTTCGGCGATCCAGGCTTTCAGCGTCGCCTTGTCCTTGTCCGACATGACCTTCTTCGTGTGCGGCGGAGGCATGACCTCGTCTTCGTCGGTGGAGAGAATGCGTTTGATAACCTCGCTGGCGTCCGGCTTGCCGGGAACGATAGCGATCTCGCCTGACTTGCCTTTGCCGTGGGCGGATTCGCTCAAATCGAGGCGCAACTTGCCTTTGCGCGCGTGATCATCCATGCCGTGGCAGGTGAAGCACTGCTGCGCAAGCACCGGGCGCACGTCGCGATTGAAATCAACGGCATGGGCGGAGGCAACGAGCAGCAGGAAAAGGGCGAAGGAAGGCTTCATCACCTTCACTAACGACGCAAACCCAGGCTTTTCACGGCAAGTTCAGCCAATGACAAGACAGGGCAAGTCCACGGCATGATCCGACAACTCGCGTTTTCTTCAGCGGTCACGCTTTCGGCTTGATGAAGATCACCTCGGCGCGCTCGATCCAGCCTTTGCGCAGGTCCATGCGGAACCAGCCGTCGCTGTTCTTGCGGTGAATGCGGCAGCCGGAGCGCGGACCGAACTCCTTGAGGTCGTATTGCGCCCAGGTTTTGCCCATGTCGGGCGAGTAGATGATGCCGCAGGCATAAGTCGAGGCCGGAGCGCAGTGCGTGGCGAGCATGGCGCCGTCTTGCACGAGCATGTTGGCGGATTCAAACATCGGATTGAAGAGCAGCGTGTGCTTCGAGGTGTCGGTGATGTCCTTCGGATCGCACACGAAGATGCCTCGATCGTGCCGGTTGGCGATGGCCGGGCCGTTCGCGTCGGCGATCCAGTAGCATTTGCCGTCGATGAAGTTGATGCCACCGCACTTGAAGCGGGAGTTGGAGTCCACCGAGATGACTAAATTCCAGTCCCACGCATCGGCCTTGGCATCGTAGGTGCCGCGCAGCCAGTGGACCTCCTTGCCATGCGTGCGGTCGATGTCGCCGGTGCAGGCGTAGAAGGCGTTCTCGCCGGGGTTGTAGGTCACGTTGTGAACGTGACGGGCGATCAGCTTGTTGTTCGGATCGCCGAGCAACGGCGCGTCGGGTGGCGCGTCTTTTTGCTGGAACTTGGGATTCTGCCCGAAGGCATACGCCAGCTTCACGGTCTCGCCGTTGTCAGTGGAATAGTAGATGTTCACCGGCACCGGGCCGCCGAGCACGTTGCAGTAGTTCCCCCACACCAGCATTTCCTTGCCATCCACCTCGAAGCAGTGCTCGCCATCGAGCGAATGGAAATACCAGCCCGGCTGGTCGGCCTTCACCGGCGTGTGCGGGCGGTAATCGCTGCCATCGGGCTTCTTCACGATGATCTCGCGATGCGTCTTGAGATTGTCGGTGCTCAGGAAGAGCTGCGCCAGCGTGGCAAAGAGGATGTTTCCGTTCTTCAGGATGATGCTGAGCGTGATGTTGTCCGCCTCGGCGAACGCCGCGCTGTGCGGCCACGTTTTGCCATTGTCCTCAGACAGATAAATCTTCCCGTCGCCAAAGCCGAAGGCCTTGTTGTCACGCTGCGAGTCGATGTATGGCCCCTCCGGCGCGAGGCGATACCAGAAGTGCTCGGTCTCGGCCGTGTCCGACAGGGCGGCGTTCAGTTTCGAGCTGTCTGGCAGGAAAAGTCCGCCAACGGCGGCTGCGGTGGTTCCGAGAAACTGGCGGCGATGGAGCGAGGATGGTTGGATCATGGTGTGTGACACCAAACGCATCGAGAAACGCAAATCGCACTCCTTTGCGAAAGTCTCTCTTGTCCTCAAACACACGCCAGTGGCAGCGGACAGTTTCTATTCGAGGCGGATTTCCGGACTCGACACGGTCAAGGTGCTGCCGTTCTCCTGATGCGCATGCACGGTGATGACGTTGAGCGTCCTCACATCGCCTTCGACCGTCGTTTCGCCACTGTAGGTGGCTGTGCCGGTTTTCTTGAGCGGAGCTGAAGTCCACGCATCGAACTCCATGGCGATTGAGTAGTCAGGGTGGCGGTTCACCGACCACCACACTGCGTTCTCCTGTGGCTCGCTGCCATCGGAGAAGGTGACGGTCACGGCGAGGCGATGTTTGTACTTGTTCCACTGCGTCGTCACCTTTGGCGGAGATACCAAGCGGCGTGCGCCGAAGAAGTGATGGGTGGCGAAGGCGTAGAGGTTTTCATCGACCTCGGGCAGTCCGCCGACGGATTTGACGAAGCCCGCTTCCTTTGCGCCGCCGTGCTGACCACCGGGGACGATGAAAACAGGCAGTTCAGGAAAGCGGCGGCCGAGTTCGACGAGTCCTGGGCTCACGTTGTCGTTGGAGCCCTGGTTGTAGAAGATCTCCGTGCCGCGCTTCTTCAACACATCGAGGTAGTTTGTCGTGCGGCAGGCTTCCCATGCGGCATTGCAGGCGGTTTTCATCTCCGCCTCGCTCCAGCCAGCGTCACGGGCCATCTGCACGGTGATGCGCTCGTCGGAACGGGCTCTTTGACGGATGAGCAGTTTTTCGCGACCCACGGGATCGGTCATCGCGGCGATGAATGCGTCGTTCATCTTCGTGATCTCTGCGGGCATCATGCCTTCGACATACGGCCCGCCGGGACTCTCGACCACCGGTGCGACGACGGGCATGATGGCGGTGAAACGATCATCCGCGATGCCTGCGGCGGCTGTGGCGACGCCGCGCTTCGAGCCGCCGGTGGCGAGCACTTTCTTCAGATGAAACACGTCCTTCTCCGCCATTGCGGTCGTGAGCGCTCGCATATCCCCGATGCCCCAGATCCAGGCGGGCGTGTAGCGCGTGTTCTTGGTCTGGATGAAACGCTCCTCCATCAGGGTGTGGAGCTTTCCGACCGGTTCCATCGTATCGATCGGCACACAGCCGATGAAGACGAGGCCCACGCCATGCTCCTTGAGCAGGCGGAGCTTCGCGCCAGAGGCGGCAGCCACCTTCAATTGCGCGCTGGTGTTCTCGATGAGCACGTTGGTGCAGACACCCTTCGCAGGTGCGAGCATCGTCACCGGCATGCGCACCTTCAGTCCCGGCCACCATTCACAGATGGTGATCTCGACGAGTTTTTGACGGATCGCGGCGTCTTTGGGGTTCAGATGCCAGTCCTCGATCACCTTTGTCTCCAACGTCGAGGTGTCGCGGATCGATGCCATATCGAAGGTGCCGATGATGATGTCTGCACGGACCGAGAAGGCCAAGAGGGCGAGGAAGATGGCGGGAAGCTTCATGAGTTATGAACGATCCATGGCGTGTCCTTCTGCCAGAATAGAAAAACAGCCATGCAGAACAGGTCTGCATGGCTGCTGAAACGGATTTAGAGGATGGATCAGGCGGCCATGGCGGCGGCGACGTTGCCGACGAGATCCTTGCCAGGCTTGAGCGTCTTCGCACCAGGTGTCCACTTGGCCGGGCAGGCCTCGGCGGGATTCGAGATGAGGTGGATGTTTGCCTCCATCTTGCGCGTGAGTTCCGCAGCGTTGCGGCCCACGTTGTAGAAGTTCACCTCGGAAGAGACGAGCTTGCCCTCGGGGTTGATGATGAAGGTGCCGCGCAGGGCGAGGCCGGTGGCGGCGTCATACACGCCGAACAGACGGCTCACAGCGCCGGTGGGGTCAGCGCCGAGGGTGTAGCGCACGTTTTTGAGCAGGCCCTCGGTGTTGCGCCACATCATGTGGGCAAACTTGGTGTCGGTGGACACCGCGATCACACGAGCGCCGAGTTTCTCCAGTTGGGCATGCTCTTCGGCGAGATCGGCCAGCTCGGTGGGGCAGACAAACGTGAAGTCCGCCGGGTAAAACATGAGAATGGTCCACTGGCCGGCGTTTTTGATGTCGGCGAGCGACACCTTGGCGAAATCGCCCTGGGCGGGTTCATAGGTTTCCATTTCAAAGTCGGGCACGATGGAGCCGACGGAGGCGATGATTGAGGTAGATTGCATGGGGTGCGTTTTTTGAGGTGAAAAGGCGCTTCCAACAACGCCGGGGGCGCGACTTTTGACGCCCGGAAGTTCGTTGGTCAAACGCTAACACGTCGGGGGGGCGGAATGCCCCGCCTCAGAAACGTTTGCGCGGTCCTTTGGCTCCTTTGGAGGCGGGACGGCGGCCTGGAGGGCCGGAGCGGCTGCGAGGCTTGTCGCCGCGTGGCGATTCCTCGGAGCGGCGGGGCTTGAAGCCCTCGCGCTTGGGCTTGAAACCGGTTTTAGGCTTGCGGCTTGCAGCGGGAGACGGGCGCTCGGCTCTGTCTTCCTTCTCAGTAGCGGGCTTGCGGGCCAGGGCGGGTTTGGCCGGGGCTTCTTTGAAGAAACGCTCGACCTCGGTGGCCGTCAGTTCTTTCCAGCCACCTTTGGGCAGGCCTTTGAGCTGGAGCCAGCCGATGCGTGTGCGCGTGAGGCGCTCGACTTCATAACCGAGATAGTAGAGCATCATGCGAATCTGGCGCTTGAGGCCCATTTTCAGGACGATGTGCGCCCGGTAGGCGGTGTCCATCCAGGCACGCTCGGCGCGGGCGAAACCTTCCTCGGTCATCATGCCTTTGACGAGCTTGGCCATGACCTCGGTGGTCAGCGGCTGATCGACGACGACCTCGTATTCTTTTTCCGCGCCCTGGCTGGGGTGAATGAGCCGGTGGGAGAGGTCGCCACGGTTCGTGAGCAGGAGCAGCCCTTCGCTTTCTTTGTCGAGGCGGCCGACGTGGTGCAGGTTTTGGAATTTCCCCGGCAGCAGATCGTAGATCGTCATGCGCTCATGGGTGTCGCCGCGTGAGCAGAGGTAGCCCTTCGGTTTGTTCAGGGCGATGACCAGCGGGGTCTCGGTGCGCACGGGGGAACCGTCCACGACCACCTTGTCCTCCGGCTGCACCTGGGTGGCCAGCTCCTTGATGATGTGCCCGTTGATGGACACACGCCCGCCGAGGATGATTTCCTCCGCGCCGCGCCGTGAGGCCACGCCGCACTGGCTGAGATAACGATTGAGGCGCACAGAAAAGCCTTATTCGGGCTTGGTCTTCGGCAGGTTCGTCGGCAGACGGCCCTCTTTCCAAAGTCCACGGGATTTCAGGAGCTTGACGCGCTCTCCGCGCTTCAGGACACTGCGCTTGGTGCCGACGGAGCCGGCGGTCTTGAGGCTGCTATGCTGGGACATGATGGATAACGGGGCTGGGGGTGGTCTGAAAAAGGGCGCGGAGAATAGCCGCCCGCTTCCAGGGTGCAAGGGGTTTGTGAGGGGGGCGGCCCGGTCTCAGGAAACGCTGAACAAATCAAACAGCAGTGATCAAATCTTCCTCTTCCTCCTGCTCCTACTCTTTCTCCCCCCCAAGGCACGAGGAGAAGCAGGAGGAGTAGGATTGGAGCATGCGGCGATTAAAAACAGCGGTTTCCTCAATAGAAGCTGCCAAAGACCGGCGGAATCTCGCGCACGACCACCCGCAGGCTCAGACCGTGCCGGCTCAGTTCTGCATCAAGGGCGTCATCCGCTTCCGGGGCGGACTCCAACACCTTCTCCACCCAAGGGCGGTAGGTTTGGGCAAATCTTTGGGCGCCAGGGTGTTTTTCATCCGCCCAATGCTTGAGCAGGCGCTGTTTGGCGGAGGGGCGTTTCCACAGCAGGCGGCCATACTCCAGCCGCGCCTGATCATGCAGGAGCAGGGGCCAGCGTTGATGGGGAAGGGGAGTCATGGGCGGGTCAAGTATGCCACTGCACGGCGGAACCTGCAATGACGCTCAAATCAGGCCCAGGCTGGCAGCAAATGCCTGATGCGCCCGGTCTCGGGCTTCATTGCGCGCGATTTTGGGTGCCAGCAGATCCGCCGCCGTCGGAACAATCACGGTCAGTCTGTCGCGATAGGTTTCAGAAAATGCACGATCACGCCATCCGATTGGCAGATGATCCAAAACCATGCGCGGCATCAAGTTCACATGCCAGCCGTGTGTCTGCTCAAACTCGCTGCCGATCAGGGCGTCGTAGGCCAGTTCAGCGATGGCGTCGCTTTCCGTCACCGGATCGGCGTCCATGCTGTTTTCAGGCAGAGGATCGTCGCGGCCAATCCTCGCCACATGCCAGAGGATGGCCGCTGAACCGATCAAAATCATCTCCGCAGGCTCCGTCAGCCGCACAGCCCATTCGTTGAGCCAGTCGATGACCTGATGCGGATGGCTCAATTCTCGCTTCGGCATGATGGTTTGGTTTGAAGTTACCCCAGCACCTTCTTCCGCACGATCTCCGTGACCATCTTCGGGTTCGCCTTCCCCTGGCTGGCCTTCATGGCCTGGCCGGTGAACCAGTTCATGGCCTTTTCGTTGCCAGCCTGGACTTCGGCGACTTTGTCGGGGTTCGCGGCCAGGATTTGCTCGACGATGGCCTCTAGGGCACCGGTGTCGCTGACCTGCTCGAAGCCTTTGGCCTTGATGATTTCGGCGGCGGGTTTGCCGGTTTCCAACATCTCTGGCAAAACAATTTTGCCTTGGGCGGCGGAAATCTTGCCAGACTCAACTTGATACACGAAGTCCGCAAAAGCTTGGCCAGAAATTGGGAACTGGCTGGTAGAAGCGGCCTCAGATGGAGGCGACCCGAAGCCTGCAGGAACCGAATAATCTATTGTTGGTGTTTCAGGCGTGGTTCCAGGAAGGATATAGCTGATCTTAGAGTTCAGAGTGCCGAGGTAATCATTGAGGAGCCAATTAGCGATCTTTTTCGGTGGCACATCGCTACGAGCAGAAACCGCTGCTTCGTAGTAGCCTGATAGGGCCAATGTGCTTGAAAGCACAGATGCATCATAGGGGCTTACTGAATACTCCTGCTCAAAGCGGGCGCGTTTTTCATGCGGCAGCTCGGGCACCTGCGGTTTCATCTTGGCGACGAGTTCGGCGGTGCGGACCGGGAGCAGATCGGGATCAGGGAAGTAGCGGTAGTCGTGCGCGTCCTCCTTCGTGCGCATGAGCGTGGTCTCGCCGCGGTCATCATCCCAGCGGCGGGTGCTTTGGATGAGTTTTTCGCCGCGATCCAGGGCCTCGGCCTGACGTTCGGTTTCAAACTTGATGGCGCGGCGCACGGCGGACATCGAGTTGAGGTTTTTGAGTTCGATCTTCGCTCCCAGCTCATTCTGGCCTTCGGGCCGCAGGGAAATGTTCACGTCGCAGCGCAGGTTGCCCTTTTCCATGTCGGCATCGCTCACGCCGCCGTAGATCAAAATCTGCCGCAGGCTGGTCAGGTAGGCGAATGCCTCCTCCGCGCTGTCGATGTCGGGATCGCTGACGATTTCCATCAGCGGCGTGCCGGCGCGGTTGAAGTCGAGCGTGGTGAACTTGTCGTGGTGCGTCGATTTGCCCACGTCTTCTTCCAAATGGATGCGTGTGAGCTTCACCACCTTGCCGGGCTTCGCGATGCTCTTCTGCGCGTCCTTCGGATACGCCAAGTCATACAGCGGCACGCCGCCGCCGATGCACAGCGGCAGGTCGAACTGCGTGATCTGGTAGTTCTTCGGCATGTCTGGATAAAAGTAGTTTTTGCGGTCCCACTTCACCAGCGGCGGCGTCTCGCAGCCCAGCATCATGCCGGTGAGGATGGTCTTCTCGATGGCGGCGGCGTTTAGCACGGGCAGAGCGCCCGGCAGGCCGAGGCAGGTGGGGCAGGTGTGCGTGTTCGGCTCCGCGCCATACTCCACCGGACAGGCACAGAACATCTTGCTCTGCGTGGTGAGCTGCGCGTGAACTTCGAGGCCGATGGTGACGATGTACTTGGGCATGTTGGGAAATGACGAAATCAGAATGACGAAAGGTGCGGATGAAAGCGAGAGCCGGGACGGTGTTTAACAACTGATGCCCCGACTCCGTGCTAGGGAGCAGACTCAACCATGACAACACGGAAGCCGTAGTGGTGGCTGCGAAAGTCGGGATTACGGTGAAATCGGCCTGACGATAGCAGATTCGCACGAACGCCATCGTACCAACAACCACCCCGCAGAACGTGATCTTCTTTCGCGTTGTCAAACCAGTCCTCACACTGTTCTCGCACATTACCATCCATGTCATAAAGGCCGAGCTTGTTGGGCTTGAAGCTCATCACAGGTGCAGTGGTAGGGAAGCCGTCATCATAGCCGTCAAGATATACAGCAATGCTGTTCGGTGCCTTCTGTTTCCGGCTTTGGTCGGAGTAGTTTCCGGAGTCTTTTGGTGGCGGCCATTCGCCGCCCCAGGGGAAGTCGGTTTGGCTTTTGAAGACGGTGTCGGGTGTGGTGTCCTTCTTCCGGTTCTCATCTCGCCCGATGCCGACGGCGTAGCTCCACTCCTGATCGGTGGGCAGACGATATGTTTTGCCTTCTTTCTTGGAGAGCCAGGCGCAGAATTTCTGTGTGTCCTCCCAGCTTACTTTCGTGACGGGATGTTCCTCGGGCCGGTCCGTGGGGGTGAAGCCATCCGTGCTCTGATCTTTCCACGTTTCGTCCACGCCCGGTTCCTCCGCCGCATATGCCGCGTAATCCTTGTAACGCGTCTCATGAATGCAAAAGAACACATTGGTTCCGGCCAGGGGCACGAACTTCATGCTGAGGCTGTTTGTGAGGGATTTCTCACTTGGTGCTGAAATCGCGTTTGCTTCAGTTCTCGTATCAGCCCCACTGGCAACCAAGTTTGTGAGCAAATCCTCGCGCATTTTCTTCAAAGCCATCGCCTCCTCCAGCTTGCCGCCTTTAGTCATGGTCAACATCAAGGCTTCGAGTGACTTGGCATACACCTCTTTCAGTGGGCGGAGTTTCTTATCACGATCGAGTTCCAGCCGTCCCAGGGCCGCACGGTAAGTGGCACGCATGGTTTTGAGACCGGCGGGAGTCTTCGCGTCATCCTGCGCTGGCACATATTTACCGGACAAAATGGCCTCCTTCTCGGTCTTGATGGCAAAGGCATCATCCAAACTTCCCTTCTTTTGGGCAGCCTCCTGCGCACGGTCCAATGCGGCGGCAAACTTCGCATTCAGGTCTGCCACGGCAAGCTCATGCGGGCGCAAAACATCCAGCTTCACTTTTTCATCGTACTTCGCCTGCAACTCGGCCACTTCTGGAGCCACTGCCGTTTGCGAAAGAGCAGCGGGACATGTGAACACAATCGCTGCAAAACAGATACAGATTCGGAGTGCGGGCAATGTTTGCATGGCAGAATGGGGGGCTGTTAGGAATCCAATTGTGGATGATCAATCTGAGCCTGAATTGATGTTTTGGTGATGAGGTTTCATCAACGAAACGTGGCTAGGAAGGGATCTATAGCAGGTCGAACGAAGTCAAAATGCCCTCTAATTCATTGCATGTGTCGTTCCTAAACACCAACAAGGGCTGACCTTTAAATTTCTCATCATTGAGCCGTTCCAAGGCTTCCTCCACGCTGTTTGTCACACAAGCCCTTTTTGCTTCAGGCAAAGAGATACCCTCCGCTTTTGCTTTTTCGAGAGGCGTTGCAAGCCCGCCATTTCGATTCGAACGCGTTTGCAGGTATCGTGCTACTTCCAAATCAACCACCAACCGCCATTTACCGTCTTCATCCTGGACAGGCAGGTACGAAAACGAGTTGGTCAGCATGATCTGCCGCACAAAACTGACTGGCTGCCAAAGATGGGCGCAAACCGGATTACGGATCATGAAGTCACTGACGAGGTTGCTCATATTTTCTTTGATTTTCAGGGCATCTTCCAAAATCAAAGCCAGTTCGATGGCATTGACAGTGAGGTGACGCGCAAATGCTCCAATATGCAGGGCGTCATTACGCGCGTTTCTGACCATATCAAAGAGCTGTGTGAAGGATTAATGCACATGACGCCATTTGCCAGGAACGTAAGAGGCTAACGGCGAGTTTTCTGCCACGAGTTCCAGCACGGATTCGTATTTGCCCAAATCTCTGACCTTGCCAAAACAGAGAATCCCCAGCTTCTCTATGACATGGATGATTCCGTCGAACGCCTCGGCGTCTTTGGTCGCATTTTCCCGAGCTGCCTGAAGCTCAAGCCGGAATACACGGGCAGATTTTTCATTTAACGGCATTAGGCGTGATAAGGGAAACCATAGCGGCCTGCAACCCCTTTGGCGGAATGACGGCTTGCAAGGAACAAGCGACGGATGACTCCCCCGCAGTTTTCACCATCTGAAATTTGGCTGGAATCTGGTGCGTCGAAGCATAGTCTCCCTCCATGCCCGCCGTCGCCACCCTCATCGCCGAGGAAGCCGCCGCACTTCCGGCGGACAAGCAGTCCTCCGTGCTCGACTATGTGCTGTTCATCAAGCAGCAGGCCGCCGAGGAGGACGGGGACGCGGCGTGGGAGCGAATCATCTCCGATCCCCGGCCCCGCCCCAAACTCATCGCCTACATGGAAGCCGCCATGGCTGAGGGAGAAAGCGAACCCCTGGACCTCGACAAGCTGTGATCTCTCAGGTCACGTCTTCTTTCTGGCACCTCCTGAAACCTCTCACCGCAGCGTCACCGGCTGCGGGCGCTGATAAACGACGGAATCCATCGCCTGTTCAAGCGCCAATCCGCTGAGCACGGGCTCCAGGTCCGGGTGGTGGGCGGCTTCCTCGACCTTTTTCATCTGCATCAGCCCGGCGAAGTCCTGTTTCTCGATGGCCTTGCGCACCTCCGGGTCATAGCCGAGCTCGGCGATGCGCGGGTGGTTCAGCGCGGCGGCCGTGGAGGGGCTTTGGGCGGCGAGGCGCTGCCACATGCTGCCTTCCGGCCACAGAATCAGCAGGCGGGCGAGGTTCGCGGTGGCCTTGATGTCATACGGATCGAATTTTTCGGCCAGCTTGCCAAAGGGGCTGCCGTCCATGCGCTGGCTGAGGCTGTGCCAGAAGGATTTCGCCTGGCTTTCCAGTTCGCCGCCTTTTTTCATCACCTCGGAGGCGCTTTCCATGCCGTAAATGTTGCCGACGAGCCGCAGCACCATGCTGGCGATCCACAGCAGCGCCCCGGAGGGGATGAAGCTCATCATCACCCCTTTCCAGCCGGCCATGCCGCCGAGGATTTTCAGGAGGCCCAGGGTGGCCAGGAGATACATGCCGAGCTTGCACAAAAAGTAGGTCAGCAGGCCGGCGGCGGCGGAAAGCATCAGCAGGCGGTCGGTGCTCATGCCCATGCCCGTCGCGCCAAAAATCTGCACACGATGCCGGAACACATACCACGCGACGCCCACGGAGACCGCCAGCGTCGCCACGCCGACAATCTGGCGCACCGCGCCACGGGCGAAGGCCAGGCCGGCGGCGAAAAACAAGAAGCCGACGATGCCCCAGTTCACCCAGGTGCTGGAGGGCACCTTCTGGACGGTTTCGAGCACTTCGCTGGTCGTTGGCATGGGAATGATCGTAACATCTCTCGCCGCGCTGTCTCGTGGGAAAATGGCCTCAGCACAGGTCCTGCATGGCCCGCAGCTTCGCATGCGCCGCGCCGCGCTGGAGAAGATCCTCCGCCAGCGCCTTGCCCGCAGGCAGATCAGGGGCCTGGCCTGTGATGACAAAACCCGCCGCCGCGTTCAGCACGGCGATGTCGTGCTTCGCGCCTTTGATGGTCCCGGCCAGCACGCCTTCGAGGATCGCCGCGTTCTCTGCCGCATCGCCGCCGACAAGCTCTTCGAGCTTCGCTTTGCCGAAGCCGAGAGCCTTGGGATCGATCTTCGTCTCGCTGAGCCTGCCATTTTCGAGCTGGCAGACTTCGTTCATGCCCAGCGTGGAGAGTTCATCCATGCCTTGACCGGACCCGGCACTGCCATGCACCACCCAGGCGCCTTTGCGGCCGAGTTGGACGAGGATTTCGCCAAAGGCCCGCGTCAGCTTGGGATCAAACACGCCGATGAGCTGGTAGTCCGGCCGACCGGGGTTCAAAAGCGGCCCCAGCACGTTGAAAATCGAGCGCTGGCCCTCGGCGGCGAGCATCTTCCGCGCTTCCGCCACCGCCTTGAACGCCGGATGATACAGCGGCGCGAAAAAGAAGCCCAGACCGATGCTTTCGATGCCTTCCACCACACGCTCCTTCGGCAGGTCGATTTTGATGCCCAGCGCCTCCAGCACATCCGCGCCACCTGCCTTCGAGGTGATGCCCCGGTTGCCATGCTTCGTCACGCACACGCCACCGGCGGCCAGGATGAACATCGCCGTGCTCGACACATTGAAGAGATGCAACTGGTCGCCGCCCGTGCCGACCACGTCCAGCATCGGTCCCGGCAGCCTCGTGCGGTCCAGGCCCGGATCGACCGCCAGTTTGAGGAATTCATTCACAAAGGCCGCGATCTCCGCCGGCGTCTCGCCCTTCTGCGCCAGCGCCCGCAAAAAATCCGCCTTCGCCGCCGACTCAATGGCCGGATCGACCAAATGCGCCGCTGCTTCAGCGGTCTGAGCGTCGGTGAGGTTCGTTTTGGCGAGAAGCTGGCGGCTCAGTGATTCCATGCGCTGATTCAATCATCAAAAGCCAGATCGTAAAACCACTAATCTGCACTAATTCGGAACAATGGATCAGAGCGGCTTCCATTCCCCGAGATTAGTGTGCATTAGTGGTTCAAAACCACGGCCCTATGCAATCAGCTCCCATCCTCGGCATCGACCTCGGCACGACGAATTCCCTCGTCGGTGTCGTCGATAGCGGCTTCCCCATCCTGCTCGCGGATGAGCATGGCAGCCGCAGCACGCCCAGCGCCGTTTGCATCGCGGAGGATGGCACGATCACCGTCGGAGCCGCCGCCTTGCGCCAGCGGGCGCTTCGTCCCACGCGCACGATCACCTCGGTGAAGCGCCTCATCGGTCGCAGACCCGGTGAAGGCGGATGGGCACCGCCCTATGCTCTGGGCGATTTGAAAACCTCCCCCGTCGAGGTCTCGGCGGAGATTTTGAAGCACTTGAAGGCCGTCGCGGAGCGGGCGCTGGAGCAAAGTGTGTCGCAGGCCGTCATCACCGTGCCCGC
>DNXB01000063.1 GCA_003506995.1 Verrucomicrobiales bacterium
CTTTGTCATTCGGGCTTATTTCGTCATTCGGATTTACTCAATCGTCATTCAGGGCCATCGCTTATCCCAATGTCCCGCCACGCCCCCCCATCCTCCCCCGCCCGCCCGCCCGCTGTCCCCATCCGCGGCATGGCGCTGGATGTCCTCGGCGAATGGTCCGGCGGGGAGCGCTTTGCCGCCGACCTCATGGACCACCTCCAGCGTGACAACGGTCTCAGCCTGCCCGACGCCGCCTTCCTCCGCGACATCGTGCTCACCACCCTGCGCAATCTCTCCCTGCTCGACCACTGGATCGCCGTGATCACCGAGGACAAGCACCTGGACCACCGCAGCCGCTGGGGCCTGCGCATCGGCCTGTGCCAGATTTTGATCCTCAAAGTCTCCGAATACGCCGCTGTGAACGAAACCGTGGCCGCCACCGGTCGCGCCCGCAGCCTGATCAACGCCGTCCTACGCCGCGCCTGCCGCGAATCCGTCGAGCTTTTGGCCATGGTTGACGGCCTGCCGCTCGAAACCCGCACCTCGCACCCCAAGTGGCTCATTGAGCACTGGCTCGGCCTCTTTGGCGAGGCCAAAACCACCGCCCTCTGCGAGTGGAACCAAGTCCCCGCCCCGATCTGCGCCCGCATCAACCGCCTCTACCCGCACTTGGACGCTCCGCAGGAAGATTTCATCGTCTGCGATCACCTCCCGCGTGAAGAATTGAGCGTGGGCAAGGTGTACATGCAGGATCCCAGCACCGCCATCGCCCCGCGTCTGCTCGCTCCTCAACCCGGCCATCGAGTGCTCGATGCCTGCGCCGCTCCCGGCGGCAAAACCGCCCTGCTCGCCCAGCTCATGGAAAACCAGGGGGAAATCATCGCCTGCGATGTCTCCCCAGGCCGTTTGCGTCGCTTGGATGGCAATCTGCATCGCCTCCACGTCACCAACGCGCACATCGAGGAGCATGACTGGTCAGACCCGCAAATCCCCGCTTTCGCCAAGCCCGGCTTCGACCGCATCCTGCTCGATGTGCCCTGCTCCAACACCGGCGTCATGCGCCGCCGTGTCGATGTCCGCTGGCGGCTCCAACCCGATGATTTTCAGATGCAGACGCAAACGCAGACGCAGCTCCTCAAAAACTGCCTCCGCGTCCTCAAACCCGGTGGCATCCTCGTTTACAGCACCTGCAGCATCGAACCCGCCGAAAACGAGCAGCTCGTCGCCAGCGTCCTCGAATCCACGCCCGGCTTCGAACCCGTCAAACTCCGCCACAGCTTCCCGCCAGAAGATCAGATGGACGGTGCCTTCGCTGCCGCTATCCGGCGGGTGTGAGAGGAGGCGGCAGCATGCCCCTCCTCCTGCTGAGCCAGCTTGCTCTGTGTTTAAGCCATGCCATACTTCCGGCATGAGCACCCTCACTCTCCAGCTCAACGACTCGCTCTTTGCCCGGTTGCTTGCCGCCAGCCAGGCCCGCAATGTGGCACCCGCCGAACTTGCCCGCGAGACACTCGATCGCAATCTGGCCGCAGCTCCCGCTGCCAGCGATGATGACAGCCCCAGCGCTTATGACCTGTTGAAAGACGGCTTCGGCTGCGTGGACAGCGGGCTGGGAGACTTGAGCACCAACCGCAAATACATGGAAGGCTTCGGCCGATGAAGCATGCCGTGCTGTTGGATACCGGGCCGCTTGTAGCGCTGCTGGACCGCCGCGACCAATGGCATGCCTGGGCCAAGGACGCAGCGAAACAAGTGCGCCTGCCTTGGCTGACCACCGAGGCCATTCTAACGGAGGCGTGTTTTTTGCTAGCCAGCCACTCAGACGCTTTGAAGCAAATCGAAGCGTATGCCAGCAGAGGTGCCTTTCAGTTGCTGCCCCTTACGGCGGATGCCCTCCGCACTGCGCTCTCAATCATGCGCAAATATGCCGACGTTCCCATGTCCTTCGCGGATGCCTCCTTGGTCCTGAACTCTGAGCTTCAGCCCCAGGCGAGCATCTTCACCCTCGATTCTGATTTCAGCATCTACCGCCGCCAGGATGGCACGCCATTGCAGTTGCTCGCCCCCTTTGCCGCCTGAGCCGTCAGGAGGGGCAAGGCGAACGGATCAAGCCTGAAGATCGAGCGTGACATCCGCCGCCCCTTTCTCCAAAACTCCATTTCTCCATGAAATTCACCGCTCTCCTCCTCGCCCTCGGCTTAGCCATCCAAATCCAGGCCGCTGACGCGCCGAACGCCGCTGGTTTGCAGCTCTACAGCTTGCGCAGCCAGTTCACCCTGCGTGGTGTGCCGTGGACGCTCGACCGCGTGAAGGAGTTTGGCATCAAGGAGGTCGAGCTTGCGGGCACCTACAATCTCAGTGCCGATCAGTTCAAAGCCGAGCTCGAACAACGCGGCCTGAAGGCCGTCAGTAGCCACTTTCCGTATGACCGCTACAAAAACGACCTCGACAACGTGGTGAAGGACGCGAAGACGCTCGGCATCAAGTTCGCCGGCTGCGCGTGGATCAACCACAAGGACAGCTTCGACGAGGCCGAGTGCCGCGAAGCTGCCGCCGTGTTCAACCAAGCGGGCGAGGCGCTCGCCAAGGAAGGCATCACCATGTTCTACCACGCGCACGGCTTCGAGTTTGAGCCGTATGGCGACGGCACGCTGTTCGATCTCTTCATGCAGGAGACCAAACCGGAGTTTGTCTCCGTGCAGATGGACGTGCTGTGGATCGTCTTCCCCGGCCAGGATCCGGCGAAGCTGCTGGAGAAATACAGCGGCCGCTGGAAGCTCATGCACCTCAAGGATTTGAAGAAAGGCATCGCCACCGGTTCCCTCAGCGGCAAGACCGACGTAGCCAACGATGTCGTCCTCGGCACCGGCCAGATGGACTGGGCCTCCATTTTCGCCGCCGCCCGCAAGAACGGCATCCAGCACTACTTCATCGAAGACGAATCCCCCACCTCGATGGATCAGATCCCTGCGAGCCTGACATTCCTGCGCGCGAACGGCTTCGAGTGATCCCATGTCACGCCGCCTCCACGCCATCATCCTGCATGGCGTTTTCATCCTCTCCGGCATCTCGGCGCTGATCTACCAGCTCGTGTGGCAGCGCGCGCTGCTGACGATCTATGGCAGCAACGTCGAATCCGTGGCGATGGTCGTGGCGGCGTTTCTGGCCGGACTCGGCATCGGCAGTCTCGCAGGCGGGTGGATTTCTAAATCAAGCAAAGCACCGCTCGTGCTGCTGTTCGGCCTCGCCGAACTCGGCGTCGGAGCCTACGGCCTCGTTTCGCTGAAGTTATTCGATGCCGTCGGTGCCATCACCTCCGCTCAAGCGCACGGCCTCACCACCGGCGCGTTGGTCTTCCTGCTCGTGTTTCTTCCAACGCTGCTCATGGGAGCCACGCTGCCGCTGCTGGTGGCTCATCAGGTGCGCGACACGGCGCACGTCGGCCAAACCGTAAGCCGCCTCTACTTTGTGAACACGCTCGGAGCCGCGCTCGGAGCCTTCATCGCCGCGCACTGGCTGCTCGGCAGCTTTGGCATGAGCGGCACCGTTCGCATCGCGGCCAGTTTGAATGCGCTGGCGGCTTTCATCGTGCTTTTCACGTCGAAAAAGCCAGCCATCGCAGTCTCTGAGAAAAACGGGGCCACTATTCCCACTCCGAAATGTGAGATCAACTTCCGCATCGCCCTGCTGTGGTCCGCGCTCTCCGGTTTTCTCGCCCTCTCTTGGGAAATCGTGTGGTCCCGCGTCTTCAACTTCGCCGGTGCCTCCCGTGCGCCCGTGTTCGGCTACATGCTCGGCAGCTACCTGCTCGGCCTCGCGATCGGTTCACTGCTCAGTCCGCGTTTGCTGCGTCAAACCGGAGATCTCCGCACCAAACTCTCGCGCTGGGTGCTGCTGTCGAGTGTCGCAGGCTTTCTCGTCGCTCCGTTCACCGCCATCGCTGCGACGCATGTTTCATGGGAATGCGGTTACCTGTTCGTCATCATCGCCGGAGCGCTGATCGGCATCACCTTCCCGTTGCTCTGCCACGCCGCTATTCCGCCCGGCAAGAACACCGGCAGCCAGCTTTCACGGCTGTATCTCGCCAACATCATCGGCTCGGGCGCAGGAAGCCTGCTCACAGGCTTCGTCTTCATGGAATGGATGAGCCTTCAGGTGCTAAGCTGGCTGCTGCTCGCCATTTCCTGGCTCTGGGTCGAAGGCATCGCCCGTTTTCAACTGCCCGTCAGACCGCGCCTTCTGCCGCTGTTCGTGGCGTTCGTCACCCTGATCCCGTTTCAGGGCTTCTACGAGCGCCTGCAATACAAGCACGACTTCAAACCCGGCATGCGTTTCGCGCAGATCATNNATCACGTCACGGCGTGATCACGGTGGACACCAGCAACGCGGTTTATGGCAACGGCGCTTACGACGGCGTGATCGGCACGAAGCTGGAGCCGAAATCCTGGCTCGTGCGTCCTTACTTCCTCTCCGCCGTGCGGGATCGCATCGAAAACGTGCTCGTCATCGGTGTCGCAGGCGGTTCGTGGACGCAGATCCTCGTCAATCACCCGCAGGTGAAAAAAGTCACCGCCATCGAACTCAGTCACGGCTATCTCGATCTCATCCGCTCACGGCCCGAAGTCGCCAGCCTGCTCACGAATCCCAAGCTCGAACTCGTCATCGACGACGGTCGCCGCTGGCTGCGCCAGCATCCCGACGCGAAATTTGACGCCGTCGTGATGAACACCACGCACCACTGGCGCGAGTTCGCCTCCGCATTGCTTTCCCGCGAATTTTTGACCGAGGTCAGAGCCCACCTCACGCCCGATGGCATCGCCTTCTGGAACTGCACCGAATCCCCGCGTGCCGCCCGCACCGGCATGGAGGTGTTTCCACACACGATGATGGTCATGAACCACTGCCTCGCCAGCAACGCGCCACTGGAGCCGAACCGCGACCGCTGGAAGAAAATCCTCGCCGATTACCGCATCGACGGCCAGCCCGTCATCGCCGCTGATCAAATCGAAGCCACGCTCGATTTCCTCACTCAAGAAGCTCTGCCAGAACCCGGCCACATGTCCCGCTGGTGCCGCCGTGAGGCGATGCAAGCCGCCTGGGGCGACGCCAGGATTATCACGGATGACAATCTCGGTCATGAGTATCGCTGAACTGGAGCGGCTACTCCTGACACATCTCCAGTGCATGGTTCACGAGAGTGTCGCTGAGCCTGAATTTGGCCTTGCTGAGCAAAGCTTCGATCACCGGACGAATCGCCTCCAGATGCCCTGCTTGCCTTGCCTGAATGAGGATGCCAAGAATGCCGATCGTCCGCAGACCTCGGGCCTGGGCGATGGCACGCCCTTCGCTCTCATCCATGAGCACCGCATCGGCATGCAGTTTGACCGCGAGGAGGATGGCGGCCGCCTCGCCTGGATCGAGCTGCCGCAGAATTTCATCATCCATGGCGGTTAGCGCGGCGGTGTCCACACGCACCCACTCTGGCAGCACCAGTCCTGTGAAACGGCCTGTTGTGGCCGCGAGCCTTTCAAACTCGTCTTTGACGGGAACAGGAATGACAATGGTGCCGAACAACACTCTCAAAAGCTGGATGTGCCCGACCAAGGCGAGATTCAGCAAGACCGAGGTGTCCGCGATGACAATCATGCCTGCAGCAGAACTTGCAGCGACTCCAGGTCTGAGCGGAGATCATCGTCGGAGTAATGAACAGCAATGTTCCGGTCACACAGGGCCGCTTGAAAGTCCATCCGCTCCACCCCGGCCATCCGGGCGCCCTGGGCCATGTTCACCCGATTCCGCGCATAAAGGGCGCAGGCCAGCTCCAGCAGCAGATCACTGGCGCTGAAGCTGGATATAACAGGATCATCTGGCAACACGAGGGTCATGTGACATACTAATACGCCCCCGTTATGTTGTCCATTCCGCCTTCCGCCGATGGTCGTGTAGCCGGTGCGCTGAGCCAGATTGATGTCACCGGACAGCCAGATGAGGAACGGTGCGCTATCTCGACACCTGCCACAGCGAGGCGAAAACCGGGATGATGAGCGAACGCTGGCGTTCCGATCATCTTGGGGAAAGATGCGACCATGAATCCTGACGTGCTCATCATCGGCGGCGGCAGCGCAGGCGTGGCGGCGGCAATAGCGGCCGCGCGTCAGGACGCGGACACGCTGCTCGTCGAGCGTCACGGCTGCTTCGGCGGCGCGGGCACGGCCTCGCTCGTGCATTCGTTTTGCGGACTCTATCATCTGCCGCAAACGCCTGATGCAGCGCCGAAAGTGGCGAATCCGGGCCTGCCAGCCGAGCTTGAGCGTGAATTGCTCGCCCAAGGCATCGCGCACGGCCCGCTGCGCATGGGCAAGGTGGATGTGCTGATGCACCAACCGCAGCGACTTGCCCTGTTTTACGATCAATGGTGCGCCCAGCAGCCGAACTTGAAGGTGCTGCTGCACACGGAGGTCATTGACGCCGTGGTTGAGGCCAATCGTATCAACGAAGTGACTCTGCACTGCCGTGGCACTTCCTGGAAGCTGCGCCCACGCTCGATGGTCGATGCCAGCGGCGATGCGGTGCTCGCCGCGCTGGCAAATCATCCTTGGGAACAAACACCCGCCCAAGAGCTGCAACGCCCGGCCTACATCGTCGGCCTCACCGGGGTGGAAGACGCCGCGCTTCATGGGGACGGGCCGCTANNAGGCGACATCGAATCTGGCTCATTCACCGGCGACGGCCCGCTGAAAATCGCCGGATGCCTGGCGCAAGCGATTCGGGATCAAAAACTGCCCGCCGCTGTCGCAGGAGCGCATTTCCGTGCTGGCACCACGACGAATGAAGCCTTTCTCACGCTCGATCTGGTCGGTGATTCACCCACAGGCCCGTTTGATGCCACAGACGCCCGCAGTCTGACCTGGATCGAGATGCAGGGCCGCGAAGTCACCTTTGCCATCGTTGATCATCTGCGCGTGACGCTGGCAGGTTTCACGAACGCACGCATCACCACGCTGCCGGTGTGCGCGGGCATTCGCGAAAGCAGGTCTTGGATTGGCGAAGTCGTTTTGACCGAGGAAGACATCCTCGAAAGCCACAGCGGCAACCAAGCCGTCGCCAACGCAACGTGGCCGATGGAACTGCGTGAAACGGCCCGTGGACCGCGATTGCTGTATCCGCATGAGCCGAAAGCCTGCGGTATTTCGATGGGCTGCCTCCGTGCGCGTGATTTGCGCAACGTGTTCATCGCCGGACGCTGTATTTCGGCCACGCATCGCGCCCAGGCGAGCATCCGGGTGATGGGAACGGCTTTGGCGACGGGACAGGCGGCTGGAATCGCCGCCGCACTCAATCCGGCAAGCACCCCGGCCCTCGCCGCGCAAGTGCGTCAGGTTTTGAGCCAAAACGAAGGCTGAGGAGGTGCCCTCAACACGGAATGATGCTTGCCCTGCGGGCGGGCTTTCGTCATCATCCGCGCATGACTCGCACTATCCTCGCCATTGGCGCACACTATGATGACTGTCCGTTTGGAATTCCCGGCATCCTTCTGCGGGCGGTGCGGAAGCATCAGCGCGTGGTCATCCTCAGCTTGATCGGCGATTACGCCGAATGGCCGCCGGTGCGCGGACGGGCGCAGGGCTTGATCGAGTTGTCAAAGCAGCTCGCCGCCGAGCGCGGCATGGAGATGCGTTTCCTGCCGTGGAAGAGCATGGGCTTTGAGCCGACCCTGGAAACGAAGCGCGCCGTGGCCGAGGTGGTGGCGGAGGTGAAACCAGACACGGCGTTCATGCTTTGGCCGCGCGACCGCCACCCTGACCACGAGGCGGCGAGCGCGATCTGCCACGCGGCGCTGCAACAAGCGGCGCGGCTGACGGGCCGGGATGATGCGCGCGCTCCCTCGCGGGTGTTTTGGTATGACAACGGTCCCGGACACACCATCGGCTTCGAGCCGGACACTTACATTGACGTTTCGGCCGAGTGGGAGGCCGCGCGTGAATGGCTGGGGCGGCTGATGGCCTTTGTACGAAAGGAGGACTACAATCCGGCGAAAACAGACGCCGCGCTGGAGACAAAAACGGTCTTGTCCCGCTATCGCGGCCTGGCCTGCGGCGTGAAACACGCCGAGGCGCTCAAAAGCATGCGCCCCATCGTGCGGGAAGATTGGTGAGGGGATGGATTTTCGACCAACCGCGCTCACGTTCACGACGAGGCCCCACAGGCAATTTGCTGTTGCTGCACGACGAAAAAAAGAGCGTCAGGAGTGATCCTGGCGCCCCTCGCATCATTCAGCGATGGATGATTATTGCTGTGGTGGCGCAGCCGGCGGCGCTGGGGCCGCAGGTGGTGCGTCAGGAGCAGGAGGCGTGAGAGCCTCTTGAGCTTTCTTAGCGGCGTCTTCGACGGCCTTGGCGGCTTCAGCGGCTTTTTTGGCCGCTGCTTCCTTGAGCGCGGCGGCTTCTTTCTCAGCCGCAGCTTTCGCTTTTTCAGCCGCGGCTTTCATTTCCTCGGCCTTCTTCGCAGCATCGGCTTTGGCGATCTCCAATTCCTTGGCGGCGGCGTCAGTGCTGGATTTGACGGCTTCTTTGAGAGCTTCCGTGGCCTTTTGGGTGTCTTCGGCAGCCTTGGAGGCTTCCGTTGTTTTGTTGCATGAGGCGAGGCCGCTCGCAAGCAGCCCGATCAGAAGAATGTGGGTGAGTTTCATAGGGGAGGCAGCCTCCACGACATCCGAGCCGAAACAAGCCCATAGATGACAAAAAATGGTTTCCGATTTTGCGCGGCGTGTTTCAAAGATTGCTCTGCCATTCCCAACAGGGATGCCGCATTCGCCCCGATCACACCGTGTTCGATCACGAGGCTGGCAGACATGACGTCGGAGCCGTTGTTGCAGGCATTCATCCACCTGCAAGCCATCGGACCGTTTCCACTGCCAACTGGACTTCATCCAGGCATCCGCTTATTTTTCCGACATGAGCACCTCCAGCAACGGCGAGCACGACCTGAGCATCGAAAAGGTCAACCAGCGGGCGCAGGACATTGAGGGCAAGCTGCCGAAGCTCAAGACACTGTTTGAACAGGGGAAGGTCATGCTGGGCATGGTGAAGGACTATTGGAACGGCAGCTACCGCGAGGTGCCCTACTGGGCGATCAGCGCGGTGTCACTGGCGCTGTTGTATGTGCTCAATCCAGTGGATGTGATCCCGGATATGCTGCTCGGCATCGGCTACCTGGACGATGCGACAGTGGTGGCGTTCTGCCTGAAGCTGGTGCAGCGGGAGATTGAGCGCTACCAGGAGTGGCAGGTGAAGAAGATGAAGGGTGGCAAGGTGGTGGATGTTTGAAGTTCTCGGTTCGCCGTTCTCAGTTCGCGGATGGAACCGAGAACGGCGAACAGGATAAAACAAAACCGCCGTGCAGGAGCGCTGCACGGCGGTGGATCAAACAAGATGCTGGTTCGGCTTACTTGGCAGGGGTGCCATAGACCTGAACTTCACAGTAGTGGTTCATGTCGTTGCTGGTGTTGCCGTTGCTCCAAAGACGGATGTAGCGGGCCTTGGCGCCCTTGCCATCAATGATGCGGCCATGATTGGTTTCGACGTAGGCAGGATCAGCGCCCTTGCCCATGGCGGAGCTGTCGTCATCGTCGGAGTTCCAGAGGGTGGTGACACCGGTCTTGAACTCAGGATCGTCAGACACCTGGACAATGACGTCGATGTAGGCCTGGGCCTGCTTGTGGTAGTGCCACATGGCGACTTTGTGGATGTTGGCCGGAGCTTCCAGATCGATCTGGATCCACTGCTTGCCGGGCATGAGCTCGNNCGGTGACGAGTGTGAGCTCGCCGATGATCGGGGCGGAGTCGGAACTGGTGACTTTTTTGTCCTTGGCGAGGTTCACCGTGCCCTTGGGGACTTGGATGGAGAGAACCGGCTTGTAGGAGCCGGGCTTTTCGAGGTTCGGCAGCTCAGCAGGCACCGGGGTGCCGATGAACATGGGCTTGGGGAACTCGAGTTTGATTTCTTCGAGGTCACCGGCTGGAACGGCGGCGGCGGCGGCAGGAGCAGCAGCGGCACCGTCGGCCTTTTTGTCTTCGGTCTTGCCGCAGGAGGCAAGGGTGATGGCGAGCGCGAGGCCCGTGAGGATGTGGATGGTGTTTTTCATGGGGGAGTGGCGGTTTGAGATTTGAGATACCGAAGGCTCAGGCTTGGAAGTCTTCGGGTTTGAAAACGTATTTGCCACCGGTCTGGATGGCCTCGTAGGCTTTGAGCACGGTGACGCAGGATTTGAAGGCATCCTCCACGTTGCAAGTAAGATGCTCGGGCTTCTTCATCTGCACCGCCTCGATGAAGTTCTGGACGTGCGGTGAATGCGGCTTGCCCTTCGTGAGCTTGACCGCAAGTTCCCACTGCGCCAGGGCCTTGCTCTCGCGCACATCGGCGACGCTGACAGAACCGTAGGACGGGGGCTTGGGCTTTTCCCAGTCGCGGGGATGCTCCCAGAACTTGTTCTTGGCCTTGTCGGCGGCCTTCATGATGGGTGGATTTTCACCAAGGGCGAAGGCCTCCCAATCCTGGCCGGGTTCGGCGTAGAGCTGGTTGCCGGCGGTGTCGAGTTCGGAGATGATGGCGGTGCCGCCGATGCCCATGTGCTTTTCATACGCACCCTGGGAACCGGTGGTGGTGAGCACCTGGTAGTAGGCGCGAAGCGCACCAGCAGGCGTCTTGAACTCCCAGATGCACATGACGTTGTCCGGCAGCTCGAACTTGGGACGTCCTTCCGTGCCGTCGAAGTAATCGACTCCGCCGGAGGCCATGACGGAGACGGGAGTGGAATCGTACATCCAGTTGAACATGTCAATCTGGTGCGCGCCGAGGTCGGAGAGAGGACCGCCGCCAAATTTGGAGAAGAAGCGCCAGTTGCGGAATTCCTCAATATTGGCGTAGCCGTGCTTGGTGAGCACGTCCTGGGGGATGTCGTAGCCTTTGACGGCACCCTGCGGAGCGCTGCCGGAGACGCCGCGATTCCACTGCGCGTAGGCGTGGGTGATGCGGCCGAGCATCTTGCCGGGCTTGATGACGTTGTCGCGCAGGTTGAGATAACGCGGGTTGCTGTGGCGCTGGTGGCCGATCTGGAAGATGCCAGAGTTGGCCTTGCCGGCGCGCACCATGTCACGCGCGCCGTCGAGGGTGTTGCTCATCATCTTCTCGCAGTACACATGCTTGCCTTTTTCGAGGCAGAGGCGCGAGTAGGGAGCGTGCAGGAAGTCGGGCGTGGCGATGAAGACGGCCTCGATGGACGGCTCCTTGTCGAGCATCTCGTTGATGTCCTCGTAGATTTTGATCTCGCCTTCGACCTGCTGTTTGTTTTCACCGAGGAAGCCGCCACGAGTCTTGGCGATGGAGAACTTCCAGATGTCGCACATGGCGACCCACTGGATGCCGGGAACGTCTTTGGAGGCGACACGGAGCGCGTTGCCCTGCGCACCGCAGCCGACGAGGGCGCACTTGATGGTGCGGCCTGCGGCGGTCTCTTGCGCGACGGCGGTCTTGCTGGTGACGAGGTAGAGGCCGCTGCTGGTCAGGGCGCTGGTGCGGAGGAAGCCGCGGCGGTCCATGAAGCGGGACAGCGGCGCTGCGGGGGAGTGGAGAGGCTGGGAATTCATAGGTGCAATCAGGCGCGTGGGTTCACTGGCCGATACGCTGGCAGCCGTTAGGCGGACTTCTTGCGGGAGAGGATGCCGTCGAGGGAGAAGGTCTTTGCCTTCGAGGTCACAAGAGCGGCGGCCACGATGAGGACGGAGAGGCCGATGTTGGTCACCATTTCCGTGTCATCCGGCAGCGCGGCCAGACCAAAGCCAAGCGCGAGAAACACCAGGCCGGCGGCAAGGAGTCCGAACTCGGTGCAGATGCCGATGGCGACCCAGATGCCGACGGGAATGAGAATGTAGCCAATCGTGGCGGCGAAGCCTTTGCACGCAGCCTCAGGGAGGAAGCTGTTGTCCGCCATGAGCTTGGCCAGCGGCTCGGTTTTCTTGGAATAGTTTTCCAAGCCAAAGGTGGTGGTGGCGCCGTTGCCCCAGCGGAACTTGTCGAGGCCCGCCATGAACAGACGCATGCCGACCCAGAGACGAAGGAGGAGGTGGGCGAAGGCGTAGCCAGAATTGCCACAGCAATTGGAGGAGGAAGAGTCAGACATGAATGGGTTGGGTTGCTGGTTAGGAGGAAGGGGGGCGATTTTGAACCGTTGAACTTGGAAATCCAGCAGAATTTAGAATCCGATTCCTTCGGAATTGTGAACCACCGCAATCGGTGAAAATGCTGGAGTGCCTGCCTGCCGAACAAGTGGGTTTCTCGGGCTTTCCACTCACCGTGCTTGCCATTTGCGGTGGTACCGCTTAAAAAACAGCGCTTAATTCATCTCTCCCATCCCGCAACCATGAGCTCCCTCTCTTCTCCCAAGCTCCCCGCCCAAGGTATTCTCGAACCTCTCGGCGAGGAGGATCGCGACATTCTCAGCGGATACGGCGAATTCCTCCCCGTGCAGCCAGGCCAGCATCTCATCGAGGAGGGCATGCAGCAAAACAGCCTCTTCTTCGTCGCCTCCGGCAAATTCCACGCCACCGCCATGCGCGGCGGCCACAAGGTGCTGCTCGGCTCGATTCAAAAAGGCGAAACCGTCGGTGAGATCAATCTGCTCGACCCCAACGTCGCCAGCGCGACCGTCACCGCCGTGGAATTCTCCCAGGTCTGGCGCATTGATGGCGAGAGCCTCGAAGGCTACATCAACGAGTACCCGCGTGCCGCCGCCTGGCTGCTCATCGGCGTGGGCCGCACCATCGCCCACCGCCTGCGTGCGGTGAATGAAAAAATCGCCGCCTTCTACAGCGCCTAACGCCCGGCCACCGGGGGTTGATGTCCGCAGTGAATGATTCGTTCATTGCGAACATGGAGTCTTGGTGGGAGACATTGCACCAAAATGCCGGGCTTGCTGCCATTCCCCCCTCATACCTGGCTGGAAGCCATCCAGGCCATTTTCCTTCTGTCCGCAGGCCATGCGCTGATGGATTACCCGCTTCAGGGTGAGTTCCTCTCCACCTGCAAAAACCGCCACCTGCTGGCCGCGCGCAACGATCCGACGCGCCCGGTGTCCATCTGGCCCCTCTGCATGACGGCTCACTGCCTGCTCCACGCCGTCATGGTCTGGGCCATCACCGGCTGCTTCGTCCTCTGCCTCGTCGAGCTGGCGCTGCACTGGGTCATCGACTTCGCCAAATGCGAGAACTGGACCACTTTCCATCAGGACCAGTGGCTCCACATCATCTGCAAGATCGGCTACGTCGTCGTGGCCATGCTGGTTTGAGTTCCAAGTTTGAAGTTTCAGGTTTCAAGNNGTCATCTTCTCCACCTTCTGCATAGGAAAGTGACACCCCGCCACGTTCTCCTCTGCGGCCCAGCTTGAAACTTTGAACCTGAAACTTGAAACTCCGACCTCATGCAGCGGACAGCGATTTTAAACGTCGTCGGCCTCACCACGCGGCTCATTGGCGAGCATACCCCGGCGATCCGTGCCTTTCTGGAGCGCAACCGCTCCACGCTCATCGAGCCGGTGCTCCCCGCCGTCACCTGCACCGCCCAGGCCACCTATTTGACCGGCAGACTGCCGCGTGATCACGGTGCCGTAGCCAACGGCTGGTATGATCGCGACTACGCCGAGCACCGCTTCTGGAAACAGCCCGAGCAGCTCATGCAGGGTGAAAAACTCTGGGAGGCGCTGCGCCGCGTCGATCCGCAGTTCACCTGCGCGAAGTTGTTTTGGTGGTTCAACATGTATTCCACCGCGGACATCTCGATCACCCCGCGTCCGCTCTATCCCGCCGATGGCCGCAAGGTCTTCGACATCCACACACAGCCCATGCCGCTGCGGGATCGCATCAAAAAAGACCTCGGCCCCTTTCCCTTTCGCAGCTTCTGGGGGCCCGGCTCCGACATCCAATCCTCCATCTGGATCGCCGAGAGCGCCAAATGGATCGAGGAAAAGCACTGGCCCGGCCTCTCGCTCGTTTACCTGCCGCATCTCGACTACAACCTCCAGCGCGTCGGCCTCGACATGGAGAAAATCCGTTTCGACCTCCGCCAGATCGACAACGTCGTCGGCGATCTCATCCGCTTCTACGAGACGCGGAACATCAAAGTCGTCCTCCTCTCTGAATACGGCATCACCAACGTCGAACAGCCCGTCCACCTGAACCGCGTCTTCCGCGAACGCGGCTGGCTCAGCATCAAAGACGAACTCGGCCGCGAAACCCTCGACCTCGGTGGCTCCAAGGCCTTCGCCATCGCCGATCATCAGATCGCCCACGTCTATGTGAACGATCCGAGCCTCCTCAACGAGGTCCGTGGTGCGCTGGAGGCCACTCCCGGCGTCGCCCAGGTGCTCGGCAAGATGGAAAAACACCTCCACGGCCTCAATCACGAGCGCAGCGGCGATCTCATCGCCATCGCCGACGCCCAAAGCTGGTTCACGTATTACTACTGGCAGGACGACCGCAAAGCCCCCGACTTCGCCCGCTGCGTCGATATCCACCGCAAATGCGGCTACGACCCCGCCGAACTCTTCCTCGATCCGCAGCTCAAGTGGCCCAAGCTCAAGATCGTCGGCAAGCTCGCCAAGAAAGCCCTCGGCCAGCGCATGCTCATGGACGTCATCCCGCTCGACGCCTCACTCGTCAAAGGCTCCCACGGTCGCATCCCCGAAGACCGCAGCGACTGGCCCGTCCTCATCGGCGACTTCGACCAGCTCCCCCGCACCGGCATCCTCGCCGCCCACGAAGTCTGCAACCACCTCTTCCGCCTCTGCTCCAGCGGGCATGGGTATGCGGGTGTGGCGGTGTGATTGGTCTTCTGCAAATCGAATTCAACTATGAGTATCTGTTATCCTCAGGGAACTCATAGCTGTGCTTCAGCCATTGCCCATAAGACATGTCAAATGGCACAAAGTCCAACTCCGTCAATATGGGGGTAGCATCTTCATAAAAGAGTTCGATCGGAAAGCATCCAATAAACAACGAGTCAGGCGCGGTACAATCGATTGCGAGCCACGAGCCAGAACATAGTGAACCAATCGGCAAGCATCCTGACCCAACCCATTGCTGTGGTGATCCCATGATCCAATCTTCCGGCCAGATGTAGCCCAGGCAATAATCGCCCTTTATCAAGGTAGTATGTGATACTGGCAAGCAACGGCAGAAGTCATCAAGGGTAGTCCAATTCGGATAGATGCCAGCAATCCATCTGCGAAAAGATGCCGTGGCAGGTTTTGTTGCCGCCCCAAGAATTTCCAGCATTTTGCAGTGGTCTTTGTCCATCTCATAAAGTGAGATCAGGCATCATTGTCTGACAAGGAGTCTTTTTTCTGTTGTCGCTATTGGCGCTTCTGACAGACGTGTATCCATCGCAAACTGTGCGAGCTTTCACTCGCCCGGCCCAACGGGCCGCAGGACTCAGCCCAGGGCGCGAGTCCTGGGAGTTGCGCATCACCCCGGCCCGTTCTCATTCGGTCGCGCTCTGAAGGAGCGCGGGAAAACGTCCTTGCCGCCGCCATGCCTCAATCGCTCGCCAAAATCTACGTCCACCTCATCTTCAGTACGAAGAACCGCGAACGCCTGCTCCCTGACGATATCCGTCCCGGACTCCACGCCTACCTCGGCGGCATCCTCCGCGATCTCGGATGCACGGCGGTCGAGATCAATTCCGAACCGGACCCTGTCATCTCCTGTTCCTCGCCTCCCGCACCGAGACGCTCAGCGATGTCGTGAGCCAGCTCAAAACAGGCTCCAACTTCTGGTTGCAGGAGCAACGGCCCGAGTTGCACCACTTCCACTGGTAGAACGGCTACGGCGCCTTTTCCGTCAGCCAGTCCGCCGTCGAGGACGTGCGCGATTACATCCGCCGCCAGCGCGAGCATCACCGCGTCATGACATTCCAGGATGAATACCGCAAATTCCTCGCCAAACACGGCATCGAGTTCGATGAGCGGTATGTGTGGGATTGAATCACGCTCTCCTGCGCTCCGTTGGAGCGCAACCTTGGGTGAATCGGTGGTCGTGGCACGCAAACCCAGGGCTGCCGCCCTGGGCTGAATCCTTCGGCCCGTTGGGCCTCCAATCGGCAGATCACTCATCTTTGCTGACCTGATCACAGACGCACGATCACAAATCTGGAACCAAGAAACGACTGGCAAAACCATACGTTCGACCTTTTATACCATACATGCCATCCACCCTCGCCACCCTGTTCCCACAAGTGCGTGCCGAGCTGCTGCGCCTGCTGTTTGGCGGGCAGGGTGTGCGACTGCATGTGCGGGAGCTGGCACGGCAGAGCGGCCTCACCCTGGGCACCGTGCAGGATGAATTAAAAAAACTCACCGCCGCAGGCCTCCTCGTCAGCCAGCGAGATGGCAACCGCCTGTACTACCTCGCGAACGAGCAACACCCCGTCTTCCCGGACCTGCGCTCCCTCATTCTCAAGACCTCCGGCCTGCGCGATGTACTCGTCGCCGCGTTGGCAGCGGTCAAAGGCATCGACCTCGCCTTCATCTTTGGTTCCCTCGCGGCGGACAGCGCACGGCCCGGCAGTGACGTGGACCTCATGGTGCTCGGCACAGCCAGCCTGCGCACCCTGGCTCCGCATCTCCGCCGCGCATCGGCGGAACTTCATCGCGAGATCAATCCGCACGCCCTCACTCCGGCGGAGTGGAGCCGCAGGCTGAAGGCGCATGATGTTTTTATCCGCCGTGTGTCCAAAGAACCGAAGCTCTGGCTGAAAGGAGACGCGCATGAGCTTGGCAGCCTGGGCTAAGAACGGCTGGCTCCGACCCCACCAGACCAATCGCCAGCAGCTCGGCGATCTCCTCGCCATCGTCGATCGTGATCTCGCCGATGCCGCAGCGGGCGGCCTCTCCCAGGACTGGCGATTCGGCATCGCCTACAATGCCGCGCTCAAGCTCTGCACCATGCTGCTCTATGCCCAGGGCCACCGTCCGGAAAAGAACCTCGCCCACTACCGCACGCTCCAGGCCCTGCCACTCATCCTCGGCACAGAGTGGGACGATGATGCCGACTACCTCGACACCTGCCGCGCCAAACGCAACATCGCCGAATACGACGCCGTCGGCCAGGTCAGCGCCGCCGAGGCCAATGAACTCATCGCCTTCACTCAAAAACTCCGCGCCGCCACTCTCGCGTGGTTGCAGGAGACGCATCCCGTGTTGGCTCCTTTGATCAAACCATGAATGGGGCTGCTCCTTCAGCCAGTCCGGTAGCGAGTTCGATGAGCGACGTGTGAGAGATTGGATCACGTTCTCCCGTGCTCCCTTTGGAGCGCGACCTTGGGTGAATCGGTGGTCGTAACACGCAATCCCAGGGCTATCGCCCTGGGCTGAATCCTTCGGCCCATTGGGCCTCCAATCGGCAGATCACTGTCTTTCGCGGAGTCACCACTCCATTGATCCATCACTCCACTACTCCATCAACGCACCACCTACCCGCCCGCCGTGATCTGCACGATCTCGATCACGTCACCATCACTCAGCGTGGCCGTCTCGATCTCACGCGGCAGCAGCGCGGCTTGATTCTGCTCCACCACCACCGGCTTGCCTGCCAGCCCGACGGCCGCCAGCAGCGACTTCACCGTCTGCGGCGCTTCAAACTCACGCTTCTCTCCGTTCAAAGTGATCTTCATGGCTGTTGGGGCGCTTCAAATTCGTCATTCGGGTTTCGTCATTCGTCATTCACCGCTCAAGCCACCATCGTCGCGAGGATCGACGGATCCCAGTCCTTCCACACGGGATCCAGGCCGCTCTGGCGCAGCATCTCGGCCACGCAGTGCGCCGAACGCTGGTCCGCGATGCCAAACTGGCCTTCGGCACGATTTGTTTCGTCTTTCGTCTCCACCTCGACACGCTTGCCGCGCACGGTGAGATGCAGATCCTCGTTCCCAGCACCCGTGTAGCCTCCCGGCTCGGTGTGACTGCCTGCGCTCATCACCGTGATGCCCAGCGGAGCCAGCGCATCGCGCAGCGGTGCGGACTCACGCGTGCTCAAAATGATGCCAACCTCGGGAAACGTGATGCGAAACGCGCAGATCGTCTGCACCAGCGCCCAATCGGGAAAATCTGTCATCGGCGTGAATCCGCCTGCCGCCGGCCGCAAACGCGGAAACGCCACGGTGAAGGTCGATTTCCAGCAGTGCTTATACAGATGCTCCAGATGCGCCGCGAGTCGCAGCGCCTCCAGCCGCCAGTCGCTCAGCCCAAACAACGCTCCGATGCCGATGCGGCGGAATCCGCCCGCATAACCGCGTTCCGGGCACGCCAGCCGCCAGTCGAAGTCCTTCTTTGGCCCCGCCGTGTGCATCTGCTCATACACGACGCGATCATATGTCTCCTGATACACCACGAGCCCTTCCGCGCCTGCCTTGACCATGCGCTCATACTCCGGCGCCTCCATCGGCCCGACCTCGATGCCAATGGTCGGCACAAAATCACGCAGCGCCCGGATGCATTCCTCCAGATAGCCATCACTCACAAACCGTGGATGTTCACCCGCCACGAGCAGGATGTTCCGAAAGCCCTGCGCCACGAGATGCCTCGCCTCGGCCACGACTTGATCCACCGTGAGCGTCACTCGCAGGATCGCGTTGTTGTCCCGTGAGAAACCGCAGTAGCTGCAGTTGTTCACGCACTCATTGGAAACATACAGCGGCGCGAACAGCCGCATCGTGCGCCCAAAATTCCGCCGCGTGATCATTCGCGACTCCTTCGCCATCGCCTCGATCTGCGCCGGAGCCTTGGTCTCCAGCAAGGCCGCAAAGCGCTCCATCAGCGGCGATTTGCGCTGTGGGAGGGCATCAAGCGTGGGAATGAAGGAGGTGGGCATGAACACCTCGACTTATGCCGCAAAACGTCGTCCGCAATCCACAATCCGATTCAAGCGTCTTGCCCTTGATTCGGCTTCCCGATAATCTGCGCGGAAATTCAACCAAATCAGCCACCGCCATGTCCGCCACACTCGCAGAACTCCTCGGCACGATGATCCTCGTTCTTCTCGGCGACGGCGCGGTCGCCAACGTGGTGCTGAAGCAGACCAAGGGACACAACTCGGGGTGGATTGTCATCACCGCCGGCTGGGGTTTCGCGGTCGCAGTGGCAGTTTACTGCACCGGCGCCATCAGCGGTGCCCACTTGAATCCGGCGGTGACCCTGGGGATGGCGGCCATCGGAAAATTCGACTGGATGCTGGTTCCTGGATACATCGCCGCGCAGTTGGCGGGCGCGTTCCTCGGCGGCGTGCTGGTCTGGCTGGCCTATCTGCCGCATTGGAAGGAAACTCATGATCAAGGGGCCAAGCTGGCCGTTTTTTGCACCGCTCCGGCGATCCGCCATACCGTTGGCAATCTGATTTGCGAAATCATCGGCACCGCCGTGCTGGTGCTCGGCGTGCTGGCGATCCTGTCGCCTGCGAATCTCCTGCCAAACTCTGGTTTCGACAAAGGCTTCGGCCCGGCGCTGGTCGGCATGCTGGTGTGGTCGATCGGCTTGTCCCTCGGCGGCCCCACCGGTTACGCCATCAATCCCGCCCGTGATCTCGGACCGCGTCTCGCGCATTTTGTTCTTCCCATCCCAGGCAAAGGCGGCGCTGACTGGAGCTACGCGTGGATTCCTGTTCTTGGGCCTGCCATTGGAGGCATCCTGGGAGCACTGCTCTACCAGGCGCTCTGGCCGGTGGTTTGAGAGTGGCGGAGAGGGTGGGAGAAGCTCCCAAACCTCTCTTTTCCTTGTGTATCAAGGGGTTACGAGGGTGACATCCTGCCCAAGTGTGCCGCTCCGGTGTGACAATGCAACAAGATTCAAGCCGCGCTCGCTCCAATCATTCACGCAAACGGGCGGGCGGCTTGTTTGCTGATTTAGCATTCGTGCCAGAAGGGAGTTTTTTCATGGTCGCCTCTTTTTCTTGCTGCTGCTTTTCCAAGATGAAGGCACCAAGTTTTTCAGTGAGTCTTCTGACTCCCGCTTGTTTGCGCATTCGCCGAAGCACTTCGTAATCCCCTTCGGGAATTGCCGTCGCGAGATTTCCACCCGCCCCTTTGTGTTCGATTTGCTCTCTGCCGAATTCGTCGGGGAATCGCCTCTCTAGCATCCACGCTGCGGCCCGCCAGTCTCGCGATGCTGCTTGGTGTATGTAGGAGAGATTCACTTGCATGGCTACAGCTTGAGAGCGGCGGAGTAGCTGGCAAAACTGGCGATACTCAGGAGGGGAGCATTCAACC
>DNXB01000357.1 GCA_003506995.1 Verrucomicrobiales bacterium
GGCGGCCAGAACGTGAACAAGGTCGAGACCGCCGTGCGTCTCACGCACATTCCGAGCGGCGTCATCGTCGCCTGCCAGATCGAGCGCAGCCAGCCGAAGAACCGCGCCAAAGCGATGGCGATGTTGAAGGCGAAGCTCTTTCAGATCGAGGAAGACAAGCGTCAGGCCGAGATCGACCGCCAGTATGGCGAGAAGAGCGACATCGGCTGGGGCAGCCAGATTCGCAGCTACGTTTTCCAGCCCTACCAGATGGTCAAAGACCACCGCACCGGCGAAAAGACCAGTGGTGTCCAGGCCGTGATGGACGGCGACCTCGACGCCTTCATGGAAGCCAAGCTGCGCGGCCGGAAGGCTGGCGACAATGACAAGGATGACGACGTGTAGATGCTGGATTCTCGATGCTTGATCCTAGATGCTGGATGTCGGAAGATCAGCGTCATGAGCTATCAAAAACTCGAAATCTGGCAACTGGCTCAAAAGGCCACGATTGAAATCCATACGATGACGCTGACGAAGTTGCCAAAGTTTGAGATGTATGAGGAGGGATCGCAGATCCGTCGCTCATGCAAATCGGTGCGCTCCAATATCGTGGAGGGCTATGGCAGACGTGAATACAAACAAGATTTCGTGCTGAGGTTGACCTATGCCCTGGCTTCCAATGACGAAACCATCGACCATCTCGACACCTTGCGCGAAACAGGCTCACTGGTGGATATGCCACTTTATGAGGATCTGCACGAAAACCTGACGCACCTCGGCAAGAAGCTCAATCTCTTCATCCAAGCCGTTCGCGAAGGCCATCGATCTTCGAAGTAGCCTTCTGGCATCCAGCATCAAGAATCCAGCATCTACCATCTAGCCCCATGAAGCCCGTCTTCGAGAAAGTGCCCAAGCGCCAGTGGGAGTCCTTCCACTGCGAGGTGGTGCGCGGGCCGGACTATGGGACGCGGTGGCATTTTCATCCCGAGTATCAGCTCACGCTGGCCATTGAGAGCAGCGGGCACCGTGTGGTGGGGGACAACATCGGCACGCTGACGGATGGCGACATCGTGCTGCTCGGCTCCAATTTGCCGCATGTCTGGCATCAGGACACCGGTGGCAAGGCGCGGCAGGTGCATGCGATCATCGTGCGCTTCGACGACACTTTTCTGGGGCGCGATTTCTTCTCGCTGCCGGAGGTGGAGCCGGTCAGACGGCTGCTGCAACGCGCCGCCCGTGGTCTGGCGGTGCGCGGGGCCGCGCGTACCGCTGTGACGGAGCACATGAAACGCCTCGCGCAGAGCGATGGACTCGCCCGCGTGATCGAGCTGCTGGCCATCCTGGACACACTGGCGAATTCGGATGAACTGAAGACGCTCGCCAGCGCCAGCTATGAGCCGAAGCTCGAATCTGCCGACCAAGACCGCATGGAGCGCGTGGTGGATTTCATTCACTCGCATCTGACCGATGAGATCGACCGTGAACGGCTGGCGAAGCTGGCGCATCTCAGCCTGGGGGCCTTCAGCCGCTTTTTCCACTCACGCACGGGCAAAACGGTGCCGGAGTATGTGAACGAGGTGCGCATCGGCCGCGCCTGCCGCATGCTGGGCGAGGACGCGGGCAACATCACCGACATCGCCATGGACTGCGGCTACCGCAACCTGGCGAACTTCAACCGCCGCTTCCGCGAGGTCATGGGCACCACGCCCAGCGCCTACCGGCAGAAGTTTCGCGGCGTGGCCGGGCAGTGACGTGGGCCGGATGTGTTCGGTGGATAGAGCATGATTCGCCCTCACGCCGCCCTGCGCCGAACTATCCGGCTGGTTCGGCGGCGTGTGGCATCACGCCCCCCTTGCGCCGGATAGTTTGGCGATGTCAGCGATGTTTGCTGCGGAGCTTTTTCCGCCAAACACATCCGGCCTGCTTGCACGCCGCTTTTTCCGGTGAGATAGCAGAGTCATGAGTCAGATGCTTGAACCGGACCTTTCGGTGGTGGACCTCCGCTCCTATTTCGTGCGGAAGCGCAACGCGCTGCTGGTGCGCGGCCGTTTCAGCCCGCTGTACCTCGATTACTACCTGCATCTGATGCAGCACGGCATTCAGCATGCCGAATCCCTGGACCAGATGTTGAAAGACACGCTGGCAGGTCTCGCCCTGCATCTGTGCTCGCGTCCGCAGGACGAGAGCTGCGCGTGGACGATCCATGTGAAGGAGCCGCAACGGGCGAATGTCTTTGTGACCGGCAGCACACGGCCGGGCCGGGTGGCGGGCCGCGTCTTCACCGAGGATGTGCGCCAGGAGGGCGAGGCGATGTTCATCGCGCAAACGACGCGCCCGGATCATCAGCCGCGCCAGAGCATGATCGAATTCCATGGCGATGACATGCTGAAGGCCGTGGAAACCTTTTACACCACCAGCGAGCAGCGACTCACACGCTTCTTCCGGCTGGAGGACGAGGAGTTTGTGCAAATCTCCGCCGAACCTGACTGTGACGAGATCTGGCTCAGCGAACTGGCGCTGGAAAACGTGCTGGAGCTCGAAACGACCGAGCATCTCACCCTGCTGGAGACACGCGGCTACATGTTTGAGTGCGGCTGCTCGGTGGAGCGGCTCATGCCCATCATCATGCGCCTGCCGCAGGACGATCTGGACCACATTTTCGAGGACGGCATCGCGCAGATCACCTGTCCACGCTGCGGGGCGGTCTTCCGCACGCCGAAGGCGAGTTTTGAAGAATGGCGGCAGAAGCAGACGTGACGCATGAAACTCGCCCTCATCCGCCGTCAGTTCTCCGCCACCGGCGGCGCGGAGCTGTATGTGCAGCGTTTGCTGGCCGCGCTCGTTGCCGCAGGCCATGAGACGCACCTGTTTGCCGAAAAATGGCAGGGGCAGGCCGCAGGCGTGCGGTTTCACACCATCAACGTCGATGCCTCACGCGCCGAACGACCGCTGCGTTTCGCCGAAGGCGTGAACGCTGCTTTAACTCAGGAAAAGTTCGACTGCGTCTTCAGCCTGGAGCGCACGCTGAAGCAGGATGTCTATCGCGCTGGCGACGGACTGCATCGCGTGTGGCTGGAGCGCCGCAAACAGTTCGCGCCGTGGTGGAAGCGGCCGCTCATCGGCCTGGGCGCCTTTCACCGCAACATGCTGGCGCTTGAGGCGCGCACGTTTGATCCCGCGAACACCCAACACGTCATCGTGAACTCCGAAATGGTGCGTGGCGAGATCGCCCGGCACTTTCCCGCCTTTCCGCAGGAGCGCGTTCATCTCGTGCGCAACGGGGTGGAGGTGAAGCGCTTTCAAAATGCAGATCGTGCTGCCGCACGGCGACGTTTTGGCCTGGCGGATGATGATTTCGTGCTCGTCTTTGTCGGCTCCGGCTGGGAGCGCAAAGGGCTGCCATGGCTGCTCCAGTTCGTGGCCGGTCGCACCGACGACCCCAGGCTCAAACTGCTTGTCGTCACGCGGGACCGCATGCGTGGCAGGGTGCCGCCGAACGTCATCCTTGCCGGGCCGCTGTCAGATGTCGAAACGGCCTACGCGGCGGCCGACCTGCTCACGTTTCTGCCGATTTACGAACCCTGCTCGAATGTGGTGAGCGAAGCGCTCGCCACGGGCATTCCTGTCATCACGACCGCTTTCAACGGCGCGTCCGAATTGATCGAATCCGGCATTAACGGCCACGTCCTCGACGATCCGCGTGATTTTTCCGCGCTGGGCATGTGCGTGAATCACTGGCGGGCGCGTGGCAATGCCGGTCCGGTGAAAACAAGCCAGCCGCTCGATTTGGAAGCCAATGTGAGGCAGACCCTTCAAGTGCTCGAACTTGCCGCCCAAAATCGCGACTGACCATGAGTGCGGAAGACTTCACCAAAGCCGCCTCGCGCCTCTGCACCGCGTGCGGGATGTGCTGTGACGGCACGATGTTTCAGATCGTGAAGCTGCAGCCGGGGGACAACCCGGCGGAGCTGGGCAGGCTGGGCTTGAAGATCCGCAGCCGTGACGGTGAGTTTCACATGGAGCAGCCGTGCGCGGCGCTGAAGGAGCTGAGCTGCACGGTTTATGCGATGCGACCGACACGCTGCCGCCTGTTTCACTGCCAGCAACTGCGACGCGTGGAGTCGGGTGAGGCCGCGGAGCATGAAGCCTTGGCGGTGATCGTGGCGGCCCGTGAGTGGGTGGGGCGTGTGCGTGATTTGATCGTGCAGAACGGGCTGCGGGAGGACGGCCAGGCGCTGCTGGACCGCTTCGAGCGGGTGATGAGCACGCCGGTGGACGCGACGCTGGAACCGGAGCTGGCGGTGGCGCGCGAGGCTTTGGACCAGGCGATGCGCAAACTGCGGCTGGTCATCAACCGGGAGTTCCGGCCGCCGCCGCTGGCGAAATGACCCCGGCGGCGGATGGCGGGAATTCATCATTCTGCATTCGTCATTCTGCCTTTCTTCTGCCATGCTGGCGGATGGAACTGAAATTATTAAAGCTGCTCGGCAGTGAGGACTATGTGCCCTCAAACGTGCCGGAGCTGCTTTCCCAACTGGGCATGAAGCCCAATCAACAGCAGGTGTTGCAAAGCCTGCTCAAAACCCTGGAGAAACAGGGCAAAATCATCCGCACGAAGGGCAACCGCTACATCGTGGCGAAGGAGGCGGACCTGGTCCCCGGTGTGATCCAGATCACGCGCGGCGGCCGGGGTTTTGTGCAACCGGACGAGGCGGGTATCACTGAGATCAGCATTTCGGACAGAGACACAGGCACCGCGATGCATGGCGACCGTGTGCTGGTGCGTCTGGATGTGAAACCGGGGCAGACGGACAACAGCGGCAGCGTGGTGCGCGTGCTGGAGCGCAAGCGCACGCAGTTTGTCGGCACCTTGCAGCGCTCGAAGCAGTTCCTGCACGTCACGCCGGATGATCCGCGTCTGCCGGGGGCGATCTATGTGTCGGAACCCCGCGACGTGGGCCGCAAGCCGAACGTGGGAGACAAGGTGGTCGTGGAAATCACGCAGTGGGAGTCCAAGCAGACCGCGCCCGAGGGCGAGATCATCGAAGTGCTGGGCCCGCCGGATGAGGAAGGCGTCGATATGCTCTCCGTGCTGCGTCATTACGACCTGCCGCTGCATTTTCCGAAAAACGTGCTGCATGAAGCGCAGACGATCGCCAAATCGCGCGCCGACAACCAGCCGAGCCCTGAAGAGTGCAAAGGCCGTGTCGATTGCCGCTCGCACAACGTCATCACGATTGATCCTGATGACGCGAAGGACTTTGATGATGCGATCTGCATTCAAAAGCACGGCGATCAGTGGCAGTTGTGGGTTCACATCGCCGATGTCTCGCATTACGTGCTGCCGGGCAGCGCTTTGGATATCGAGGCCAGGAAGCGCGGCAACTCGACCTACCTCGTGGACCGTGTGATCCCGATGCTGCCGGAGGCGCNNCGGAGGCGCTGAGCAATGAGCTGTGCTCGCTGAAGCCGAACGTGGACCGTTTGACGAAGTGCGTGGAGTTTGTGCTGTCGAAGGACGGGCATGTCGTCAGCTCGAAGTTTTACGCCGCCGTGATCCGCTCAAAGCGCCGCTTCACCTATAAGGAGGCGTTTGCCGTCATTCAGGTGCCACCGGGCAACGAAACGGAGCAGATGCTGCATGATGCGCACGCCATGGCGCAGAAGATACGTCATCATCGCTTCAAGAACGGCTCGCTCGATCTCGACTTCCCGGAAAACAAGATCCGGCTCGATGAACAGGGCAAAGTGCTGCGCATCGAGCGCATCGAGAACGATGTCTCGCATCAGTTGATCGAGGAATACATGCTGCTGGCCAACGAGGCCGTCGCAGGACGTCTGATGGGCTTGAACCGGCCTTCCGTGTATCGCATTCACGAGTCGCCGAAGGAAAAGCGGCTCAATGATTATCGCGAGGACGTGCTCAGCCATCGCGTGCCATGCGGCAACCTCACGCACCGCCCTGAGGTGCAGAAACTGCTCAGCAAGCTCGGCACATTGCCGATCGGCCCCGCGTTGAAGATCGGCTTCCTGCGCTCGCTGATGCGCGCGCGTTACGCCGTGGAACCGCTTGGCCATTACGGCCTCGCCAAAACGAAGTACACGCATTTCACCTCGCCGATCCGTCGCTACGCCGATCTCGTCGTGCATCGCTCGTTGTTCGACAAAGTGGAGCTTCAGGTGTCGGTGGCGAAGCAGATCGCCGATCACATCAGCACCACGGAGAAGAACTCCTCTGACGCCGAACGCGACAGCAAGGAGGTGAAGCTCTATGCCTATCTCAAGGCCCAGCTCACCTCGAAAAAGCCGCAGCCCTATGCCGCGCTCGTCACCGACGTGCGGAACTTCGGTTTCTTCGTCGATGTGCCTGAACTTGGCCTCAGCGGCGTGGTGCCGCTCTCCGCGATCCCGGACGACTTCATCTTCGATCCCGCCACCGGTCAGCTCACCGGCCGTCACACACGCCGCGTGATCCGCCTCGGCGAAAACCTCGTCGTGCAGATCTACAAGCTGGACAGCTTCAAGAAGCAGGTGGATTTCATGCTCGTGCCCTCACGCGACCGTCCGACACGCCAGGATCGTCCCGAGCGGCAGGAACGCCGAGGTCCGCCTGATCGTGAACCCCGGCAAACAGCGGCTCCGCGCAAACCAGGTCACGGCCACAAGCGCGCACAGAAGCGGCGAAAGACTTGAATCGAACCGTCCCCGAAGTTTTGCTGCGAACGCATGGCTTGGCCCTCAAAACCTGAAAGTCGCTCCGAGATAGCCGTAGCTGCCCGAGGGGAGTCCTGCACGCTGGAGCACATTCCAGGCAGCGAGGTTCTCATAGTTGAAGAACAAGGTGAGATGCTTAGTGACGGACCAACTCGCGCTGGCTCGAAAGAGTCCGCCGATTTCATGCCCAGACACTTTTTGGGTGCCAGGATATGGCCGCATTCCACCCGCGTAAGCCGCGTCGTCTTCCGCCAACCGGCGAGCAAAGCCGTATTCGATGGAGAGATTGGTCGTCTGAGTGGGTGATACGGCAATACCAGGTGCAATCAGAAGCAGGTTGCTGGTGCTGAGAAAGCGCCCCTCTCCAAGGTAGTTGGAACTGGCGTAAAGCTGGTTGAATCCCTTCATGGGTCCGCTGCCATTAGCACCACCACCGGAGGCGATGTCGAAATGGGCCGTAAGCCTGGGTTTCCAGCCTGCATCGGACAGGGATAGGCTCTGAACTGCGAACAGAGCCCATGCATCGACGTCGCGGCCCAGGGATTCTCCTGTCTGGTGTGCCAGCGTCCAGTCGAACCTCAAGCCGCCGAGCCTTCCCCAAAGACGCATGCCAAAAGTGTCGCGTTCATCGCGACCTATGCGACCAGCCGAGCGGAAGGCCGGGTTCTCGTTGTGAATCCAGAACGGGTCCAGATAGATGTTGGATTCCTTGGAGCCTGTCAAAATGATGAGGCTGGCATTCAATCCTTGGAGGCGCTCGGCGTCGTCTATCTCTTCATCGAAGCTCCCTCTCTCCAGGCGGGTAGCACGCAAATCGAACGCTCCGAGACGCCACCGCTCACCGTGGGCATAGAGGCGTACACCGTTCCATGTGCGGTGGATGTTGGGGCCATCGCTGAGGCTCACCAGTTGTCGGGGGCCGTCGGCGAACTCCTGACGACCGATCATGGCGCCTATCAAGATCGAGTCGATGTGGCCGCGGACATCGACAAAGAGTTGCTGTAGTGAGGCGTCATTCTTGAAGTTTGCGGTGACGATGCTGCCACGGCTTTCGACCTGTCCGGTGCCGATCTCGCCATAGACACGGAGGTGGGAATTCAAACGCAGGTCTGCTCCCCAGATGCCACGAAAGAGAGCCTGTTGGTAGTCTTCACCGCGCATCAACTGCGCGTTTTGGTAGCTGTCGTAGCGCAGGCGGCCTTCGGCGCTCAGGGTCAACGAGGCGTCACCACCGAGCGGCATGGCCTTGAGCATCGGCAACTTGCCGGACGCTCGTTGACCTGTCCAGTCTTCGGCCCAGCGGCTGAAAAACAACCCGTTCCCGGCTTCCGGACCCCATCCGGCCGCGCTCAACGGGTAAGGATCAGCGTTGCCTGACGTCGATGCTTGGCCATGGGCGAGGTTGGTCAAGGTGAGCATGGCGAATGCACTCGCACGAACGACACAGCACCTACTTGGAGTCATGGACATCCTCCTGTGTGCGATGAGTGGCTGAGGTGAGGCGTGAGAGGAAACGGCTGCCAACCGCGATGACGAGTGCGATTACGATCAGAATCGCGGCGACGGCGAACGTGGTCCGCATGCCACTGGCAACGGATTCCGCCTTGGCTGTTTGGATGTCAGTCGTCGCTGATGCGATGGAGAACACGGCACCCATTACTGATGAGCCGGTGATAAGCCCGAGATTGCGCGACAAGTTGAGCAGGCCAGACATGACACCGCGTTGATCAGGCTGAACCTCCTTCATGACGGCAGTGTTGTTGGCCGTCTGAAACAGCGCATAACCTGCCGTGATGAAGACGAGAGGCGCGATGTAGCCGGCGATGCCGAGTGTTGCGGGCAACATGGATAGCATGAGGGAGCCGGCTGCCATTCCCATGAGTCCGACGACGGTCATGCGTTGTGCGCCAAAGCGGTCCACCACGCGGCCGGACGGCACGCCCGTTAGTGCGGCAACCAGCGGACCAGTGGTCATGACGAGACCCACCAGAGCCGCCTCAAGCCCGAGCGAGCGGGAGAGATAGAACGGCCCGACGACCAGAGTCGCCATGACGACCGTCGAGACGAGTGTGCTCATGGCGAGGCTGGCGCTCAGCATGGGAGCGCGGAACAACGCCAGACGGATCAACGGAGATGAGGCTCGCGCCTCGATGCGCAAGAACAGGCCGCCGCCACCAACAGCCGCCACCAACAGCGACCCGTTGAGCAGGCTAAAGCTGCCGTGCCCAATGGTCATTGCGAGTGCATAGGCTCCGAGTGTCAGCGCAAGCAGCAGCGAACCCAACATATCGAGCTCGGTTCGTTGAGACTTCGGCTCCCGACGATCCACGGGCAGGTGGCGATGAGCGAGCAGCAACGCCAGGATGCCCAGCGGCACATTGATGAGGAAAATGGCTCGCCAACCAAGGCCGACGATCAACACGCCGCCGAGCGAGGGTCCAAGCGCGGTGCCAACCGCCGACATCGTTCCGAGCAGGCCCATCGCGCTGCCGGTCTTTTCTTCCGGGACCGTTTCTCCTGCCAACGCCATCGTGAGCGCCATCATGATGGCCGCTCCGAGCCCCTGCATCATACGGGCGACAATCAGCAGCCAGAGGGTGGGCGTGGTGCCGCAGATGACCGAGGCCGCCGTGAACAGGGAAAGACCGGTGAGCAGCAAGAATTTGCGGCCGGTGATGTCGCCGAGCCGCCCGACGCTGACGATCAGCGTGGTGATGGCCAAAAGATATGCCAGGACGATCCACTGGACTTCCTGAAAGCTGGCGCTGAACGCCTGTGCCAAGGTTGGCAAGGCAACATTGGCGCTGCTGGTGCCCAGTGAGGACAGCAGCATGGAAAGTGAAAGGCTTGTGAGCGCCCACTTCGCCGAAGGTGTCTTCGCCTGAGTTCCTGTGACTGTCTCCTCTCGTGGTGCAATGATGGGTTTCAACATGCTGTCGTTGTAACCCATGGCTGGCATGGCGGAAGACGCACCGTTTGCACTGTATCATTGCGTTTGACGCCATCTCTCAATACTGTCCATGCATGTCGAGGCCCGATCTCAATTTGCTCATCACCCTGAATGTGCTGCTCGCGGAAGGCAGTGTTGCGCGTGCTGGCCAGCGCTTGCGTCTCAGCTCATCGGCAATGAGCCGGTCACTGGCGAGGCTGCGTGAGGCGACCGGCGATCCGCTGCTGGTCAGGGCCGGTCGAGGTCTGGTCCCCACGCCCCGCGCTATCGAACTTCGGGAGCAAGTTCATCAACTGGTGCAGGATGCGGAAGCTGTTCTTCGACCGGCGAAGAAACTCAACCTTCAACAACTCGTTCGCGAGTTCACGCTGCGGACCAGTGAAGGTTTTGTGGAAAACTTCGGCCCCGCTCTGATCGCTCGCGTCAGCGAGGAAGCTCCCGGTGTCAGGCTGTGCTTCGTGCTGAAGCCTAACAAAGACAGTGCACCGCTTCGCGATGGGCTGGTTGATTTGGAAACAGGCGTGGTCGCGAAGACCATCGGTCCGGAGGTGCGTGCTCAGGCCCTGTTCCGAGATCGCTTTGTGGGTGTGGCGCGGTTGGGACACCCGCTGAGCAAAGGCAGGATCACTCCCTCGCGCTATGTGTCCTGCGGCCACATCGCCGTCTCACGACCGGGCCTGGAGATGGGGGCGATTGATGAAGCTTTGGAACCGCTCGGACTCGAACGGAAAATCGTCACCACCGTCGGCGGCTTCTCGACCGCACTGGCTCTGGCCCGCACCTCCGACCTCATCGCCACCGTTCCAGAACGACACACGGGAGTCCTGCGTGAGGGCATGCATAGCTTTTGCCTCCCCGTCGCCACGCCGGAGTTCACCGTCTCCTTGCTCTGGCATCCGCGCATGGATGCTGATCCAGCTCACCGCTGGCTGCGCGATTGCCTTCGGGAGGTTTGCTTGAGTCAACTTCCTCGTTCAGCACAAGCGAGGGGGCAGAATTCATGAGACTACCTCAACCCAAGCCCACCGCCTCACGCACGCGGTTGAGCGTCTTGCGGGCGACGGCGCGGGCTTTTTCGGCTCCTTCGGCGAGGACTCGGTCCACATAGCCTGGATCGGCGAGGATTTCATCGCGGCGGGCGCGGTAGGGGGCGAAGTAGTCGGTCACGCCTTGCAGGAGGCGTTTTTTGAAGTCGCCGTAACCGACGCCGCCGTTGAGGTGGTCGCTGACCATGGTGTCGTAATCGGCTTCGGAGGCGACTAGTTTATAAAGAGCGAGGATGCTGCTGCCTTCGACAGGTTTGGGCGCTTCGACGGGCGTGGAGTCAGTCTTGATGCCCATGATTTTCTTTTTGAGCGGGCCGGGCTCTTCAAACAGCGGGATGGTGTTGTCGTA
>DNXB01000384.1 GCA_003506995.1 Verrucomicrobiales bacterium
CGGCCTTGATCTTGTCGCGCTCGAGTCCGACGAGCTGATAGAGACGGAGTTCGAGGATGTCTTCGACCTGCTTGTCGGTGAAGATGTATCTGTCGCCGACAATGCTGGCCTGGGCGCGAATCATGATGCCGAGCTGCTCGGCGGTGCTGATGGCGAAGTTGTAGGCCTTGAGACGCTCGCGGGCCTCGTCGCGGTTTTTGCTGTCGCGGATGATCTTGATGAAATCGTCGAGATGACCGAGCGCGAGGAGCTGGGCTTCGAGTTTTTCGGCCTTGATCTCAGCCTGCTTGAGCAGGAAACGCGTGCGGCGGATGATGACCTCGCGCCGATGCTCGATGTAGCACGCGATGGCGTCCTTCATGCTCAGCACACGCGGCTTGCCGCCGTCGATGGCGAGCATGTGGATCGAGAAGCTCGATTCCAGCGCAGTGTGCTTGTAGAGATTGTTCAGCACCACCTGACCACGGGCGTCGCGCTTGAGATCAATGACAACGCGGGTGTTTTCATCCGACTCATCACGCACGCCGCTGATTTCCGTGATGACTTTCTCATTCGCTAGTTCAGCGATGCGTTTCACCAGTTCGGCGCGGTTCACGTTGAACGGAATCTCGGTGATGATGATCTGCTCGCGGTTGCCATTCTCAACGATCTCCGCCTTGCCACGGGTGCGCACGCTGCCGTGGCCGGTTTCCATGTATTCACGGATGCCGTTGGTGCCGAGGATGACGCAGCCTGTCGGGAAATCGGGGCCTTTGATGTGCGCCTGAAGTTCGCTGCAAGTGATCTGAGGATTGTCAATCTGCGCGCACACGGCATCGACGACCTCGCCGAGGTTGTGCGGCGGCATGTTCGTCGCCATGCCGACGGCGATGCCGGTACCGCCGTTGACGATGAGATTCGGGAACGCCGCCGGGAACACGGTCGGTTCGGTGAGACGCTCATCGTAGTTGGGCACGAAATCGACCGTCTCCTTCTCCATGTCCGACATCAAAGTGCCGCCCAGGTGCGTCATGCGGGCTTCCGTGTAACGCATGGCAGCCGGAGGATCGCCTTCCACCGAACCGAAGTTCCCCTGCGGGTCGATCAAGGGCTCACGAATGGCCCAGGGCTGCCCCATGTGAACCAGCGTCGGGTAAATCACCGCCTCGCCGTGCGGATGGTAGTTACCCGAGGTGTCACCGCAGATCTTCGCACACTTCATGTGCTTCTTCGGTGGATAGAGCGACAGCTCATGCATCGCGTAAAGGATGCGGCGCTGGGAGGGCTTCAAACCATCACGGACATCCGGCAGCGCACGGGCGATGATGACGGACATCGAGTAGTCGAGGAAGGAGTTCTTCACTTCTTCAGCGACAGAGATGGGGCGGATGTTGGGATCTTGCATGGGCGGAAAGGGTCAAGGTTGGCGGTAGAGCGCCGTTAAGAGGTCAAGGAGTGGTCAAGGCGGGGAGTCGAAGGTGGCTAGGAACTCTTCGAGGGGCGGGAGGTCGATGGAGGCGTCAAGCGATTCTTCGCGGACGGTCGAGGATTGAGTGCGGCCAAAGGAGTGGATGTAGTTGTCGAGCTGACGGCGAAGCGTTTCGAGTTTCAGCAATAGTTCGTCGGCAACTGGCCCTGCGACTAGGCTTCGGGCGATGGCTTTCTCCAGCCATGTTTGTGTCTCCCGAAGGGAACCACGAGCATAATAACAGAATCGGGCGTTCTCTTTGAAGGAGTAGCGGCCATAGCCTTCCGAGATGTTGGCAGCAATTGAGTCAGCGGAGCGAATCCATTGCAGACCGACGGTCTGCTTCGCCAGCCACTCCCAACCCACCGTCAGCGACCACACGTCTTCCCCGACTCGCATCGCGAGCTGATAGACTCTCAGTTCATGTAGATCGACCGTTCCCATAACAACTCTTGACGATTCTTGACAACCCCTTGACCTCTTGGCTGCTGCTTACACGTCGAGGTTGCGGACGTTGAGGGCGTTTTCTTCGATGAAGTGCTTTCGGGGCTCCACGACATCGCCCATCAGGATGGTGAACATGCGTTCGGCTTCGTGGGAGTTGGTTTCGTCGAGCTTGACCTGGAGAAGCGTGCGCTTGTTCGGGTCCATGGTGGTTTCGAAGAGCTGCTTGGCGTTCATTTCACCGAGACCTTTGAAGCGCTTGATCTCCATGCCACGTTTGCCGATCTCCATGACCTTGTCGAGGATGCCTGGAATGCTGAAGACGGGATGGACCTTGGCGTTCTCACCATCGCCTTCGATGACCTCGAAGAGCGGCTTGTCCTGGCTGCTGAAGTGATCGACGTGCAGGCCGAGCTCGTCGAGCTGCTGGAAGCGCTTCTTCATGCCGTGAGCCTCGTGGATCTCAATGAGGCGGGCGCGGCGGTGGGCCTTGGGGGCGGCGACGCCGTTGGTCTCGGCGGTGGGATTGCCGAAGAGGTGAAGATCGTGATTGTCGCGGGCGAAAGCGGCGAGCTGCTCGTTGGTGACGAAGTAGTGGAGGCTGACTTCATTGCCCTCGCGAATGACGACGATGTGGTGTGGCAGGTTGCCGGTGGCTTCGTCGCGGGCCTGGAGATATTGCTCGAAGTCGCCACCGTGACGACGCACGATGTCGGCGAATTTGGCGACGGGCACGAGAAGATCAAGGATGGCCTTGAGCCGGTCAGCCGCGAGCTTGCTGCCATCAGCGATGTTGCGCAGGCTGATTTCACCGGAGCCGAGTTCGAGCAGGATGGCATCCATTTCGGCATCGCTCTGCACATATTCCTCGCGCTTCTTGCGCGTCACCTGATACAGCGGCGGCTGGGCGACATAAATGTGACCGCCCTTCATGAGTTCCGGCATCTGGCGGAAGAAGAACGTGAGAAGCAAGGTGCGGATGTGGCTGCCATCGACGTCGGCATCGGTCATGATGACGATTTTGTGGTAGCGGAGCTTCTCGATGTTGAAGGAGCCTTCCACCTCGCTGTCGCCACCGATGCCTGTGCCGATGGCCGTGATCATGGTCTGCACTTCCTTGTTCTGAAGCACTTTTTCGAGACGAGCCTTCTCCGTGTTGATGAGTTTGCCTCGGAGCGGGAGAATCGCCTGATTGTGGCGGTTGCGGCCCATCTTGGCGGAGCCACCAGCGGAGTCACCCTCGACAATGAACAGCTCCGTCTTCGCCGGATCGCGTTCGGAGCAGTCGGCCAGCTTGCCGGGCAGACCGCCGCTGCTCATCGCGTCTTTGCGGATCGCCTCACGGGCTTTGCGGGCGGCTTCGCGTGATTTCGCGGCGATGATGATGTTCTTGATGATCTCGATCGCAGTGTCGGGATTCTCGTCAAAGAAGCGCAGCAGCCCTTCATAGACGATGGAATTGACGACGCCTTCGACTTCACCGTTCACGAGTTTCACCTTCGTCTGCGAGTTGAAGCGCGGATTGGTCAATTTAACGCTCAGCACACAGATCATGCCTTCGCGGCAGTCGTCGCCCTCGATGTCCGGCAGCTTGTCTTTGAAAGCCTTGGGGTTGGCGTTGATGTACTGCTTCACCGACTTCGTGAGCGCTGTTTTGAGGCCGCTGTAATGCGTGCCGCCGTCGGGATTCGGGATGGCGTTGGCAAAGCAGAGCGTCTGCTCGTTGAGGCCCTTGTTCCATTGCAGCACGCAATCGACGAGGATGAACTTCTTTTTGTCGTCGATGGCCACCTCGCGACGACCGGCGAGCGCGACCGGTTCAGGATGGATCTTGTCCTTGTCCGCGCCCATCTCGCGCACGAACTGCTTCACACCTTCTTGATAAATGAGCACTTCCTGGCGCTGCGGCTCGCAGCGCTCGTCGGTGAGGGTGATCTTGATGCCGGGATTCAGGAAAGCGAGTTCACGCAGGCGCACGAGCAGACGATCAAAGACGTAAGCCGTCGTGATGGTGAAGATGCTGGAGTCCGGGAAGAAGGAAATCTTCGTGCCGGTGGTCTTCGGATCATCGAGGTCGCCAAGGACGGTCAGCGGCTCCGTCGTTTTACCGCGCTCGAAGCCGATGGCGTGGATTTTGCCATCGCGGAAGACCTCGCACTTGAACCAGTCGGACAGCGCATTCGTACACTTCGCGCCGACGCCGTGGAGGCCGCCGGAAAACTCATACGCGCCATCACCGAACTTGCCGCCCGCGTGCAGGCTGGTCAGCACGAGTTCGACCGTTGGAATTCCGGCCTTGGGGTGCATTTCCACCGGGATGCCGCGGCCGTCGTCCTGAATGGTGATGGAACCGTCGGTGTGAATTGTGATCCAGACGTTTTTGCAATGACCGGCGAGATGCTCGTCGATGGAGTTGTCCACCACTTCAAACACGCAGTGGTGCAGGCCGCGTTCATCGGGATCACCGATATACATGCCGGGGCGGAGGCGGACCGCTTCGAGGCCTTCGAGTTTTTGAATTTGATCGGCACCGTAGGCCTGATTTTCGGCCACACCGGTATTGAAAGCAGCGTTCTGCTCAGGAGACTGTTCGGACATAAGAGTTGAGGGGAGAATCATCGACTGAATCCGTCCAAAAAACCGCTACCGGAAACGTGCTCGATGATGACCCGCTGAGACTAGCGAGATGGGGGGGCGAGCAAAGGGAATTTTGCCTCGAAACGCAGTCTTTTTTCAGCCCCCAAAACCTTTCAAACCACGCCCTGCAAACCGAGCTTCTCAATGACCTCCGCCGACACGCCCGGGTAGGGCCCGCCGACGCTGATATTGCCCACATAGCCGAGGCTTTTCCAGGTCTGGCTGTGGGTGTAGTAACAACGATTTCGCGGTCCTCGTGATGCTGCGGGTAGTCGGCGCTGACCCATTCGTTGATGAAGTCAGGAACGCCGACCTCGGAAGCGGCGGGCGAGGTGTCGTCCTTCGGCAGGATCAGATCGGCCAACGCCTGCGTGGTGGCGAGTTCTTCGGCGGAAAGCAGTTTTTCCCACGGAAACTTCACCGGTTGGGTGAAATCGGGGTCTTGAAAGACATGCCGCGCCGGAAACAACGCCGGGGCAGGCTCGGTGTGATTGGACGCGGCGATGGCCGGAACCGCAGCAGCACCAGCGGCACCGCTGAGAAGGCCTTTCAAAGCATGGCGGCGGGAAATCGCGGGCAGTGAGCTTATTTCGGGAAGACACCTTCATAAACCTCACGCAGCGGCAGGCTGAAGCCGATGGAGGAGAGTTCGAGCACGGCGTCAGCACCGGTGAGCACGTCTGGCAGCCAGTTCTTGCTGCGGTGATGCACCGTGACGGTCATGCTGTCCTGCTCGACGAGGACATATTCCTCCAGCGAAGGCAGTTGAATGAAGGTGATGAGCTTTTCACGCGTGTCGGTGTTGAGAGTGCTGCTGGAGACGACCTCGACGATGATGCGCGGCCGCGTCTTGTAGTAGCGCTCGGTGTCCTCGGGATCGCAGACCACCATCACGTCGGGGTAGTAAAACAAAGTCAGATTCGCAAAGACATGCACCTTCATGTCGTGAATGAAGACCTTGCAGGGCTTGCCGCGGAGATGATTGCGGATGGCAGCGGCGATGTTCAGGCTGATGAAATTATGATCCTCGCTGGCCCCTGCCATCGCGTAGAGATCGCCTGCGACGAATTCGTGGCGCACCTCGCTGGTCTTTTCAGCTTCGAGGTAATCCTGCACCGTCCACTTGGGCGGCCTGGGATCGAGTTTAAGGGCTGCGGACATGCTGGGATGATAGTTTTTGGGGAAGCGGATGCAACCGGCCAAAAATCAAAGGTTCCCCCGCTACATCTCCTCCATCAGATACTCGCTGGAACGCCAGGCGAGGGCAAAATGGTCAGGGTGGGATTTTTGTCGGGATTGCTGGGCAGAACGGCGCCGTCCATGAGACAAAGATTCAAACATGGATGATCGGATCTCAAATGAGTGCTCATTTAGTGTCGATGAGTGGTTCAGAGCTCCCCGCGAAACACGCAACGGGCGTTCGGAGTTTCGTGAATCACGATCTCGCAGAGTCCGGGAAGCTGCGGGGCGAGCTTTTTCCACAGCCAGGCGGCCATGTACTCAATGGTCGGGTTCTCCAGTCCTTCAATCTCGTTCAAATAGGAATGATCGAGGCGGTCCATGATCGGCTTCATGGCCCGGGAGATTTCGGCGTGATCATAGACCCAGCCGATCTGCGGATTGACCTCGCCCTCGACAGCGATCTCCACTTTGAAGGAGTGGCCGTGCATCTTGGTGCATTTGTGGTCACCGGGAAGGTTCGGCAGGGTCTGAGCGGCTTCGAAGCGAAAGTCTTTGATGATGCGGGCGCGCATGTTAGTTCGGCTTGGCGGTGATTTCCTGGGGGGGAAGGATAGTGAGGTTCAAACGATGGACGATGCCATCAAACGGAGTGCTGTTGGGATGTTTGGCGACCTTTAGCATGCCGAAACTTTGCCCGGCCGCGATCCCTGATTTGGGTTCTTGAGGAAATCCTTTCTCAAAAGGAGCCACGCCGAGCACCTCGCTGTGTCCAGGGACAGCCATCGAGATGACACCGCCGAGATCGATCAACGCCCGGAGGTTGATTCGGCCCTTTTCCAGCGGTGCGCCAGCGATGACCGACTCCTTGCCATTCACAAAGACCGTGAGCGTCGGTTTGGCGGCAACGAGGTGCAACGCGTAGCCGGATTGAGCGTCTCCATGAGTGAGAACGGTGCTGTCCTGGTCGATGGCGGGATCAAATTCAAAGGCGGCATTGATGAAAACTCCCCTGCCCTGCAATTTCGGTGCTTCGGCGGCGCTGATCTCATCGCCGATCTTCAAGACCAAGTCGGCGGAACCGGCGGGACTCGCGGCCACGACGACCTCGGCGGCCGNNGAAAAAGGCGGCCAGACGGGTCTTTTCAGTCGCGTGTTCGGGCTTGGCGGCCAGGTTCGTCCACTCATTCGGATCGCTTTGATGATCGTAGAGCTCCTCGCTGCCATCGGAGTAGCGGATGTAGCGCCAGCGCTCGTCACGCGCGGCATAAGCGGCGTTTTTGCCGCCGCCCATGCAGGTGATGGCTGGTTTGTCGCGTTTGGTCGCAGGATCGGTCAGCAAGGGCTTCAAACTGGTGCCGTCGAGGTGCTCCGGCTTCGACACCTTCACGAGATCACAGAGCGTGGGATACAGATCAATGAGCGCGACAGGCTGCGCGGACACACTGTCCGGCTGGGTCACGCCTGGAGCGTACACACTCAGCGGAACACGCGTGGCCGGCTCCCAGAGCTTGCCTTTGTGCCACATTTGCTTCTCACCGAGATACCAGCCGTGGTCGGAGGTGAAGACGATGATGGTGTTCTTCGCGTTCGGGCCTTTTTCCACCGCTTCGAGGACGCGTCCGAGCATCGCGTCACAAAAGGCCACATTCGCGAGATAAGCGCGCACGGCGTCCTTCCAGAGGTTTTTCGCCACGATCCCGGCATGATGGCCGCTTTTGCCAGGCTTCGCGATGGCGGGCAGGTCATCGAGATCGTCCGCCTTCACCTCCGGCAGCTTGATCGAGTCCAGCGGCAGCGCATCGAAGTATTTCTGCGGCACATACCAGGGTGAATGCGGTCGGTAGAGGCCGAGGGCGAGGAAGAAAGGCTTCTTCTGCTTCTTCCCAAGGAAATCGGCCGCAAAGGCCACGACCTGACCGTCATCGGTCTTGTCGTCCTCGACTGGAATGCCACCCCAGTCCCAATGCCAGATGTCGAGTCCGTTGAAATTCTGCCCGGTGTGGACCGGCAGATCGGGAATCTGCACGCCCGCGCTTGGAAAGCGCTGATCCCAGGCCGCGTCCTGTTCAAACCCGCGCCTGCCGCCGTGCCAGCCGGTCAGGCGGCCTTCCGGCCCGCCGTGGTTCGCATGGAAAATCTTCCCCGCCGCCGCAGTGAGGAAACCCTGCTCTTTAAAGTGCTCCGGCAGAGTCGGTTTGCCCGCGATCTGCACGCTGCGCCGCCAGTCCTGCTCATTG
>DNXB01000285.1 GCA_003506995.1 Verrucomicrobiales bacterium
CAAAGCCGCCGGCTTCACCGTCCACTACACCGAAGACCGCGACCAAGCCGCGACCGAACTCGCGAACGCCGACGCCGCCATCATCAGCGTGAACCGCAAATTCTTCGACACCGCCGCCTATCGCAAAGCGCTCTTCGATTTCGCCGCCGCAGGCAAAGGCATCGTCATGCTGCATCCCGGCACCTGGTATGGCTTCGCTGGCTGGCCGGAACTCAACGCGCAGATCGTCGGTGGCGGTGCCCGCGGCCACGACAAGATCCATCCCTTCGATGTGAAAACCGTGAAAGCCGACCACCCAGTCATGCAGGGTGTCCCACCGAGCTTCACCGTCGAAGACGAACTGTATTATGTGAATGCCGAGCCGGAAAAAATCCCCGCAGGCACCGCCAAGATCAACGTTCTGGCCGAAACATCCCCCAGCGACAAATTCCAAAAGCCACATCCGAGCGTCTGGATCACCGAGCACCCGAAAGCTAAGATCGTCGGCATCGCCCTCGGTCACGATGGCCGCGTGCATGATCTGAAGCCCTACCAGCAACTGCTCATCAACGCAGCGAAATGGAGCAGCGGGAAGTGACGCCGTGGGCGGAGCGAGCATGGCTTCAGCCTTGATGAGAGGGACGGCATTGATTCGCCCTCTTCGCGATGGAGCCGCGCATAAGCGGCACACCTGCCGAAAATAGCTGCGGATTCACCATCGTTGTGCGCAGGGGATTTCCCCCAGCCGCAGTTATGAGCATTGACGCAGTCCATTATGGAAATTAGGGTTCGACTGTTGTGTATATGGTGAAGGAACCGCTTATTCCCTTAGAGATCGAAGGCACCATTGAGGCGCAGTGTATCCACGATCTTGGCCGTCGCCGCTGGCTGAAGCTCGGCCTGTGGGGTATTTTGGGCGGGATGGGAGCGGCGACTTGGTATGGCATGGCGCCCCCGGTGGTGCCGCTGTATTTCAACGGACGGCAGGCCTACGCCCACTACACCCATCCTGCCGAGATTCATCGACTGGTGCTGGCCGCAAACCAGCTCGTGGACAAGCCCTACAAGTGGGGCGGCGGGCATCAGGTGCTGTTTGACAACGGCTTTGACTGCTCGGGCTCGATCTCGCATGTGCTGTATCGTGCCGGGCTGTTGAAGCAGGCATCTAACTCCAAGGACTTTGCCCGCTATGGAGTGCCCGGGCCGGGCCGGCTCGTCACGGTTTATGTGAAGCCGGGACACCATGTGTTTATGGAGGTCTGCGGCCTGCGCTTTGACACCTCGGGCTCACGCGAGGGCGAGGGACCGCGCTGGCGTGTGCCCAGCCGCTCGCGGGCGGGCTTTCAAGCCCGGCATCCGCTGTATCTCTGAGCGGGGTGGAGGCAGGCGTGATGGGCAACGGGCATGGAAGGCCGCCACTGGCTGCCCTAGTCTGAATCCTCCATGCTGTGTGACATGAGATTCCATGCGAGCGCACGTATTCGTCTGCATGCTGAAACCCTTGGTGCTTTCCCTGGCCGCCGTGCTGCCCGCTGTGGCGGCGGTTGATTTCGTCCATGACGTGCAGCCGATCCTGAAGGAGCGCTGCTACTCATGCCACGGTCCGAACAAGCAGGAGGCCGCGCTGCGGCTGGATCACAAACCCAGCGCATTGAAAGGCGGGGACTTTGGCCTTGCAATCAAGCCCGGGCAAAGCGCTGACTCCGTGATGGTGCATGCCATTGAGGGGCGGAACCCGAAAATGAGGATGCCCCGCAAAGGAGATCCACTTTCCGTCGCCGAGATCAGCACGATCAAAGCGTGGATCGATGCCGGAGCCGAGTGGCCGGACAGCGCGAGTGTGAGGCTGGAGACCAAGACGGACCACTGGGCCTTCAAACCACCGGTGAAACCGAAGGTGCCGGGTGCGAAGGGCGCGCATCCGATTGATGCGTTCATTCAAGAACGGCTTGCGAAGGAAGGTCTCAAACCTTCGCTGAAGGCTTCTCCCGAGAAGCTGGTGCGGAGGCTTTATCTCGATCTCATCGGTCTGCCGCCGAATCCAGATACGGAGACCAGGAGACCAGGAGACTTGGAGAACCAGTATGAGCTGCTGGTGGATGAGCTGTTGAGCTCCCAACATCATGGTGAGCGCTGGGCGCGCCACTGGCTTGACGCGGCGCATTACGCGGACTCGAACGGCTATGAAAAAGACCCGATGCGCTTCATCTGGTTCTACCGCGACTGGGTGATCAACGCTTTCAACCGTGACCTGCCGTACGATCAATTCATCATCGAGCAGATTGCCGGCGATCAACTGCCGAAGGCCACGCAGGATCAAATCGTAGCCACCGGTTTCCTGCGGAACTCGATGATCAACGAGGAAGGCGGCGTCGATCCTGAGCAGTTTCGCATGGAGGCCATGTTTGACCACATGGACACCATCGGGAAAAGCGTGCTCGGTTTGACCATCGGCTGCACGCAGTGCCACAACCACAAGTACGATCCGATCACGCAGGAAGAGTACTACCGGATGTTTGCCTTCCTGAACAACGACAACGAGCCCTGGCGCGTGGTCTATACCAGCAGCGAGCAGATGCAGCGCTCGCAGCTCATGCAGCGCATCCGCGAACTCGAAGACAAACTCCGTCACGATCATGCCGACTGGCCGCAGCGTTTGACCGCATGGAAGAAATCGCTCAAACCTCAGCCGAAGTGGACCACGCTTCAGTTTGAAGACGACCCCAGCGGTGGCGAAAAAGCGCTGCGCCAGCCCGACGGCAGCATTCTTGCCCAAGGTTACGCGCCGACGAAGAGCGAGGTGAAGTTTGTGGTGAAGGAAAACGCGCCGCTCAAGATCGCCGCGTTTCGCCTGGAGCTCATGAACGATCCGAACCTGCCGGCTTACGGTCCTGGACGCTCGCAGAAAGGCACCGCCGCGCTCACCGAGTTCAACGCCACGATCAAGATTGGCGGCAAAGACACGGCGCTGAAATTCATCAAGGCCACCGCTGACTTCGGCGAGCCGGAGAACACGCCGATCCCCAGCTTTGCCAAAGATCAGGACACAGCGAAGGACAAGCGTGTTACAGGCCCCATTGCATATGCGATTGATGGCAAAGCCGACACCGCTTGGGGCATCGACGCTGGTCCGGGACGCCGCAATGTGCCACGCAACGCGGTGTTTGTGCTGGAGAAGCCGATTGAGGTCAATGCCGACTCCGAACTCACCATCGGCCTGAGCATGAAGCACGGCGGTTGGAATAGCGACGATCTGCAAACGATGAACCTCGGACGCTATCGCATCAGCGCCACGGAAGCGGCGGATGTCGAGGCGGACCCACTGTATGACAAGAAAGCCGAGTTCAGCGTCTTCCGCAGCAGCGTCGCCGAATGGAAGCCGGTCAATGACGAGATCGAAGCGCTGTGGAAGCAGCATCCCGAAGGCACCACCACACTGGTGCTGGATGCCCGTGAGCAACCGCGCATGACCAACGTCCTGAAGCGTGGCGATTTCCTCAAGCCGGGTGACCGCGTCACCACCGGCGTGCCTGCGGCACTCAATCCGCTGCCGAAGAACGCCGACAGCTCGCGCCTCACGTTCGCGAAGTGGCTGGTTTCGCGTGACTCGCCCACCACGGCGCGTGCGATCGTAAACCGCGTGTGGCAGGCCTATTTTGGCATCGGTTTGGTGGAGACAGCGGATGACTTCGGTATTCAAGGAGCGAAGCCGAGCCATCCAGAGCTGCTCGACTGGCTGGCCTGCGAGTTCATGGACCATGGCTGGAGCCTCAAGCATCTTCACAAGCTCATCGTCACCAGTCACACCTACCAGCAGGACAGCCGCGTCACGCCGGAGCTGCTGGAACGCGACCCCTACAACCGCCTGCTCGCTCGTGGGCCGCGATTCCGCGTCGAGGGCGAGATCGTGCGCGACATCCAGCTCGCCGTCAGCGGATTGCTCAATCCCGAAGTCGGCGGACGTGGCGTCATGCCGCCCGCGCCGGAGTATCTTTTCCAGAAACCCGTCAGTTACGCGCCCTTCCCGTGGAAGGTGGAGGAATCCAATCAGAAGTACCGCCGCAGCGTTTATGTCTTCCGCCGTCGCAGCACACCGTATCCTTTCCTGAGCACGTTTGATGTGCCGAATGGCGAGGCGAGCTGCATCAAGCGCGCTCGCAGCAACACGCCGTTGCAGGCTTTGATGACGCTGAACGAAACGCTGAGCCTCGAAGCCGCCGAACATCTCGCCAAACGCATGACAGACGCCGCGAAGGGCGATGACAAGGCCGCCATCGCGCATGGATTCCACCTTTGCACCTCACGTCCGCCGACGGAGAAAGAAACCCGCGTGCTGCTGGGCCTGCTGCATCAGCAACGAGCCAACACCGCTCCTGCAACGCTCGCGCCGATGACCACCGTGGCGCGTGCGCTGCTCAACCTGGACGAAACCATCACCAAGGAATGACCGCGATGAATCTCATGACTGATCTGCAACGGGAACACGCCCGCTATCTGACCCGCCGCTGGTTTTTCCAGGAATGCGGCGTCGGCATGGCCTCGCTGGCGGCGCTGGACCTGATGCGCGCGAACGCCGCGCCCGCTCCGGCCAGCCCGCTGGCCCTCAAGAAGCCGCATCACGGCGCGAAGGCCAAACGCGTGATCTATCTGTTCATGGGCGGCGCTCCTAGCCATCTGGAGTTGTTCGACAACAAGCCCGAACTCGCCAAGTGGGACGGCAAGCTGCCGCCGGCGGACCTGCTCAAAGGCTACCGCGCCGCGTTCATCAATCCGAACAGCAAGCTGCTCGGCCCGAAGTTCAAGTTTGCCAAACACGGTCAAAGCGGCGCGGAGATCAGCGAGCTGCTGCCGCACACGGCAAAGATCGCGGATGACCTCACGATTGTGCGCTCGATGAAGACGGACGCCTTCAATCATGCGCCCGGGCAGATTTTGATGAGCACGGGTTCGCAGATTTTTGGACGGCCGAGCTTTGGCGCGTGGACGCTTTACGGCCTTGGCACCGAGAACCAGGATCTGCCCGGCTATGTCGTCATGCAAAGCGGCCAGAAAGGCCCCAGCGGCGGCTTGTCGAACTTCGGCTGCGGTTTCCTGCCCACGGTTTATCAGGGCGTGCCCTTCCGCAGCAGCGGGGAGCCTGTGCTGTTCCTGAACAACCCGCAGGGCGTCACCGACAAGACACAGCGGCAGACTTTGGACGCGCTGAAGCAGCTCAACGAGGAACGGCTCAACGTTGTGGGCGACCCCGAAATCGCCGCGCGCATCAACAGCTTTGAGCTGGCCTACCGCATGCAGCAGACCGCGCCGGAGGTCATGGACATCTCAAAGGAGCCGAAGCACATCCTCGACATGTATGGCGCGAAGCCCGGCGAGGTGTCGTTTGCCAACAACTGCCTGCTCGCCCGCCGCCTCATCGAAAGTGGTGTGCGTTTTGTGCAGCTCTTCCACGAGGCATGGGACCATCACGGCGGCCTCACGAAGGGATTGAAGGAACAATGCGGCCTCACCGACCAGCCCTGCGCGGCGTTGGTGCGTGATTTGCAGCAGCGCGGCCTGCTGGAGGACACGCTCGTGATCTGGGGCGGCGAATTCGGACGCACGCCGATGGTGCAAGGCGGCAGCGACGGCCGCGACCATCATCCGAACGCCTTCACCATGTGGTTTGCCGGCGGTGGCATGAAACCCGGCCTCACGCTCGGCGAGAGCGACGAGTTTGGCTTCAACGTCACGCAAGATCCGGTGCATGTGCATGACCTGCACGCGACGCTGCTGCACCTGCTCGGCTTCGATCACACCAAGCTGGCCGTGCGCTTCCAGGGTCTCGACATGCGTCTGACCAACGTGCATGGCGAGCTGGTGTCGAAGCTGCTGGCGTGAGGTTTACTCACCCACCTCGCTCCACCGGATGTTCCGCCGCACGCCGACGACGTGGAAATGCGTCTCCGCATCCTGGATGTAACCGTCTTTGTCGATGCGCAGGCCCTCCGCCTTGAGAAGCCGGCGCTGCTTGCGTGAGAGCGCCGCGTCCATGTTCGGGCTGAGGCGCGCATCGGCGGAGACGACTCGATGCCAGGGCAGCGAGGCGGACTCGTCCTCCGTGAGCCGGCTCAGCACGGTGGCCACATGGCGGGCGATGACGTTCATGTGAATGGCGATGCTGCCGTAGGTGGTGAACTTCCCCGGCGGGATCAACGCCACCAGGCGGATGACCTCCGCGCGGATGCGGGCAAAGGCGATGGATTTTCCACGGGGCATGGGCGCAGGCTCATGCCTGCCGTGTTTTTCACCGCGACACAACCCACAAAAAGGCTGACAAGGCCATGGCTGCATGAATGATCGGCCTCATGCAAAGTCCCCTGGGCAGCCACAAAGGTCTGGAGCGTGTTGAACTGGAGCGCGGCTTGATCGCGTACCGCTGCCCGGAAACGGGCGGGCACTGGATTCCGGCGGAGAACTACTGGCGCTGGCAGAGCACCCAGCCTGTGGTGGAGCTGGCGGATGATCCGCCACCGTCAGAAGTGCCAGTCAGCGAGTTTGACGAGGTGGTGAAGCTGTGCCCGGAGTCCGGCACCGTGATGATGCGCTATCGCGTGGGACATGGGCGGTATTTTCGCGTGGACCGCTCCCGCACCGGCGGCATCTGGCTGGACGGTGGCGAGTGGGAGGCGCTGAAAGCCGGGAACCTGCATCTCGCCATCCATCGCATCTTCACCTCGCCGTGGCAGAAGGCGGTGCGGCATCAGGTGCTGGATGAAACGCTGCAAACGCAGTTGCGGGAGCGTTTGGGTGAGGATTTGCTGACGCGGCTGCTCGCGCTACGCAAGGAACTGGCCGTGCATCCGCATCGTGAGGCCGCGCTGGCGTTTCTGCATGGAGGCTGAACCCGGACCATGCCTTGGGCAGATGCGTATTGTGATCATGGGCAAAAGAGGCATGTTGTCGGCATGAATCCCAGAACGTTTGCCTTTCAACTGCCGCGCCTGCGGGGTCTTCCGGGCGTGCTGGCGTTGGGACTGATCGTGGTGCTGGTCGTGGGCGCTGCGGCGCTGCTGCTATTGTTCAGTGCCGCCGTGGTGGTGACGGGGCTGGCGGTTTCAGCCTGCGCGGCGCTTTATTTCACCCTGCGCCAGAAGCTGGCGGGCACCTTCTCGAAAGAGCGGCGCTTTGAGACGACAACAACTTCCACGTCCGTGATCGAAGCCCGGGAGATTGAGGTGGAGGTGCTGCCCGCACCCAAAAAATAGGCCGCCGCTCCGACCCAGAGGTCATGGCAGCATCGAACGGCGCAACAGCACAATCGTGCCAAACAGCAGCAGCAAGGGCAGCAGCACATACGAGGCATATTCATCCATGCGCTGCTCGTCGCTGCCAGCGACGCGCTCCAGCTCCTTCAACTGGTCTTTCCGCACCAGCTCGTGTGTGGACACCGCCCCGAGAACGGGAGCCTGTGCCGACAGTCCCATGAAAACCGCCAGTTGCCCTTGGGAACCGAGGCTGCTTTCAAACGTTTCTGCCAATGAGTGCATGGAAGGAGGGAACGAGATGAGGAGCTAGCGGTCTCAGTTGGGTCAGTCAGGTTAAATATTGTGCGCAGCGAGCAGACAACGTATGTAATTATAAGTGTATATCACAAATCATGGACAACGAACCATTTTATAAAAGACAATTCCCACCTAAGGCTGAACTCGGCCAGTCTCGGCATCAGGTTCATCCGGGAAGTCGGTGCATTCGCAGCGCACGTCAAGATTCCCCTCACCTAACCTCTCCCCGCGCCGCCACTACAGAGCTTGGGATCATCCACAGCGGGGAGAGGGACTGAAATGCGGGCGCTTAGGCCAGAAGGCGTGCTTGTTAGTCCCTCTCCCCGCTTAATGCATGCGCTTGCTCTGCCATCGGTTTGCGGGGAGAGGTTAGGTGAGGGGACAGGCAGCCCATCTTGAAGCCTGACAAGAAACTGCACGAAGTCCCGGATGAACCCGTCATCAGGCGTCGCTGGAGCAAAAAAGAAGGGACGCCTTGTGGCGTCCCTTCGTGGTTGATCGTGTGTTGAGTCGTGGATCGCGGATTACTGGCCGCCGGGGCGCCATTCTTCGGTGGCGAACTTGAAGGCCTGCTCCAAACCGACGAGGTCGGTGCTGGGGCGGAGGGCTTCGAATGCCTGGCTTTCTTTCTGGATCTCGGCTTCGCTGTAGTTCATGGCCTTGATGGAAAGGCCGATGCGGCGCTCCACCTTGTCCACTTTGATGACGCGTGCTTCCACTTCGTCGCCCACGTTGAGCTTGTCCTTGACCTTCTCGATGCGGTCCTCGCTGATCTGCGAGATGTGCACGAGGCCGTCGATGTCGTCTTCCAGTTCGACGAAGGCGCCGAAGGAGGCGATCTTCGCCACACGGCCCTTCACGACGTCGCCCACCTTGAAGCGGGTGTCGATGATGGACCATGGGTCGGTGTCGAGCTGCTTCATGCCCAGGCTGATGCGCTGGTTGGCCTTGTCGATGCCGAGAACCACGGCGTCCACTTCCTGGCCCTTCTTGAGCAGTTCGGACGGATGGTTGATCTTGCGGGTCCAACTGAGGTCGGAGACGTGGATCATGCCGTCGATGCCTTCTTCCAGCTCCACAAACGCGCCGTAGGCGGTGAGGTTGCGGACGGCGCGCTTCATCTGCGTGCCGATCGGGTAGCGGGCGTCGATGTCGTCCCATGGGTTTGTGTCGAGCTGACGCACGCCCAGGCTGATCTTGCGCTCTTCCTTGTTGATGCCAAGAACGGAAGCTTCGATTTCCTGACCGACGGAGAGAACATCCGAAGGACGGGCGATGCGCTTCGTCCAGGAGAGTTCGGAGACGTGGACGAGGCCTTCGACGCCTTCTTCCACTTCCACAAACGCGCCGTAGGCGACGAGCTTCGTGACCTTGCCGCGCACACGCTGGCCGACCGGGTAGCGGGCCTCGATGTTTTCCCACGGGTTGTTCTGAAGCTGCTTGAGACCGAGGGAGACGCGCTCTTTCTCGCGGTTGACCTCAAGGATCTGCACTTCGATTTTCTGGCCGATGCCAAGAAGCTCGGAAGGATGGTTGAGGCGGCCCCAGGACATGTCCGTGATGTGGAGGAGACCGTCCATGCCGTTGAGATCGACGAAGGCGCCGAAGTCGGTGATGTTCTTGACGATGCCGATGACCTTGTCGCCGGGGGTGACGCCGTCGAGGAACTTCTGGCGCTGTTCGGCGCGCTCGGCCTCGATGACCTCGCGGCGGGAGAGCACGATGTTTTTGCGCTCGTCGTTGATCTTGACGATCTTGAACTCGAACACCTTGCCGACGTACTCGTTGAGATCCTTCGGCGGGATGATGTCGATCTGGCTGCCGGGCAGGAAGGCTTCCACGCCCACGTTGACCATGAGGCCGCCTTTGACGACGCTCTTGATCTTGCCCTTGACGAGACCGCCGTCCTTGAACACGGCGTAAATTTTCTCCCAGTTCTGACGGTGGGCGGCCTTCTCCTTGGAGAGCACGACCATGCCTTCGTCGTTTTCGAGGCGTTCGAGGAGGACTTCCACCTCATCGCCGACCTGGATGTCTTCATCTTCAAACTCGTTGGAGGGGATGGCCCCTTCGGACTTGTAGCCGATGTCCACGAGGATGACCTGCGGTTTGATTTCGAGGATCTTGCCTTTGACGATGGATCCTTCGGAGAGCTCGCGGAAAGAACCTGCGATCAGGTCTGCGAGAGTAGCTGTTGCGCTCATTATGCTGTTTAACGGGTTGCGAGTGTTTGGAGGGAAACCGCTCGCGAACCTCCACTCCTGAGGCGCGCTGCGGGCTTTCGTCCCGCAGAACCAAGAGGCTCCCGGACAAGAGGGCCGAGATAGTCGGGGAGGAACTCCGTTTGGCAAGAGGGAAAATCAGCCCCTTCCAGCCGCTGGAAAACAGGCTTCCCATCCGCCGGGGCGCATGCCAGCATCCGACCACCATGAAGCATTTTCCCACCTTGGCCTTGGTTTGGGCCTTCTCCACGCTCTCAGCGGCTGCCCAGCCTGCCCCATCGTTGATTTCGCCCGAGATCCGGGAGGATCACAGCGTCACTTTCCGTCTGCGGGCACCCAAGTCCCAAAGTGTGGCGTTGCGAGGCCAGTGGGACAAAGAACAAGTCGCCATGACCCTTGATGCCGACAAGGTCTGGACCCTCACCGTGCCGAAGATCGCTCCTGGTGTGTGGGAGTACAGCTTCATCGTGGACGGTTTGACGATGATCGATCCGCTCAATCCGGCGCAAAAGCCGCAGCGCAAGCCCACCGCGAGCATCCTGCACATTCCAGGCACACCGCCGAACGTGTGGGACTTCCAGAACGTGCCGCACGGCACCGTGCATCAGCATGACTACCTCTCGAAAGCCCTCGGCAAACAGCGAAGCGCGTGGGTTTATACCCCACCGGGCTACGAGGCCGATTCGACCACCAGGTACCCGCTGTTGGTCCTCCAACACGGCTCCGGCGACCGCCACGAGGCATGGGTGGTGCATGGCAAGGCGCATTGGATTTTCAACAACCTCATCGCTGCTGGCAAAGCGAAGCCGATGGTCGTTTTGATGCTCGACGGCCATCCACTGGGCCAAATCCCACGCGAAATGGCCGACAAACGCGCCGAATCCCTCCATGCCTTCAAAAACGAGCTGCTGCAAGACGGCCTGCCCCTCGTCGAAAGCCACTATCGCGTCTCAGCCGAGCGTGAGCAACGCGCCATCGCCGGGCTGAGCATGGGCGGCTGGCAGTCGCTGAGCATCGGACTCACGAACAGCGACCGCTTTGCCTGGATCGGCTGTTTCAGTGGGGCGGCGGATGAAAACGAGATCAAACCAGCGCTCGACGATGCCGCAGGCACAAACGCGAAAGTGAAGCTGCTGTGGATCGCCTGCGGCGAAAAGGACAACGGCGCGCTCGGTCGCAACGAACAACTCATCGCCCTGCTCAAGGCTCGCGGCGTGAACCACGAATGGCGTCTCACACCAGGAGATCACTCCTGGCCGGTGTGGCGTGACTACCTGGCCGAGTTTGCGCCAAAGCTGTTCCGCTGAATACGCAGAGTCACTGCGGGATCGGATCGCCGCGTTTCACGGTCTTGCCTTCCCACACGGCCTCGTCGGTGGCCTTGTCGTAAGTGAGGACGCGGCTGGCGCTGTTCGGTGCGGGGGGCACGTCGATCTTTGGCAGCCATTTTTTGTGTTCGGCGATGATGGCGGCATTCTCAGGCTTGGCAGCCACGTTGTGCCATTCGTTCGGGTCGTTGACCATGTCGTAAAGTTCCTCCGAGCCGTCGGCGTAGTGAATGTAGCGCCATTTTTCGCTGCGGATGCCGTGGTTGCCCTGATTGTGGCTGGTGATGGCCGGGCGCTCGCGTTTCGTGGCGGAGTCTTTGAGTTGAGCCACCAGGCTGAGACCCTCGATGTCGCTGCGGGCAGGCACGCCGGTGAGTTCGATGAGCGTGGGGTAGATGTCGAGCAGCTCGGCGGGCTGCATGCAGCGCTGGCCACCTTTGACGCCGGGACCGGCAAAGATGAGCGGAACTTTGGTGCCGCGATCCCACAGCGTGTTTTTGCCCGTGATCTCTTTTTCACCGAGATGCCAGCCGTGGTCGCCCCAGAGCACGACGATGGTGTTGTCAGCGACGCCGGCCTCATCCAGCGCGACCATGAGACGACCGACCTGCGCATCGACGAAGCTGGTGCAGGCGAGATAGCTGCGCACGAGGTTGCGCCACTGGTTGTTCTCCTTGATCCACTTCAGTCGCGGCTCGGGCAGCTCCCAATGTAGATACCAGGAGAAGCGCGGCGTGTCCGCGCGGTCGTTCTCCAGGATCTTCGGCAGCACGCTGTCGTCATCAGGATACAGGTCGAACCACTTCTGTGTGGCGTAACACGGCACATGCGGCAGGAAGAATCCGGCGGCGATGAAGAAGGGCTGGTCTTTGGGGGCGGACTCGATCTGCTCGACGGTCCATGAAGCGACTTGGTAATCGCCCTTGCCCGTGTCGTCGTTGTCTTTGGGCCACACACCCCAGTCCATCGCGGGGTGATCACCCATCGGAGCCGGTGGGATGAGTTTCTGCGGTGGTTTGGTGCCGACACCGCCGTAAGGCGCGGTGATTTGGAATTCGGGCTTCGCATCGCTCTTCTTCGCCGCTGCCTTGTTCTTTCCCTTGCCGCCGCCTCCTCCGCCGGTGCCACCGTGGTAAATTTTGCCCGTTGCTGCCGTGCGGTAGCCGTTGTTTTCAAAGTGCTGCGGCAGCGTCACGCGGTCTTTCCATTGTGGCAGTGTGCGGAACCACGGCGAGAGGCCATAAACACCCGTGGTCGTGGGCCGCAGCCCCAGCAGCAGGCTCGTGCGCGAAGGATTGCACAGCGGCGCGTTGCAGTGCGCGTTGAGAAACGTGGTGCCGCGTGCCGCCAGCTTGTCGATGTTCGGTGTCTTCGCCATCGGATGCCCGCCGAGGTGGCCGATCCAGTCGTTTTGATCGTCGATGGCGATGAAAAGAATGTTCGGTTTGTCGGCGGCGTTGAGCGCAGGGCAAAGGACGGAGAAAAGCAGGGCGAGGCAGGCAAGAAGCTTCATAGCGTGAGAAAATCGGTGCGTGGGAACGAGCGCACGGACGCGTTCATTCGTCTTTTCGAGTTCTTTGCCTGCTACAGCTCCTTGATCGAGATGTTGCGGAACTGAATCAGGCTGGAGGCTGCCGAAAGCTCGCCAGTCTTCGCGTTCTTGCCGCCATGATGCTGGAGGCCGAGCTTGCCTATCTCAGGCACGCCGGGGAGCTGGGCGTTTTCGATGACGGTCTGCCCGTTGAGCACAACCGTAAGGCGGTCGCCCGTCATCGTGATCTCAAAGGTGTTCCACTCGCCCACGGGCTTGTCGGCCTTCACTTTCGGTGTCACCCCGGCGCGAACTTCGGGCGGCATCGTTTTGTCCATGCGGTAGCCATAGACCTCACCGCTGCCGACTGGCCAGCACCAGATGTTGATCTGCGACTTGCCCACGCCACGCAGGTAGATGCCGGAGTCGGCGTTCGGCGTGGGGATTTTGATCTCCTTGCCGTTTTCGTCGAGCTTGTGCGTGCCATCGGGCAACACGACCGGCATGTCGTAGAGACCGGTGGTCTGTTTGAGCCGCCAGTCGATCTTGAGCGTGAAATCGCCGTATTCCTTCGCGGTCCACAGGTTCTTGTCCTTCCCCGGCGCCTCGCTGCATGCGTCGTAGTCGATGACTCCGTCGATCACCTGCCAGTGGCCGTTGTCGCCCTCGGGCACGACCCAGTTCGTGAGGTCTTGGCCGTTGAACAGCGGGGTGAAGCCTTCATCAGCGGCGAAAGCAGCGGCAGAAAGGGCAAGGAGGGAGAGCAGGGTTGTCTTCATGGTCACGAGAGAACGAACCCGATGAGGTTTGCATTGCAGGCAGAAGCCTGAATGTGCCATGAGTGCCGCATGCCTCACGATCTCCACGCCACTCTCAAACAGCACTTCGGCCACAAGGCCTTTCGTGCCGGGCAGGAGCAGGTGATGGAGGCTTTGCTCGCTGGAAGAAGCGCTTTGGCGCTGTTTCCGACAAGCGCGGGCAAATCGCTCTGCTACCAACTGCCCGCGTTGCTCATGGATGGAGTCACGCTGGTCATCTCGCCGCTGATCGCGCTGATGAAGGACCAGGTGCAGGCGTTGCGGGCGCGTGGCATCGCGGCGGCACGATTGGATTCATCGCTCTCGGCGGATGAAGCCATGCAGGTCTTTGATGACATGCGCAACGGCACGCTGAAGCTGCTCTACATCGCCCCGGAGCGGCTCATGAACGAAAATTTCGTCGAGCGGCTCAAGCGCCTCAAAATCGCGATGATGGCGGTCGATGAAGCGCATTGCATCTCCGAGTGGGGCCACAATTTTCGCCCGGAATACCTGCGCCTGGCGCTGGTGGCGAAGGAACTCGGCATCAAGCCGGTGCTCGCGCTCACGGCAACGGCCACACCTTCAGTTGCGGCGGACATTCGTCGCGCATTCGGCATTGAGCAGGCGGATCACGTTCAGACTTCGTTCCTGCGGCCGAATCTGCATTTCCGCATCACGCCCTGCACCGCGCAGCAGCGCCTGCCCGTGCTCACCAAGCTGCTGCTCAAGCGCAAGGTGCCCTCCATCGTCTATGTGACACTGCAAAACACCGCCGAGCACGTCGCAACGCATTTGCAGAAGAGTGGCGTCAACGCTTTGGCCTACCACGCCGGTTTGCCGGATGAGCACCGCCACGCGGCGCAGGATGCGTTCATGAGCGGTGAGACCGATGTCATCGTCGCCACCATCGCCTTCGGCANNGGGCATCGACAAGGCGGACATCCGCGCCGTCTATCACTACAACCTGCCGAAGACGCTCGAAAACTACTCGCAGGAAACCGGCCGCGCCGGTCGCGATGGCAAACCGTCTGTGTGCGAGATGCTTGCCTGCGCCGATGACTGCATCGTCCTCGAAAACTTCACGTTTGGCGACACACCGACGCCGCAGGCCATCCGCCAGCTTCTCGATCATCTCTTGCTGCAAGGCGGCGAGTTCGATGTGTCGATGTACGACCTCGCGCATGCCACGGACATCCGCCCGCTGGTCATTGAAACGGTCATCACCAATCTCGAGCTCAACGGCATCCTGCGCCCGCTTGGCTCGTTCTACGCCAGTTATCAAATTCGCTTCATCCAGCCAGAACAGCGCATCCTTTCGGGCCACAAACCCGAGCGGCAGGCCTTTTTGCGCAGCTTGTTTCAATGCGGCAAGCGCGGCACCAAGTGGATCACCTTGAATCCCGACGAAGCCGCCGCCGAACTCAACGAACCGCGCGAGCGCGTGCTCAAAGCGCTCACCTGGCTTCAGGAATCTGGAGACATCGAACTCAAACCCAGCGGCAGCAGGCAGAAGTATCGCCTCGCCGAAGACGCGCATCGTCGCGATCCGAAGGAGATCACGAAAAAGATGCAGCAGCTCTTCGTCGAGCGTGAGCAACGTGATGTCGAGCGCTTGCGCGAAGTCGTGAGCTTCGCCCAGCATCGCGGCTGTCTCACGAAATGGCTGCTCAACTACTTCGGGGAAGCCATGGAAACCGATTGCGGCACCTGCACGAGCTGCAAAGAGCGTGAAAAAGGCAGAACCGATGACGTCCCGCGCGAAATACCGCAATCCCCTGCCCCGCCGATCACCGTCGAGCACGTCGCCGCGATTCGCGAGGTCATCGCCGAGCGCAAGGCCGCGCTCAGGTCATCACGCCAGCTCGCCCGCTTTCTCTGCGGCCTTACCAGCCCCGCGACGAGCCGCGAGCGCCTCGGCAGGCATCCCAGTTTTGGTTTGCTGGATCGCATTCCGTTTGGCGATGTGCTGGCTCAAACGGAGTCGATGCTCACTTGAATCTGGCGCCCTGGCATTGCTCTCATTGAGCGCTGCGATGTGTTTGAGAATGAGGATTTTGAACATCCTGGCCGTGTTGTCATCCAAAGCGGGCGGATTGCTTAATGCATCCTATCCAACCATGAAAAAAACAACCTTGCTTCTCTGCTGTCTGGCCGCCGTGTTGATGACCCAATGCTCTGCTCCGCAGGCCCCAACCCCATCGTCTGTGGTGACGCTGGCGTCACCCACACTCAGAGGCACGGTCACCACCCAGACCCTGGGAAATGCCACCGTGATGACCCGCAGGCTGATCAACCGTCCGCTCACGAACAAGGATGTCGGCAAGGTGTTGGAGGAAGTCACCGTGGTTTCCCCCAGCGGCACCTCGGTGCAGGAGCGTGTGATTGTGCGCGCTCTGCCAAGGCTGGAGACGAAGAATCTGACCAAGTCGTGATTTCGGGTTCGAGTCGTGGCCAGGAGGTGCGCTCCATCTTTAGCCTGGGTGCTTGACGGGCATGGTGCTTTGCGGCGAGACTTCGCGCCACACACGCCATGCCCTACCTCCTCGACGCGCTCGTCATCCTCGGTTACTTCGCCATCATCCTCGGCATCGGCCTGTCGCAGCGCAGCAAGAGCGGCAGTGTGGAGGGTTTCACGCTCGGAGACCGTCAAATCGCCTGGTGGGCGGTGCTGGCATCCATCCTGGCGGCGGAGATCAGCGCGGCGACGTTTCTCGGCGCCCCGGAGGCCGGCTACAGCCGGCAGAACTGGAGCTACGCGCAGTTTGCCATCGGCACGGTGCTGGCGCGCATCATTGTGAGCTTTCTGTTCATCCCGATCTTTTACCGTCACGGCGTCATCTCGCTCTATGAGTTTCTGGAGACGCGGTTCGGGCCGGTGACGCGGAAATTCGCCTCGATCACCTTCATGTTCACCCGCGTGCTGGCGATGGGCACGCGGCTGTACGTCTCCGCCATCATCCTGGTGATCGCCGTGGCGATGTGGCAGGGCGGAGCGGTGGACGCGAACACGAAATTCTGGCTCTACGCCGGTGCGGTGGTGGTCGTCACCTTGCTGACAGCGCTCTACACCTCGGTGGGCGGCATCCGGGCGGTGATCTGGACGGATTTCATTCAAGTGGGCGTGCTGGTGGCCTCGCTCGGCTTCACGATCCCTTATCTCCTGATGAAAATCCCCGGCGGCTGGGGCGCGGTGGAGGAGGTGATCAAGACGCCGGTGTTCTTCGATTTTGCCAAGCCTGCGGAATCCGGCGCGTGGGCCTGGATCAAGAATGTCTTTACCAGCGAGTACACCATCTGGGCCGCGATCATCGGCAGCACCTTCGTGACGATGAGCACGCACGGCATCGACCAGGACACCGTGCAGCGCATGCTCACGGCCAAAAACCGCCGCCAGAGCGCCTTCGCGACGATTCTCTCCGGCCTCATCGATCTGCCGATCGTCTCGGCCTTCATCCTCATCGGCGTGCTGCTCAAGGCTTACTACCTGGCACATCCGAACGCGGCGCTGCCGGTGGAAAGCCGCGAGGTCTTCCCCTTCTTCATCATGAACGAGATGCCCGCAGGCATGCGCGGTCTCGTCACGGCCGGCATCCTCGCCACGGCCATGGGATCGCTCAGCACGGCGCTCAATGCGCTCGCCACCAGCCTGTCGCGCGATTTCATCCTGCCAAGACTGCCTGCGGACGCGCCGGACTCGAAGCGTATTGCGGTCCTGCGCTGGAGCACGGTGTTTTTCGCCTTCCTGATCATCGTGGTCGGCATCTGGACGGCCTGGTTCATGGCGCACAATCCAAAGGTCGAGATCCTTCCCCTCGTGCTGGGCATCCTCGGCTTCACCTTTGGTTCGCTGCTCGGGGTGTTCCTGCTTGCGGTGCTCACCAAGACACGCGGCTGTGACACAGGCAACATCATCGCCATGGTCTGCGGCATCATGGCCGTGCTGTTCCTCAGCAACGTGCTGGGCATCCAGACCAAGCTCGGCATTGACCAGCCCTTCGTCCTGTCCTTTCCGTGGCGCATCACGCTCGGCACCTTCGTCACCATCGGCGTCGCGATCCTGTTCAAGACACCCGACTCACGCCAGGCCTCGGCACGGGCTATCGACGAGATTCACGCCAAGGCGTGAGGGCGAAAAAAAGCGCGGTTTATCTGGCGAAAGCCGCATCCAGCTTGTCCAGCAGGGCCAGGCCCTTCTTGGCCGACCCTTTGGCTGCCAGAGTGCGAAAACGAGTCTCGGCATCGAATTCAGCGATGCTGATGGTGGCGAGTTCTTCCATGAGCTTGTTGATGCTCATGGAGCGGTGCTCAGCCAGTTTGCGAAGACGCAGGTGCTTGTCTTCAGGAAGGCGGATGGTGAGGGTGCTCATGGCGTTTGGAGAGTTTTGAGAAATTGGGGAGGTGTGAGCATTTGAAGATGGGGAAAGGACAGCTCACCGCGTTTCACATCGCGGATGTTATTGGTCACGATGGCGGCGGCTCCACCGGCCACAGCCAGCTCCACAAGGTGGTTGTCGGCCTCGTCAGGGAGATTTGGCCGCCAGAGATAATAGACACGAACCCATTCACAGACGGACAAAAACGCGTTCAACAGGGTTTCTCGCTCTTTGGGTGTCAGCGGGCTTTTTGACATGAGCTGGGGCCGCGCCAGCAGGTCTTCGTATTCGTGAAACAAGGCATCCCCCATGAGCGGCAGTGCCAGGCCCTTCAAGCAGGCACGGATGACGCTGCGATTGCTGCCCGCCGGGCTGAGCACGGCGGCGGTCATGACATTCGTGTCCACAACGATGCGGGGCGGCATGAGTCAATGATGGCACATGTGCTGTCACTTGGTCAACCAAGCTTTCGTGGGGTGTCGCGGGGCACAAAAAAGCGCGGACCGTTGCCGGGCCGCGCTCTGTGTTGATTGATTTGTGCGGATGAGGTCATCCGCACTCCTCATATTACGAGTAGCTGGCCTGCTGGCCTTTGATGTCGCGTTTCTTGATCCACGGCATCAGGCCGCGAAGGCGGGCGCCGGTCTTCTCGATCGGATGCTTCTCGCCTGCCTTGAGCAGCTTGTTGAAGTTCTTGTAGCCGGTCTCGGTCTCCTTGATCCATTCCTTGGCGAACTTGCCGGTCTGGATGTCCTTGAGGGCGGCTTTCATGCGCTTCTTGACGCTGGCGTCGATGATCTTCGGTCCGACTTTGACGTCGCCCCACTTGGCGGTCTCGGAGATGGAGAAACGCATGCCGGCGATGCCAGCCTCGTTCATCAGATCGACGATGAGCTTCAATTCGTGCAAGCACTCGAAGTAGGCCATCTCGGGGCTGTAACCAGCCTCGGTGAGCACTTCGAAACCGGCCTGGACGAGGGCGCTGGCACCGCCGCAAAGCACAGTCTGCTCGCCGAAGAGGTCGGTCTNNCCCAGGCGAGGGCGATCTTCTTGGCCTGCTTGTCAGCGTTCTGGTAGATGGCGATGAGAGCGGGGACGCCCTTGCCTTCGGTGTACTGACGGCGGACGATGTGGCCGGGGCCTTTCGGGGCCACCATGATCACGTTCACGTTCTTCGGCGGGACGACGGTCTTGTAGTGAATGGCGAAGCCGTGGGAGAAGAGGAGGGTCTTGCCCTTGGTGAGATGGGGGGCGATGTCCTGCTTGTACACGCCGCCGATCTTGGTGTCAGGCACGGCGACGAAGATCACGTCGGCGGCTTTCACGGCTTCGGCGGTGTCCATGACCTTGAGGCCCTTCTCTTCAGCCACGGCGCGGCTCTTGGAGCCAGGATAGAGGCCGATGATGACTTTGACGCCGCTCTCCTTGAGGTTCAGGGCGTGGGCGTGGCCTTGGGAGCCGAAGCCGATCACAGCGCAGGTCTTGCCTTTGAGCGGTGCAAGGCTGGCGTCTTTTTCAGTGTAGATTTTAGCGGGCATATGGTTTCTGGATTGAAGGGCGGCGATAGTGGTTCAAGCGGGGGACGGGGTCAAACGGCTTTTTCCCGCGCTCCTAAGGCTTTGATTGACCGTCCAACCGGGATGCGTAGTCTCCGCGCCTCCAATATGAAAACCACCATCGCCCTGCTCTGCGCCGCGCTTGCGGCCGTCACCGTCACCCAAGCCCAGGAAACCAAACCCGCGCAGCCGGCTGAAGCCACTGCCGCCCCCACCGCCGTTCCCATGGACAAAGTCAGCTACTTCATCGGCCGTAATTTCGGCGAGCAGTTCAAAGGCCAGGGCATCGCCATTGACGTCACCGCCCTGGTCGAGGGCATCAAGTCCGGCATCGGCGGTGAGAAGCCCAAATACACCCAGGAAGAACTCATGGCCGCCATGCAGGCTTTTGAAAACAGCATGCGCGAAAAAGAAGCCATGCGCGGCCAGGCATCCAAGGCCGTGGGCGACAAATTCCTGGCCGAGAACGGCGCGAAAAAAGGCGTCACCACCACCGCCAGCGGTCTTCAGTATGAAGTCATCAAGGCTGGTGACGGACCCAAGCCCGTCGCCACCGACAAGGTGAACGTCCACTACCACGGCACCCTGATCGACGGCAAGGTCTTCGACAGCTCCGTCGAGCGCGGCCAGCCCATCACCTTCGGCGTGCAGGAAGTCATCAAAGGCTGGACCGAGGCGCTGCAGCTGATGCCCGTCGGCTCCAAATGGCGCATCTTTATCCCTTCCCAGCTTGCCTACGGTGAGCAGGGCGCGGGTGGCGACATCGGCCCGAACGAGGCGCTGATCTTCGACGTCGAGCTGCTCGGCATCGTGAAGTAATTCGTCACGAATCTCTTTTGAATGCCAAAGGGCGGGAGTCATCTCCCGCCCTTTCACTTTTGCAGCGGTGTGGTGTCTCCGCTCATCCACGCCCGCACCTGCGCCAGTCGTGCGCGCAGGCTGTTGCCGGTGTGATTGTCCTGCAAAAGCGACTCGTCCAAAATCAGCGTGCTCAGCCAGTGGCGCGGCGCCTCCTGCTCGGTCGCGCCCAGCGCGTCCCACCAGGCGCGCATGGCGATGTTTTCGTGCAGCACATGACCGACGAAACGCTTGATGCCCAGGCTCAGCGCGTGCTCCCAGATCACCGCCAGCAGCAGCGTGGCGACACCGCGCCCTTGAAACTCGTCCGCCACGGTAAAGGACACCTCCGCCGCCTCCGGTTCCTCCTTCAAACGCCAGAACGACGCGCCGCCCACGCCTGGGATGTCGTCGCGCGTCTGATGCATCGCCACCCAGGCCACATGATCTTTTTGATCCGGCGTGCACAGGCTCTCGATCAGACGCGGGTTCAGCTCCCGCACCCGCATCCAAAAGCGAAAGTAGCGCGCCTCCGGCGACAGCCGACGAAACGCCTCCGCGATCAGATCCCGGTCCTCCGGGCGGATGCTGCGCACCTCCAAAGGGGTGCCGTCCCCCAGGCTCAGGTGCCACTTGCGGGTCGGGTCAAATATCATGACACACCGCTGTCTCCGATCCTGCCTCGCGGCAAGCCCTCAAAGTAGCCGTAGAACTGCCACGAACGCGTTTTCAGAGCCTGCCCTTCCTTCTTTGCTAAGGCACGCTGGCCTTGAGCGGCATGGAGGCGTTGTCCATCGGCCAGTCATCCGTCCGAAACGGGGCAGCGGGCAATCCGGCGCCGTTGATCAAATTCACCTCCGGGTTGTTGGCCCAGGCATAACGCACGGCCGCCGGTGTCTTGATGCCAGGATGGGTGACGATGACTTGAGCGCCCTCGATGCGCGCCTCGGCCCACTGCCACTTCCGCGTTTCGTCAGCGATGGCAAACCCCTTCAAGGCGGGGCCGCCGTCCGCGGTCTTGAGTCCCTCGGCATGGCTGAACCGGATCACCACCTGCGCACCGTTGATCGCGTGACTTTGGTACAGCGGACCGCTCCAGGGTATTTTCTCGCCATAGACCTGCGCCCGTGCCCAGAGCGCGAGACGACGGCCGATCTCCTGCTTGTTCAGGGGATGGATGTTGCCCGCCTCGCCAAGGTCGAGGTTGATGGTCATGCCGGTCTTGGGCACGGCCAGCGACTTGGTCTGTGCTTCCCGGAGGCGTGCCCAGGTGGAGGCGCCCCCGGGATTCGCATCCCGTTTCTGATAATTGGGCAGTTGCACCCAGGCGAAGGGAAACTCATGCCCCCAGCGCGCGCGCCAGTCGCGGATCAGCAAAGGCAGTTGCGTGGCATAGAGCGGGCCGTTGCCTGCGTTTGACTCACCCTGATACCAGATCGCGCCGCGTATCGCAAAGGGCACCAGGGGTGCGATCTTGCCGTTGAACAGATTGGCCGGGCGGTTGGCACCGAGCGGATCACGGCCCACCACGGGAGGCTGGGGCGGCGGTGGCTGGCCGGCCGCCTGCGCCGCCTTCACCGCGTCCTGCCACTGCTTCTTGGTGGCTTCATTCTTGGCCCGGGTCTCCGGCTGCTCGAACAAGGCCACTTCCTTGCGCCATTGCTCCAGCAACGGTTGCAGCTCGGCCTTGTCCTGCATCACGTCCATGCTCGTCCAGGATTCGATCGCCGTGCCGCCGACGGATGAATGGACCAGCCCCACGGGCACCTTCAGGGTCTGGTGCAGGTTGCGACCGAAAAAATAGGCGGTCGCGGAAAAGTTCGGGATCGTTTGCGGTGAACAGGCCTGCCACACGCCCTTGCACCGCTCTTGCGGGGAGGTGGCCGTGAAGGACTGCACGAAAAACATGCGGATCGCGGGAAAGTTCGCCGCCGCCATCTCCTTCTCGGCATCCTGCACGCCTTTGACCGTCATGGCCATGTTGGACTGGCCCGAGCACAGCCACACCTCACCCACCAGCACATTTTTGACCACCACCGTGTTCTGGCCGGACACCGTCAGATTCTGCGGGTCGTTGGAGGCCTTCAGCGGATCCAGCATCACCTTCCAGCGGCCGTCCTTGCCGGCTTTCGTGGCCTTGGCCTGCCCCGCAAACTTCACGTTCACTTCGTGGCCCGCCTCCGCCCAGCCCCACACCGGCACCGGCTGCCCGCGTTGCAGCACCATGTGGTTGGTGAAAATCACCGGCAAGGTGACTGTGGCGCTGGCGCTGAAGGCCAGTCCGACAACAAGCAGGAGGAAAAGGGAGGTTCGCACGACGATGAGATGAGGGACTCGGACAAAAATAATTCCC
>DNXB01000440.1 GCA_003506995.1 Verrucomicrobiales bacterium
GCTACCGTCCTCCTGATATGACGCCACTACCACAGTGTCACCTGAAACATCAACGAAATTTCCGAACCTGTCAGTGCTTCCAGTGTTCGATGCTTTCAGATATGCTTGCTGGCTCCAGTTGGTTCCGACACGCACAAAAACGTAAGCCGCTCCGCTATCGGTCATCAGTTCGTTAGACGCCGGATTCACCCCAGTCCCGCTGCCATCCTCAAAAGGTGCTCCAACGATCACGGTGTCACCCGCCACCGCCACCGTTTGTCCGAAAGCGTCAGCCCCTGTGGTTGATGCCTTCAGATATGCCTGTTGGCTCCAGGTTGTCCCATTGCGCACAAAGACATAGGCCGCTCCGGCGCCACTCGTCAGGTTGTTGGAGGCTGGATTCACCCCCGTGCCACTGCCGTCCTCCCCATACGCTCCAACGACCAAGGTGTCGCCCGAGATCGCCACTGAATAACCAAACCAGTCAAAAGCTCCGGTGTTCGCGGCCGAGGCCTTCAAATATGCTTGCTGGCTCCAACTCGTTCCACTGCGCACAAAGACATAGACTGCTCCCGAGTCGGTCAGTATGTCGTCGGAGATCGGGTTCGCACCGCTGCCACTCCCATCCTCCAGATATGCCCCGACAACGACGGTGTCACCCGATACCGCGACAGCTTTGCCGAACTGGTCGCCTGCACTCGTATTCAAAGCTTTTATATACGCCTGCTGGGCGATTGGATCGACGGTGATGGGGTAGCGAGCAGCATGCTCGTCCACCTGTATGCGCAGCGTGCCGTTAACTGATGCCACCGTGGGAACAAAGCGTGCAGGTAGCACCTTGCCATCCGCATCCCAGACTTTCAATCCAGCATAGTTCAACATCAACGCGCCTGCGGCATCGTGAAACTCCACGCTCTGTCCATCTGCCCTCACCTTGGCGGTGAGTGAGCCGCACACGGCGAGATCGAACTGCAAAGGAGCCGCAGCATCGACACCCGCCGCTGGTCGTTCCTTGACCGTGAAGCCATGTTCCAGGCCGCGTGCATCGTTGACAAACCATTCCTGCACTGCGGAATCCCAATCGTAGGAGAGTCGCGAACCATCGGCCTTCATCGTTGGTTTGCCGCTGATGGTACGTTCGTTTCCAATAAAGCCATAGCTTTGCAACTCCAGCCCCCACTGCCACCCACCGCCTTGCGGCTCCGCGACAAAGCCACGTCCATCAAACTTCGTGAGCCATTGCTGCCCCGGATTGCGCGCCTGCCATCCGCCCTCGACCGGCTGGAAGGCATGCCTGCCCGTCTCATAAGCCGCGCGGATGCTCGTCCAGTCCGACTTCGCCAGTCCCTCTGGGGTGTCATCTGAAGCAGCCCACACACTGGTGGTCGCAACCATGATGCTGAGCATTCGGCAGAGGAGTGTCTTCATGAGTGTGAATGCGTGAGGATGACCCGCGAGCGTGTGCGAGGAACGAAATCGACACACAAGCTTCTCCAAGGAGGCGCTGGCCCTAGATGAGCGCCCGCAGGCTGCTACGAAAGACCGAGCTTGCAACTGGCAATCCGGGGCGTCAGCCCCACGCTTTGTCCCGTATGCGGAGCGCGTTACGCCGCCTGAGCAGTTGCGCTGTGAGTCGCAGCCGATCTTCGCCCAAGGGTCGTGATTTCGACTTTTCGCCCTGCCAAAGCTGGAGTGGGGGCGGCAAACTCAGGGTTGGTGCCCCATGCCACGGTTTTGATGGCGTGGAGTCACGGATTGGCGTGGTGATGCCCGGATTTGGCGCGGCGGGCGGGATTTATTTCTTTTTTCGCGGCGGCGGGGCTGATTTTGGGGTTGATTTTGGGTGCTCTGCGGATGGATAGTTACAATTGTATCCCTAACACCCCTCGCAAACCGCCTTGCCAGTCATGTCAGACATACCGGTGCCGCCTAACAAAAAACGCGTGCGCATCACGCCCTTCATCGGCCAGATGGTGGTCTTTTGGCGTACGCTGCTGGGGCTGACGCAGGAGGAGCTGGCGAAGCGGGCGGGTGTCTCCCTCTCCACGCTGAAAAAGATCGAGGCGGGCCGGAAACACGGGCCGTGGTTCGGCACGCTGGAGGATCTCTGCGAGGCGATGGACATCTGCCTGCAGGAACTCATCGCGGGCGCGGGGCGGCTGGCCGCGCAGCGGCAGGGCTAGGCAGCCCGGCTGGAGAACGGCCTGGGTGGACAGTTGTTTTCTGGCCGGAACGGCGGCGTTGTGATGGAATCTGGGCCGTTCCGCACCACCCGCCATGAACGCCGCCTCCACCCCGCCCGCCGCTACAACGGCCTTTTGGACCCCCCAATGGGAGACCTCCGCGCCACGGTGGGCGACCACCGCCGAAAAACGGGCGACCACCGCGCCACGGTGGGCGACCTCCGCCGGAAAACGGGCGACCTCCGCGCCACGGTGGGCGACCTCCGCCGGAAAACGGGCGACCTCCGCGCCACGGTGGGCGACCACCGCCGAAAAACGGGCGACCACCGCGCCACGGTGGGCGACCTCCGCCGGACGGAGGTCCGGGTTTTTCGGGTGGTTTTGGCTCATCACCCGTCATTTCGGCGCTGCCAGCCCGCCATGACCGCCCTGTGGAACAGCTCCCCTCCCGCCCTGTGGAACCAGCCGGGGCTGGTCTGGGCCCCCGCACCCCTTCCCCCAAGCAACATCCACCCAAACACACGCAAGAAAGGACGACGCATGAAGAGACAGAATTACTTCCCCAACCGCCTCGGCGAGCAGCCGGAATGGCTGGGCAACTTCGCCACCAAGCTGCCCATCCACGCCGCCGCGCTGGGCCTGGCCGCCCCGCGCGTCACCGCCGGCGCGGGCGATGCGCTGTGGGCCGCCTACGTCATCGGCGACTGGCGCATCAACGCCCAGGGCTTTGCCGACACCGTCACTGACGCGGTGGCGGAAACCCACGAGGGCACCGGCGCGGCGGTGCAGGTGCTGCCGGTCTTCACCGTGCCCGCGCTGCCGGCCGGGGTGGTGGCGGTGCTGCCCGGCGCGGTGGAGCGCCTCTTCCGCCTGGTGAAGGACATCAAGAACGCCCCCGGCTACACGGACGTCATTGGCAGTGACCTGGGCATCATCGGCCCGGAGGTGCCACCGCCGCCCCCCGGTGGCGGCGCACCGCGCATCAAGCTCTTCGTGGAGCAGGGCGCGGCGAGCCAGATCACGCGCATGACGTTCTTCAAAGACGGCCATCAGGGCCTGCACATCGAGAGCCGCGTCGGCAGCGGCGCGTGGGAGTTCCTGGCCATCGACACCGTGAGTCCCTACCTCGACGAGCGCCCCCTCCAGGTGCCCGGCCAGGCCGAGGTGCGGGAGTACCGCGCCCGTTTCTGGGACAACGGCCAGCCGAACGGCAACTGGTGCGATGTGGCGAAAGTCACGGTGGGACCGTGAGGCTCGCTGCGCTCGCGTTTGCGGTGGTTGAGGGCGCTGTCGCGCCGTTGACGGTGGTTTGCCAGACAAGCGCTTCGCGCCAACTCCTACTCCTCCTCCCGTTTGCAGTGGTTTGCCGTGGTTGAGGGCGCTCCGCGCCGTTGACGGTGGTTTTCAAACAACCGTCAACTCCTACTCTTCCTCCTACTCCTCCTCGAATCTGCATCGTCTCCAACAGCCCACGCATCCAAGCCGATGCTAAGCCTGCTGCACGAAAGCTCGGTCACTCTTGCGACGATTCACGCGCCATGATCGAGGACGAGTTCGAGTAGGAGGACGAGGACGATTCCCAAACCATCGTCAACCATCGCAAACAACTGCCAACAACCGCAAACTTCCCTCCCATGTTCGACCCCACTCTCCCTCAAGCCGGCACCGAGATCGACGCGGTGCAGATGCGCGGCCAGCTCAACGGCCTCAAAGACCTCATCGACGCCATCCAGACGATCACCGCCGCGCAGATTGACGCGGTGAACACCCTGCCGCCGGGTGATCCGGCGGTGGTGACACTCAGCGTGACTGGCAACACCCTGCACTTCAGCTTCGACCTGCCGCAAGGCGAGGCTGGCAGCAGACGGCGATCCCGGCCCGCCCTTTGCCGACGCGGTGGTGGACGCGGTGAACACCCTGCCCGCCGGTGAGTCGGCCACGGTGGAGTCCAGCTTTGACGGCGGCCACGGTACACCTGACCTTTGGCATCCCGGCGGGCGCGGATGGCAGCAACGGCAGCGATGGAGAGCCCGGCGAGGTGTCGTTCCAGCAGCTTGAGGACGCGATCAGCGGCACCAGCGCGAACAGCAACGGCGTGGCGGAGCTGGGGATGACGGTGAGCGATCCGCCGACGCAGGCCGAGGTGCAGCAGATCGCCGACAAGCTCGATGAGCTGATCCTGGCGCTGAGACGGTAGGGGCGGGCGCTTCGCGCCGTTTGCGGTGGTTTACAATGGCTGAAGGGCGCTAACGCGCCGTTGACCGTGGTTTTCAAACAACCGTCAACCATCCGTTCTCCGAAGCAGAGCTTCTGCGAAGGATGAACTGTAAACAACCGTCAACCACCGCCGACCTCCTGATCGGGGACGAGGACGAGCCAGAGGCGGACTCACGTCCGCTGCTACAAACTGCGAACCAAGAACTGCGAACCGAGAACAGCGAACCCGAAGGCGGACTCACGTCCGCTGCTACTGCCAACCACTGCAAACAACCGTCAACCACCGTCAACAACCGTCAACCCTACTGGCGCAGCCTTGTGATTGCAGAAGGCCGGTTCCTCGATTGGATGCGTCTCACATGACTGGAATTTTGATCGAGCTTGGCCTGCTGTTCGTTTTGCTCCTGGCCAACGGGGTCTTCGCGATGGCGGAGATCGCGGTGGTGTCCTCCCGGAAGGCACGGCTGCAAGTGCTGGTGGACAAGGGCACCCACGGGTCGCGGACGGCGCTGCGGCTGGTGGAAAATCCCGGGGTCTTCCTTTCCACGGTGCAGGTGGGCATCACGCTGGTGGGCACGCTGGCAGGCGCGTCGAGCGGCGCGGCCTTGATCGCGCAACTGACGCCGATGATCGCAGGGGTGGCTTTTTTGCAGCCATGGGCGGGCACGCTGGCCACGGGGATCGTGGTGGGCGGCATCACGTTTCTCTCGGTGGTCATCGGGGAGCTGGTGCCGAAGCGGCTGGCCATTGTGTCGCCTGAGACCACGGCGGCGCGGCTCAGCCGGCCGATGGCGGCGCTGTCACGCCTGACGGGCCCGGTGGTGAACCTGCTGGACGCGACGAGCGGCCTGATCGCCCGTCTGCTGGGGGCGCAGCCCGGCAGCGAGCAGGGTGTGTCCGAGGAGGAGGTGCGGGCGATGATTCACCAGGGGACGCTGAGCGGGGTCTTCAAGGTGAGCGAGCAGCGCATGGTGGAGGGCGTGCTGGAGCTGGACGACCTGGTGGCCGGCGATGTGATGACGCCGAAGAACAGCATCGTGTGGATCGACCTGGACGAGGGCGACGAGCACAACTGCCAGAAAATCACCGACAGCGGGCATTCGCACTTCCCCGCGCATCGCGGCTCGCGTGACAACGTGCTGGGCATGATCTCGGTGAAGGCCCTGTGGTCCAGAAGGCAGTTGGGCGCGGTGCCGAAGCTCGAAGAGCTGCTCAAGGAGCCGGTGTTTGTGCCGGAGACGATGGCCTGCCCGCGCATCATCGAGGAATTCCGCAAGCAGCGCCGTCATCTGGCGCTGGTGGTGGATGAGTTCGGCGGCGTGGCGGGGCTGGTCACGCTCAATGACATGATGGAGGCCATCATCGGCTCCATGCCGGACCAGGACCAGCGCGAGCGCCCGCAGGTGCGCGAGCTGGGAGCGGACGCCTGGATCGCCGACGCGCAGATGGACATTGAGGACGTGGCCGCCACGACGGGCCTCGTGCTGCTGCGCGAGGAGATCAACGAAGGCCTGTACCGCACGCTCTCCGGCTTCATCCTGCATCGTCTCGGCCATGTGCCGAAAGAGGGCGAGCGCTTCACCACGGGCGCGCACGAGATCGAAATCACCGACACGGACCGCCAGCGCATCGACAAGGTGACGATCCGTAGATTGCCGCCCTCTGAGAAGACGCAAGGGGGTTAATCCTGAAACGTCTGGCTGGATCAGGCGAGCCGGAGGCTCGGCAAGAGCCTAACCTGCATTTCTCACACCCCATGGCGNNGCCAGCGCATCGACAAGGTGACGATACGGCGCGTGGGCGAGGTGCCGAATGATTGAAGCCGCGCCTCAACCCGGATACCGAAGACTTCGGGGCAGGAATGCCCCGATTACCACGAACTTCGGAATCCAGGCTCAATCCTCCCCATCCTCACGCGAGATGCCGGCGTAGAGCTCGGGGAAACGGCGTTCAAGGGACTTGGGAGTGATGTAGCCGACGAGCTGCGCCTCGTTCCAGTCGGCAAGGCCCCAGAACTCATGCGGGAAGGCCATGATGACGGCGGTGCAGGTGGGCATCTTCGGGATGTGGGCGCGG
>DNXB01000143.1 GCA_003506995.1 Verrucomicrobiales bacterium
GGGAATTATTTTTGTCCGAGTCCCTTACACCACGCCCACATCACTGCCACCTGCGGCACCCATTCAGTTCAGCGAACCCGCTTATTTTTTGCGAGATGGGGATACCGGCCTGTTCCAAGAGTCGGCCCACATGTTCACACGGCGTTCCTTCCCCAGGGTTATACCAACCATTCTCGAATGCTGCTTGCCGAAGTTTCGATTCGTCGAAGTCAGCATTAAAAAACTGCTGAAGAATTACCTCCTGAGCTTTGATGGCACAAGTATCTGGGAAGGCTTGGGCACCATCCAGCGCCGACATGTCACTGAATGGGTTGCCGATGAACGGCGAAACCTGACTCTCAGTCTGCCGTCTCCGAGACAGAAGACGGCTTGCGATGAGCGCTAAAATGGCAAACAGCCTCATGGCGCAGTAGGTGCAAAGAAATAACCTATGTCAATAACCAATTCTGGCTCTGACCTTGGAGGATCAGTTTGGACTCCGTCAGCGGCACGCGGCAGACGATGACGGACATGAGCGCGTCGATCCTCGACTTTGGGCCGGTTTCTTTTGAAATCCAGGTCTTTAGCTGACGCATTTGTCAACATCACCACAGCGTCATGGCGGCGGCACGAAGAAGCGGGTGAAGCCTTTTTTGCGCAAGCCGACCTCCAGCACTCGATCTCCGGTCCAAAGTTCCGCGTCCTGATCCAGAGCGAGAGCGACATAGGCGGTGTCGTTCTCGTCCACATCCCGACAAAGCCGCCAGGATTCTGTCCAGTTCCCCAGACGAATGCTGTCCTCGTCAATGAACTCAATCCGCTCGAGGATGCTGTGCAGCAGGGAGAGCAACTCCGGCTCGGCGAGGCCGCTGGCATCAGCGATGCGTTCCTTATGCTTGAAGATTTCGACGAAGACGTATTTCGGACAAATAAACCGTGTCTTCGGAAGCGAGGTGAAAGCTCGGCGGAGCTGATGATTCGCGGCGATCAGTTCCGAAAAGATGCGGTTCGCATCAATGACGACGCATGGGCTCATGCCGCAGCGATCTGGGAGAGGATGCGCTGCTTGTTCTTCGACCACCAGGAGGCGTCCATCTCGTCGGCGAGCCGGTCAGCGTCTTGCTGGGTGAAGCGGCTCTGACGGGCTGCCCACTCGGCTTTGACAAAAGCGACGAAACTGACCTGCTCGCTGTGGGGAAGCGCCTCTTCAGGGAAGGAGAAGACGATGTGTCCATCGGCGTGGAGAGTGTTCAAGGTGGCAGCCATGGTGCGGAGTTTCGTTTCCAGCGGGCGATTTTCAAGATCGAGTTGGGCTGGATGCCTGGGATTTCCGCCGTCCTTTGACTAGGTCATTGATGCGGCTCGCGGTGAGGCCGGTGGGATGAAGTCCTTGGCATCTGAGTTTGATCTGCGATGGACGAGGTTCCCGTTTTCGACAGGGTGAGCAATTTCTCCTTTTGAAAAGGAGAAAAGGCCGGTAATCTCTCCGCCATGGAAGGAGAACTCAAGGCTGTCATCCAAGACAAAATCATTGAGGGCCTCTCGGCCCTGGTTCCGGCGCTCACGCGGCGGGAGGTCTATCTGCCGTCCATTCCTGGCAAGTCGCTGGCGGTCATCGGGATGCGTCGCAGCGGAAAGACGACGTTTCTCTGGCAGTGCATGGCGGACCAGCTCGCCGCCGGAGCGCCGCGTGAGAGTCTGCTGTATTTCAACTTTGAGGACGACCGGCTGGCTGGGCTGGCGGCAAAGGATCTGCATCACCTCATCGAGATCTACTTCCAGCTCCATCCGGGCTTTCGGGACAAGAAGACCGTGCGGCTTTATCTCGATGAAATCCAGCTCGTGAGCGGCTGGGAGAGCTTTGTGCGCCGCGTCATGGACTCCGAGAAGGTCGAGGTCATGCTCACGGGTTCCTCGGCACGGCTGCTGAGCCGCGAAATCGCCACATCGATGCGCGGCCGGGCGCTGGAGGTGCTGGTGCATCCGTTCAACTTTCGCGAGTATCTGGCGCATCGTGATGCGGCGGTGAGCCAGCCTTTCTCCAAGCTCACCAAAGCCGCCAAATCCACGCTGTTGCGGCATTTCGACGACTATTTGAGCCAGGGAGGCTTCCCCGAGGTGCAAAAAGCGGTGGAGCGGGATCGTGACGCTCTGCTGCGCAGCTATGTGGATGTGGCGATGCTGCGGGACGTGATCGAGCGGCATTCCGTGTCGAACCCTACCGCGCTGCGTTGGCTGGTGCGGCAGCTCCTCGGCAATGCGGCCGGCACCTTCAGCGCACAGAAGTTTTTCGACACGCTGAAGTCGCAGGGCATCGCCGTGGCAAAGGACACGGTGCATGCCTATGTCGGTCATCTGGAGGACGCCTTTCTCATCCGCACGGTCTGCATGCACTCCGGCTCCGAGCGCCAGCGCATGGTGAACCCGCGCAAAGCCTATCCCGTGGACCCCGGCCTCATCCGTGTCTTTGACCGTACACGTCGGACAAACATCGGCCACGCGCTGGAGACCGCCGTGCTGTTGGAGTTGGAGCGGCGCGGTGCAAGCATCGGCTATCTGCGCACGGCCTCAGGCTATGAGGTCGATTTTCATGCGGACTACCCCGACGGCACGCTTCAGCTCATCCAAGTCTGCGCGGACCTCTCCTCCAAGGAAACCCTGGAACGCGAAACCCGCGCCCTCACGGATGCCCAGGCTGCGCATCCGCAGGCCGTGCCACTGCTGCTCTCCATGGATGCGCTGCCGCCCCCGGCCCTGCCACCGGGCATCCGCTGGCAGGCCGCTGCTGCGTGGCTGCTCGGTGATCCTCTGGCTACGGCGTGAATCCCCCATGTCTCGACGCATTGCCTGCTGCGCCGTGCTGCGTTCGGGATGTTCAAGGCTTCACACGGCTACATCATCTGCCGCTGTGCGTATCCCATGTAGCTCCATCCGCAGACCACGGCGCTGCCGTGGTTTTGCCTGTAGCATAGGCTTTCTAGCCTGTGTTTCTTCAAATCAACACACCAACGAACTTCCAACACACAGCCTAGAAAGGCTATGCTACAGCCATGAAAATCACCGCCATTGAAACACTCGTCTGCCACGCCCGGATGCGAAACTGGGTCTTTGTCAAAGTCGTGACCGATCAGCCCGGCCTCATCGGCTGGGGGGAGGCGGGGCTGGAAGGCTTAGATGCCTAGCATTTTGAGGGGGCTGATCAGAGCGCGCTGCCAACGGTCGAGACCGTCTTCGATGCGAGTTGGGTAAGCGCGAGGCGAGATCACGGTGGATTGATCCTGCGCCACCGGGCGTGGTGGTTTCGCATACGGTCATGCCATGACCGGGATGCCAAATCTTCTACGCGGCAGCGGCAAGCTCCGGCATCTTGGTAATGGCGGAGTATTCCCGGCCGTTCTCGAGCATGGCCATGCGCGTGTCGTAGTCGGCCTGGAGATTGAGCCAGAAGCCGGGGCTGATCCCAAAAGCGGCCCCCAGCCGGATGGCGCTGTCAGGCGTGATGCCACGCCGTCCTTTGACCAGGTCATTGATGCGGCTCACGGTGAGGCCGGTGGCCTGCGACAGCCTGGCTTGACTGATGCCCGCCGGCTCAAGGAACTCTTTGAGCAGGATCTCGCCAGGGTGGGCGGGCGTCAAGGCTGCGGTCTGCTTCTTCTTCGTGCGTGTGTTCATGATGTTTGGATGGGCCTGGGTTGGATTGTTGGACTGCGGCAGGGCCGTTTCAGTGGTAGTCTGAATACATCACGTTGCGGACATCCATCGGCGACTCGGTGAAGGTGAACGTGATGCGATACTGGCTGTTGACTCGGATGCTCCACAGCGGTGTGATATAAACTTTGCAATGCAGGCCAGGGATGGCCTGAAGATCGGCGATGCAGGTGGCGGCATCCAAGGTCTGGAGCTTGCGCAGGACGTTCTGCTGAAGCTCAAGCGGGACACGCTTGAGCGTTTCGCCTTTGAAGATGGCCTGCGTGTTTTTGTCCGCGAAGTGAGTGATCACGGGAGGGAAAATACGCAAAAACGGAACGAGAGGAAGTGTAAAATTCTGTTTTTGCGTATTTTCTTTTCCGGCAAGAGGCTAGATGAATTTAAGCCGCCACTTTCGCTCTCCAATGCACGGCACCTGCTGAGCTTTCTCCAAGAACAAGGCCCGAAAGCCCCGCACGGATACATCATCTGCCGCTGTGCGTATCCCATGCAGCTCCATCCGCAGATCACCGCGCTGCCGTGGTTTTGCCTGTGAGGTTTTGAACCGCTGACTTGGCGTCAAGGAAACACTGATTTGCACCGCAGAGATTTTGAGAACGCGGAGGATTGATTCAGAATGATTTCTCTGCGTTCTACGAATCTCTGCGGTGCATTCTAAATCGTCGCCTCCCAAACTGGATTTATCAGCGTCCGATGAGCGTTTTATCAGCGGTTCAAAACCTGCCCTCTCAACACATGAAAATCACCGCCATCGAAACCCTCGTCTGCCATGCCCGGATGCGAAACTGGGTGTTTGTCAAAGTCGTCACGGATCAGCCCGGCCTAATCGGATGGGGGGAGGCGACGCTGGAGTGGCACACGCGTAGCATCGTGGGGGCGATTGAAGACATGTCCCATCTGCTCATCGGCGAGGACCCGACGCGGGTGGAGTATCTGTGGCAGATGATGTATCGGCAGCACTTCTGGCACGGGCATGGCATCGTGCGGGCCACGGCCATCGCGGGCATCGACCTCGCGCTGTGGGACATCGTGGGCAAGGTGGCGAACATGCCGCTCTCGAAGGTCTTTGGTGGGCCGGTGCGGGATTGGGTGCGCACCTACTGCCACCTCGGCGGCGGNNCCCGCCGACAACGCGAAACGCTTCGCCGAACTGGCGCAGCAGGCCGTGGCGGATGGTTACACCGCGTTTAAAAGCATGGCGGTTCCGAGCACGATGCCGATCGAAGGCATGAAACCCGTCCGCGCTGCCGCAGCAGCCGTCGCAGCGATGCGCGAGGCCGTGGGGCCGGACATCGACATCATGGTCGATTGCCATGCGCGGCCCTCACCGGCCATGGGGCTGAAGTTTGGCAAGGCGCTCGATGATTTCGGCCTCTACTTCTTCGAGGAACCCTGCTGGCCGGAGGCCGTCGATGGCCTCGCGAAGATCAATGCCGCGCTCACCACGCCCGTGGCAAGCGGCGAACGCGTAACGAATCTGGAGGCCTTCAAAGACATGTTTGAGAAACGAGCGGTCGAAATCTGCCAGCTCGACATCACCCACTGCGGCGGCCTCAGCGCCGCGAAACGCATCGCCGCGCTCGCCGAGGCGCATCGCATCGCTTTGGCCCCGCACAATCCACAAGGCCCCGTGAGCACCGCCGCGTCACTCGAGTTCGGCTTCAGCCAGCCGAGCTACATCATCTGCGAAACCGTCCACAACGACGTGCCGTGGCGACAAGACGTGGTCGAGGAAGGCTTCACCATCGAAACCAAAGGCCGCATCGTCCGCCCGAACACGGAGCCCGGCCTCGGTATCACCATCAACGAGGCCGAGGTGAAGAAGCATCCCTTCCAGCAGGAGATTGTCCTGCGTGAATTCAGCCCAGATGGCGCGGTGACGGACTGGTGAAGCAATATCGTTATGTGCCAGGTGGCGGAGGTTGGGGCTGGTTGCGGGCGGCTTCTTCGGCGGCGCGTTGAGCTGCTTCGGCAGCAGCGCGCTGGGCAGCCTCGGCGGCGGCACGCTGAGCCTCTTCCTGTGCGCGCATGGCGGCCTCTTGGGCGGCGCGTTGTGCAGCTTCGGCGGCAGCACGTTGTGCTTCTTCCTGGGCACGGCGCATCTGCTCCTCAGCGGCACGACGGGCCTGTTCTTCGGCCTGGCGCTGCGCCATCTCCTGCTGCTGGCGCATCTGCTGCTCGGCAGCGCGGCGGGCTTGCTCCTCCGCCTGTTGACGGGCCATTTCTTGCGCACGGCGCTCGGCTTCTTCCTGAGCGCGACGCATCTCGGCCTCAGCTTGACGGCGGGCCTGCTCCTCCGCTTCACGTTGCGCCACTTCCTGGGCGCGACGGGCGGCTTCCTCTTGTTGACGTTGCATCGCGGCGGCCTCGGCCTGCTGACGAGCGCGTTCAGCTTCAGCTGCGGCCTGGGCTTGCTCTGCGGCCCTATTTTCGGCCATGGCACGTTGCTGCGCGGCTAGCTCCTCCTGCTGGCGCTGCTGCATGGCAGTCGCTTCGGCCTGTTGGCGGGCGCGTTCAGTCTCGGCAGCGGCCAGGGCTTGATCAGCCGCTGCTTTTTCCGACATGGCGCGTTGCTGTGCGGCAAGCTCCTCTTGCTGACGCTGCTGCATGGCAGTCGCTTCAGCCTGCTGGCGGACACGTTCCGTCTCGGCTGCGATCTGCGCTTGTTCTGCCGTCATTTTCTCCGCCGTTGCTTTTTGTTGGGCGGCGAGTTCTTCCTTCTGGCGCTGCTGAATGGCGGTTGCATCGGCCTGCATGCGTGCTTTTTCGGCTTCTGCCGCCGCCTGCTCCACCGCCATTTTTTCGGCGGCGGCACGCTGCTGGGCGAGTGGTTCGTCTTGCTGCGGAACAGGCGATTCCGCCACAGCGGGCGCGGCGGGCATGGTTGGCACCACGGGTGGCTCAGAGGCGGGAATTTCAACAGGAACAACCGGAACGGGCTGGACGGCGGGCGGGGTGGCTTCCACGGCAACGGTTGAAACTGGAGCAACGGGGTCCGCAGGCATCACCACGGTGGTTGGAGGCGTTTTTTCTGGCTCTGCTGCTGTGACGACTGGAGGCATCGCTGGGGCAGTGGCCGCTGGCTGATCCACCACCGCTGATACTGCTGGTGTGGCGGGCTGCTCGGGTGTGACGCTGGTTTCTTCGTCTGCGACGGGTGCCGCAGGCTGGGTGATCGCTTTGTCCTCAATGGCCATGGCAGGACTCACGGTTTCCGAAGAGGCTGGCGCGACCACGGGCGCACTGACCACGGTGGCAGGCGTTTCCACGGGCTGGACGACGACGGGCGGCGCTGTTGTTTCAATAACCGTCACGGGCTGCTGCACGGCGGCGGTGAGCTTTTCTGCGGCGATCGTCTCACGAATCTCGGTCGCAACGCGCTGGGGGACGCCTTCAAAGGCATCCACACGCCTCGGCTTCTCGATGCGTTCAGCCAATTGAGGGCGAATAGAAGGCGCTCCGGCTCTCAGCGGCGGGAGTTCGACCATGACCGGCCGTGCCAATGCCTCAGGGCGTCGATGTCCGGGGCGTGACCTCGGGATTTGGCTGGCCGCAATCGACTGCACCTGGATCTGGGGCACGGGACGCGCACTATCCCGTTCCATCTGGGCGCGCGCCGGGCCGCCGTGGTGCTTGAACATGCCGCGACGGGGCTGGTCGTCGCAGCGCACGATTTGCGTGACGTTCACACTGCTCTGGAAGATCGTCGTGTTTTGCGTCACGGGCGCGCAGTAGGTGGTGTAGCTCGGCTGCACGAAATGATTCGTGGTGATGAAGGTGTAGCTGGACGGGCCGAGGTTGTACTGCGTGTCGCAATCGCGATACACCCCGCTGATGGACCCGCGATCCGGTGGCAGCGGCGCCCAGCCGACGTGATCGCGGCTCTGACGCCAGGAAACCCAGGCGGGCGCCCATTCGCTACCGGGCACCCAGACCCAGCCGTGGCGCGAGAGATTCACCCAGCGGCCATAGTGATAGGTGGCCCAGCCAAAGGGCTCGTTGGACTGCCAGGTCCAGCCCATGGACGACCACACCCAGCAGCCATCCACATAGGGCCGCCAGCGCGCCGTGGTGATGGTGGGCCGCCAGCAGTAGCCGTAGCCGCTCACATCCATCCAGCGGCCATAGGGGGCGAGCTGCTCATAAAAGAACGAGTGATCACGCGGGGCTGAAACCTGCGGTGTCACATTCACACGAGGCGTGGTGTTGGCGATGCGCTGCGTGACGGCATTGCTCTGCTGCCGCGCCATGTCTGCTTGAGCGCGGAGGTCTTCGTTCTGCTGCCTCAAAGCCTCCAAAGAATCACGCAGCTCGGCATTCTCACGATCTTTGAGCGCCTGCTCCATCTCGGCGAGCTGCTTGTCCATCAGCGCGGTCTTCGTCTCGATCTCCAATGCCTGGCGCTGCAAGGCATCGCGGGCCTCGGCGAGCTGGTTTTCGGTGGCGGCGTTGTAGGGCGCGGTCTCGGGAGCCGCACTGACGGCGGGAGGCACCGGCTTTTCACAACTGGCCAGGGGAAGAAACGCGGTGACAGCGAACAGGGAACGGAAGCGGGCATTCATGGGCGTGGAGTCCAGTCTGACGCCGCCCAGGAAGATGTATTCACCCCGGTTCTTACTTCTTCCGCTTCACCACCTGCTGCGTCTGCCGTGTTTTGAGCATCAAATCGGCCCCGAGGACGCCGCTGAAGTGGCTCAGCGGATACAGGATGCTGCGGCGGCCGATGATGCTGCCGGGGCTGATCACACTGTTGCAGCCGATCTCGGCGTAATCGCCGATGATCGCGCCGAATTTCCGCAGGCCTGTGGGCAGGATGTCGGTGTCGGTCTTGACGGTGACTTCGAGGCGGTCCAGCCGCACGTTGGAAAGGATCACGCCAGCGGCCAGATGCGCCTTGTGGCCGAGGATGGAGTCGCCCACGTAGTTGTAATGCGGCACCTCGCAGCCGTCGAAGATGACGCAGTTTTTGAACTCGCAGGAGTTTCCGAGCACGCAGCCGTCGCCGATGATGACGTTCTCGCGGATGTAGCAGCCGGCGCGGAGCTGGCAGTTCCGCCCGATCCAGGCCGGGCCTTTGATCACCACGCCAGGCTCCAGCGTGGTGCCCTCATCAATGAACACATCCTCGCCAATGAAGGCCCCCGGCGGCACCTGCGTGCGAATCTCGCGCTGCAGCCGGAATTCGAGGTAGGACTCGATCCGCGTCAGCGCCGCCCACACCGGCGAGTCATCCGGGAACAGGATGCCATGCTTCGTGTGGGTGAGGTCGAGGTAGTCGCAGGCGGGGAACAATGGAGTTTTTGGAGTGGAGGATGGACTTACTCGATCACTGTTGCCGAGGGAGGCGGCGTGAGGCACCCTTCAGCCTTGAGCCGTTTCACACGCCGGGAAATGGCGGCAATGTCTTCCTGGTCTCTCTTCTGGCGCTCGGCGGTGTAGTCGCCCGATCCGAGGCTGAACTGCTGCTGATAGCGGACGTAGTCCACCGGGCCCAAGGTGGCGCGGAGCACCCTCTGGGCTTGCTGGTTGATCTGATGCAGCGTGTTCATGCCGTTGGCGAAGATGGCGGATAATCGAAGGGATTCAAGACTTTCACCCGGATGGCATCTCCCGCACGGGCGGCCCGGCGGATGAACTTGTCATCCGTGGTCAGCAAAAAATCACAAGCTGCGGTCTCGGCAGCGGCGATGTGCAGGGCGTCGTAGCCCTGGAGACTCCAGGCGGCCAGCGCTTCGGCACGTTCCGCAAGCGCCAGCTTGTGACTGACGTGGAGGCGGGCATGCGTCAGAAGATGGATCACCTCCTCCTGCCGGAGAGGATCGGGATTCGCCGCGATCTCTTCCAGCAGATAATCGCTGGACACCAACTCCACCGTTCCCTGTCGGGCCTGATCAATGACATGGAGGACGGATTCAGCCTCAAGGTGGATGCGCACTTGCGTCTGGTCATCCCAAGGCCGGTTCAGGCTGCAAGTGTCGAGAAAAAGGCGCATCTGAAGACTACACCGTCATGATCTCCTTCTCCTTCGACACCACATGCTGGTCGATCTCGGCGATCTTCTTGTCGGTCATGGTCTGAATTTCCTTCTCCATGCGGTGGAGGTCGTCTTCGGTGATGCTGCCATCCTTCTCACCCTTCTTGAGGGCTTCGAGCGCGTCACGGCGGGCGGAGCGCACGCGCACGCGGGATTCCTCGCCGAGGGTCTTGCACATCTTCACCATCTGCTCGCGGCGTTCCTGCGAAAGGGAGGGAATCGGCAGGCGGATGACCTTGCCCTCGATGCTGCCGTTCAAACCGAGACGTGATTCACGGATCGCACGGTCGATGTCCTGAAGCGTGGAGGGATCAAACGGCTCGATGCGGATCAGACGCGCGTCCGGCGTGGTGATCATGGCGAGCTGCTTCAGCTTCATGTGGCTGCCGTAGCTCAGCACATGCACGTCCATGTTTTCGACCAAGGTGGGGTTGGCCTTGCCCGTGCGCACGGTGGCGAATTCGTGGATGGCGTGCTCGACGGACTTCGTCATGGCCTCGTCGGCCTCCAGCATGGTCATTTCAGGGTCCATAAAATACAGGGTTGGTTGGGAAAATGGTTCAGCCTTTGGCATCGACCAGCGTGCCGAGGTGCTCGCCGACGAGCGCCCGGCGGATGTTGTCAGGCTCGTTCATGCTGAAAACGCCGATGGGCATGTTGTTTTCCATGCAGAGGGAAAACGCCGTCGAGTCCATCACCTTGAGCTGGCGTGTGAGGCACTCGTGGAAGCTGATGCGGTCAAACTTCACCGCGTTCGGATTCTTGGCGGGATCGGAATCGTAGATGCCATCGACCTTCGTCGCTTTGAGCACGATCTCGGCATTGATCTCGCTGGCGCGGAGCGCGGCGGTGGTGTCGGTGGAGAAGAACGGATTGCCCGTGCCGGCGGCGAAGATCACCACGCGGCCCAGCTCCAGATGGCGCATGGCTTTGCGGCGCACGAAGGGCTCTGCCACGTTGTCCATCTTGATCGCGCTTTGCACGCGGGTGGGCACGTCCATGGCCTCCAGCATGCTTTGCAAGGCCAGCGAGTTCATCACCGTGGCCAGCATGCCCATGTANNTGGCGCGCTCCATGCCCTTGTTGCTCGCGGTAACGCCGCGCCAGAAGTTGCCACCGCCCACGACGAGGGCGATTTCGAGGCCGGTTTGATGCGCCGCCTTGATCTGCGCCGCCATGTCCTCGACGATGGGCGGGGAGATGTTGTCCGTGCTGCCCGGCTGTCTCAACGCTTCACCGCTGAGTTTGAGAAGAACACGACGGAATTTTCGAGGAGCGGTGGAATCAGGCATGAAAGATCAGAGTTGAACCATAAAGCATGAGCGCAGCGGCCTTGCAAAGCCAAATCTGCTGCGGCATCCATCGC
>DNXB01000320.1 GCA_003506995.1 Verrucomicrobiales bacterium
CGGAGTCCCGGCTTCAGCCGGAAAACCGTTCTACGAAGCCGAGGGGTTCAATTCGCCGCATCCTCGTGATTACCACGCCTTTCCGCCTGAAGGCGGGACTCCGTGCTTACTTCGCCTCCACCGCTGGGTTGTCACCGAGTTGAAGCGTGGGAGCCTTGACGGTGTCACTGATATTCAGCGCCAGCCAGTGGCCGTTGATCGCATGGGCCGGGAAACCGCAGGCGAGGGCGAACTCGCCGGATTCATCCGCCACGAAGGAAAACTCCGCCTTGGTGAGCGATAATCCGACTTCTGGTTTCGGCACGCCCGCGCCGTCAAAGTAGGCTTCGCCCATTTGCAGCTTTTTGGTCGTGTCTTTTTCCACCACGACGGCGCTGTGCGGGATCGGGCTGGGATTGATGAAAGTCACCTCGATGGTCCAGTCCTTTGGAATGGTGAAGACGGCCCGGCCGTGGGAGTAGCCGTTGAAGTTCATGCCGTAGTTCGCGGCTGAAAAAGTGGCCACGAGCGTGATCTTCACCGTCTTCGGCTTGTCGCTGAGCTTGAGGAAATCCGCCTCGGTGATGCCCGCGAACAGCTCCTTCTTCAATCCGGGAATCTCCACCGCATGAGCATGCTCCGCAGGCGCTGCGGGTTGTTGAGCAAGGCTAAGCGTGGAAGCGAGAATCGAGGCGAGAAGAAGGCGGCTGGTCATGGTGGAGCGAATGGAAGCAGGGTTGCCTGAACGTGCAATGGACGATCAAACTGTCGGGCATGGAACGATGAATCTCGCCTTACGCGAAAATAATCCCCAAGATACCCGCCACGTTCCCGTGATGCCCGGCGAACACGACCTCATGAGTGACACGCACGATCTTTTCCTGGAAACCCTGCGGCGCTACGAGCGGCCCCTCATCCGCTACGCGCACGGTTACACGGGCGACCTCGAAGACGCGCGCGACATCGTGCAGGACGTGTTTGTGAAGCTCAGCCAGCACCTTGCCACACTCGATCATGAGCGGCTGGCCCCCTGGCTCTTCACTGTCTGCCGCAATCGTGCCCTCGACCACCACCGCAAACATCAACGCCTCATCGTCATGGAAACGGAAACCCTCGATCTCGAAGCCTCCGCCGATCCCGCGCCCAATGACGCGATGGAAAAGCGCGAAACCGCCACCGCCCTGCGCGAGCTCATCGAAACCCTGCCCGTGCGCCAGCGCGAGGCCGTGCGGCTGAAGTTCATCGCCGGACTCGACTACCAGCAGATCAGCGCCGCCATGCAGACCAGCATCGGCAACGTCGGCTACCTCATTCACCACGGCGTGGCCGCCTTGAAAACCAAATGGCAGGCCCACGACCAGCCGCAGACCGCGAAACTCAAACCCGCGCTCGCCTGAACCCTCCAACCACCCTTTTGACCATGAAACCGGAACAAATCACCGCCTGGGCGCTCGAAGAAGCCAGCGCCGAAGAACGCCAGCAGCTTGAGGCGGAGCTGCATGTGAACCCGCAGGCGAAACAGAACGCCGAGGAGACGAAACAATTCTGCCATTTCCTGCTCGCCGAGCTGCGCGATGACTCACTCGCGCTGACGGATAAGCAGCGGGAGCGGTTGCAGGCGCAGCCCGTGGGCCAATCGTCCCGATTGCCAGGAGCAAGCGTGACGCCTGCGCCACGCACCCAATGGCGCACTGCCATGGTGCGCTTCGCGCTCGCCGCGTGCGTGGTTCTGGGAGGCTTCTGGACGTGGCATGCTTATGATTCACGAAAGACCGTGGAGGTTGCCCTTGAAGTGGAACATCGAATCCAGCTAGGACGGCGTGGTGCTGACGTGGTGCCAGGAAATCCCGTCTCGGAAGCTCGCATTCCCGAGGGAAAGCCGATCAAGGCAGTGGACCCTTTGTCGGGTCTCGTTGCAGGTGTAAAACTTGAGCCAGCCCCGTCTCTTGCGCCCAGCCCGGAGATGCCACGCATGCTGATGCTGAACGCAGGCCAGTCCACGATGACGCCTGGCGATGTCGAAGAATTGAAGAAGATCCAGGATCAGCAGGCTTATGGGCTGGGCCTTGGCAACAACTCAAGATCAACGGTGACTAATCAGTCTGGCTTGATCGCTGGCGCTGGCGGGAACAGCCCGATGACGTTTGGTTTCTCGACGGTGGGTGATTTGCAGAGTCCTGCTAAAACAGTCGATGTGACCGGCTCGGGCGGTATGAACAAGACTGAAACTGCTGCTGATGCGCTTGTGCTGTCAAATGGCAGCACCTTCACCGGAGATACGCCGGTGAATGCGGGTAACCTCACCATCAATGGGGGAACGATCACGACTTCCTCTGCCAGCGGATCCGTGGCGGGTGCATCCTTGGTCAAGTCCGGCTCTGGCACAGTGATGCTGACCGGTTCGACGACGGCGAGTGGTGGCTTTGTGCAATCCGGCAGCCCAACTGCGGCACCTGCGAACACACTGACGCTTGGTGGCGCGGTTGTATTGACCACGCCCGCATCGTCTCCAGTGGTGATGACCGCAACGCCTCCACCCGTCTTGGGCAAAGCGTTCGAGCAGCAGAACGGCGTGGATTTAATGACTGCACCGATTGTCACCACCAAAGCCGGCACGGCTGCAACGTCCGCAGTTACGCGTGACTTTGTGACCCCTTCGCCCGCCTCGCCGCCAGTGGTGATGAGTCCACAGCCGGATGCGTATTACTTTGCCGCAGTCGCAGGCAAAGATTCAGATGGCTTGCTGCGTGAGCATTTGGTGAAAGAGGAAACGGCGACCGTATTTCGCCGCCAGTCCGGCGCGGAAGGCGAATCCTACACCCGCATCGTCGAAAATGAGCTGAAGGACGTGGCGCGGGAGCCGCTCTCGACTTTCTCGATTGATGTCGATACGGCGGCGTATGCGAACGTGCGGCGGTTCTTGAACCAGAACATGATTCCGCCGCCGGATGCGGTGCGCATCGAGGAGCTGGTCAATTATTTCCCCACGGCGGAGGAAGGACCGGCTCCGCAGGCGAAGGAACCGTTCGGTGTGCGCGTGGAGATGGCACCTTGCCCGTGGCAGCCGACGCATCGGCTGGCACGCATCGCGATCAAGGGCCGCGAACTCGGCCATGAGCGCAAAAACAGCAACCTGGTCTTCCTCGTCGATGTCTCCGGATCGATGAACGAGCCCAGCAAGCTGCCGCTGGTGCAGCAGTCGCTGCGCATGCTCACCGAACAGCTCGGGGAAGGGGACCGCGTGACGATGGTGGTCTATGCGGGCAGCAGCGGTCTCGTGCTGCCGCCGACGAATGGCGAGAAGAAGGCCGACATCCTCGCCGCCATCGAAAAACTCAAGGCTGGTGGCAGCACGCATGGCAGTGCGGGCATTCAACTGGCCTACGAGCAGGCGGTGGCCGGTTTCATCAAGGAAGGCGTGAACCGCGTGATCCTTTGCACGGATGGCGATTTCAACGTCGGTGTCAGTTCGCCGGAGGAACTGGAGAAGCTAATTACCAAGAAGGCCAAAAGCGGCGTCTTCCTCAGCGTGCTCGGCTTTGGTAGCGGCAACTTGAAAGATCGCACGATGGAAACCCTGGCTGACAAAGGCAACGGCAACTACGCCTACATCGACAGCTTCAGTGAGGCGCGGAAGGTGCTCGTCGAGCAGATGAGCGGCACGCTGGTGACCATCGCGAAAGATGTCAAAATTCAGGTCGAGTTCAATCCTGCCGCCGTGCGCAGCTATCGCCTCATCGGCTATGAAAACCGGCTGCTGGCGAAGGAGGACTTCAATGACGACACGAAAGACGCGGGTGAAATCGGCGCGGGTCACAGTGTGGTGGCTTTGTATGAAGTCGTGCCCGCGAATCTGCCGCCCGGAGCCGAGCCACGGCCTGCGGTGGACAGTTTGAAATATCAAACACCTGCCATCGTGCCCGCACAGCTCGCCGATGCGGCGCAGAGCGGCGAACTGATGACGGTGAAGCTGCGCTACAAGGAACCGGACAGCGATTTGAGCAAACTCATCGAAATGCCGGTGAAGGACGAGGGCAAAACGCTCACTGCGAGCAGCGAAGAGTACAAATTCAGCGCCGCCGTGGCCGGATTCGGCCTGCTGCTGCGTGACTCGGCCTACAAGGGCACGCTGAGCTGGGAAACGGTGCGCAAACTAGCGCTCGATGGCAAAGGCGCGGACAAACTCGGCTATCGCGGCGAGTTCTTGCAGCTCATCGACAAGGCGCGTGGCTTGAAGGAGACGAGGCCGTGAGGAGGAATGACGAATGACGAATGACGAATGACGAATGACGAATGACGAATGACGAATGACGAATGACCCGCGTTTCGACATTGGGGCATTCGGGCTTCATTCGTCATTCGGAATTCTGGTTTCGTCATTTTAAGCGCCGCCTCGCATCAGGAGTTGAATCGTCCGACTCACTCGTTATCTCCCTCCCACCATGGAACTCATCGACAACACACCCAACGTGCCTGCGGCGGTCGGACCTTACTCGCAGGCGGTGAAGCAGGGCTTCTTTCTGTTTTGCTCCGGCCAGATCCCGATTGATCCGGCGGCGGGAAAGATCGTGGCGCAGGATGTGGAAGGGCAGGCGAACCAGGTGCTGGCGAACATTCGTGCGTTGTTGGAATCGCAGGGGTTGAAGATGAAGGATGTCGTGAAGGCGACTGTCTTTCTGACCTCCATGGCCGATTTTCCGAAGATCAATCCGCTCTATGAAGCCGCCTTTGAAGGCCACAAACCGGCGCGTTCGACCGTGGCGGTGGCGGGACTGCCGCTGGGAGCGCTGATCGAGATCGAGGTGATCGCCGCGCTGGGCTGAAGCCGCCGGTTTGATCAGCGGTGTGCGATCACGTCGCTGTTTGGGAAGCGGATCTTTGGCAAGGACGCGTAGCGGTCATCCGCGTGACGATACCCGGCGGGGCAGAGCACGGCGGTGGTGAGGCCCTGGGCCTCAAGGCCGAGGAGTTCGTCGTATTTTCCGGCCACGAAGCCTTCCATCGGACAAGTGTCGATGCCGAGCAGCGCACAGGCCGCCATGAACTGGCCGAGGGCGATGTAGGCCTGCATTTTGGCCCACTCCTGGGTCATGTAGCCCTGGGCCTGCGTGCCAGCGACCATCTTGCGAAATCCGGCCAGCGCATCGGCGCTGCCGCCGCGCACCTCGACCATGCGGGCGATGAAGGCGTCGAGATCGTCGAGGCTGTAGGCTTTTTTCACGGTCATGACGACCAGATGCGAGCAATCAGCCACTTGGCGCTGCCGCCATGAGTGCGCGACGAGCTGTTCCCTCAGCTCCTGATCCTGGATGATGAAAAACTTCCACGGCTGCAAGCCAAAGCTCGATGGTGTGAGCACCAGCGACTCCTCCAGCGCGGCCCAGGTGTCGGCGGGGATTTTCTTCGATGGGTCGAAGACCTTGGTGGCGTAACGCCAGTTAAGGGCGGTGAGAAGTTCTGAGGTGTCCATGGCAGGCCGCTGCTTTGGCATGGTGCCGCCGATTCTGCAAACTCAGAACCGCTATTCCAGCTCCGGCGGCACGTTGCCATACATCCACGGCTTGCCGGCAAAGGGCGGGATTTTAGGATGCTCGGGCTTTGGCTCGGCCTTCATCTGATTCGCGAGTTCGATGCCTTTGTTTGCCATTTGAGTGCCGGCGGTGATTTCGAGATTCGAGTAAGCGGTGAGGCGCGTCTCGTAACCGCCGCCGTTCGGGCCAAATGCCTCCTCGGTGGGCACATAGCCGACGATGCCGTTGGAAAGCTCGCACGGGAAGGTGAAGGCGTGCTGGCTGCCTTTTTTGATGTCGAGGCCGTATTGCACGAAGTACTCGGCGGGATTGGAAACAAAGCACGCGGGGCCGATTTTGACGCACTGCACCTCGCAATCGACCAGCGGGACGGTCTTGTTCAGATGATCGAGCATGACGATCTCCTTGGCGAAAATCCATTCGGTGGGTTCGACGGTGTTCTTGGGCTTTTGCATGATTTCGAGACTCTTGGCGACGCGCTGCGGCGACGGCGGGCGGCGTTTGATCTTCAGAACTTCCTGGCGTGTCTCGACCGGCGCGGTCGAGATCTTCGGCATCGCCAGCAGGGTGCGGATGGCTTCCGCGCCAATGCGGCTGCCGACGTATTGCGACCATTCCTCTGATTTCGGGCGCTGATTGGGGCTGAGGTTGTCCACCTGCGTCACATCACCGCACGCACCCTGCATGAAGACGATGGGGGCGCGTGTGCCGAGGCCGCCCTGGATAGTTTTTTCGAGGTATTGAATCCAGTTGGCCGAGATGCCGCCGGGATTCGTCGTGGCGTGGCAGGCGTAATTCACCACCACGCCGACAAGCTGCCCCTGCATGTCCCAGGCACCGATGACACCGACCTGGGGGTCGATGGGACCGGCGTATTCGAGGATGTCGGGATTGCCCGCGCCGGGATGACTCCAGCTCTGGCCGTTTTTCATGCGCAGGCGGCGGTTGAAGGCCACTTTGTCCTCGTGGCCGAAGCCAAAGCCGAGCTGCACCGGCACCTTGGCACGATCCGCCGCCACGACACCAGCCACGATCTCGCTCGTCACCCGCAGCAGGTAGCCCGCGTCGGCGCAGGAGGATTCCTCATAGGCCAGCTTCTTCACGAGGTCGGAGGCCGTGTCGTATTCGCCGGGCAGGACCATGCCGACCGGGCCGGAGCTGTGCGAATGCGAGGCGCATATCAGCACGGCATCACCCGTGATGCCGGTGGCTTTCTCAATCTGCGCGCGGGCATCCAGCACGATCTGTCTTGGCACCACGAGCGCGTCGAGACCGATCACGGCGGCCCGCTTCTTGCCGTCGTCAAACAAGGCCACGCGCACCTTGCAGGCGTCGTGGAAGCTGCGGTGGAAGTTTTTGGTGTAACCGCCCGGCTGCTCCATGCCAATGCCGGGGGTGATGTCCCGCTCGGCGAAGCCTGCTTTGAGGTTTGAGGTCGGGGCGGGGATTTGGGCGTACAGGCAAACAGAGCAGAAGCCGACAAGGAGCAGGGGGAGGCGCATGAGACATGAACGCGAGTGTTGCGGCCTCTTTTTTGAGAAAAAACTTACAATCTTTCTTGGCGTGAAGATTGCATCCCTACCCCGGTCTGAATTATGATTTAATCTGTCACTCACTCTCCCGCCCGTGCATGCCCTGTATTACATCGCCAAAGGCCAGAAGACCCTCGGCCCCTGCTCCAAAGACGACCTGCGCAACTTCCTCGCGTACGGGTCTATCCGGGACAGCGACCTGGTGAAGCGCGGTGACGAGGAGCAGTGGCGGCCGGTTTCCACCCTGCTGGAACTGCACGCCTCGGGCGAGGTGCTGGCCGACGGACTCACGGTGAAGCCGGTGCGGCGACGCGTCGCGCGTTATCGTGATTATGACCGCGTGCCCAATGAGCAGCGTGGCGGTGTGGTGCTGCGCCGGATGTTCTTTGGTTTTCTGATCATGCCGCCGCTTCTCTGGTGGGCGGCGGTGTCGATCTACTCGGATCACATTTTTCGCCGGAAGAAGGACGAAAACGGTTACCTGCGCATCTGGGGGCGCTGGGTGGAGGTGCTGGTGACGCTCATGATCATCGCGAACGCCCTGGCTTGGTGGGCAGGCATCACCTACGCCTCGTGGATTCTGGGCCCGGGGCTGGCGGAGCTGTCCAAGGGCATGGGCGAGGCCATGGAGGTCATCCGTGGGCTTTGGAGAGACATACGCGGGTGAAAAGCCGCTTGTCTGGCCGCAGTCGCCGGGCTGGCAAGACGCGGATTGTCATTCCCTGTGCGGAATTTGGCATCCTGGGCCTGGGCTGACACGGCGACACTTTTCCTCGCGTTGGTTGCGGCATGAAAGCCACGCTGCTTATCCCGATCATCGCTGTCGCCACCAGTCTTCAGGCCGCTCAACCGGACACTGCCGCCGCCTCGAAGCAAATCGACGCCCTGCTGGCCCAGAGCTGGCAGAAACACAAGATCAAGCCCAACGCGCTGGTGGATGACGCCACGTTTCTACGCCGTGTTTATCTCACCGTCGTGGGCCGCATCCCGACGCTGGACGAGGCGAAGGCCTTCCACGCCTCCCTGGCTCCGGACAAGCGCGAGAAACTCATCGACTGCCTGCTCTCCAGCGATGGGTATGTGCAGCATGCGTTCAATTACTGGGCCGACGTGCTCCGTGCGCAGAGCCAGGGTGTCGGCGGCAGCACCACGGCGCAGCAGTACCTGAACTTCATCCGCGAATCGCTGCGCACGAACAAGCCCTGGGACCAGATGGCCCGCGAGCTGGTTTCCAGCGAGGGCACCTGCTTCGACACGGGAGCCATCGGCTACTACATGCGTGATCGCGGCATGCCGCTCGACAATTTGTCCAACACCACGCGCATCTTCCTCGGCACGCGCATGGAGTGTGCGCAGTGCCACGATCATCCGTTCGACAAATGGACGCAGAAGCAGTTCTTCGAGATGGCGGCCTTCACCCACAACATGAGCGCCACCAGCTACCGCTCGAAGGGCAACGACGAGGTGCAGAAAATGATGCGCGGGGACAAGTCGCTCGACAGCCAGTCACGCGATCTCATGCGCCAGGCGCTCAACGAGGCCTTCCGTCCGCTGCGCGACACGCTCGTGGTGCAGAACAAAGGCTCCATGCGCCTGCCGCACGATTACAAATACTCGGACGCGAAGCCGAAGGAGGTCGTGCAGGCATCCGTGATGTTTGGCAAGCCGGTGACGCTGACGAAGGAGTCCAACACCATTGGTGAGTTCGGCCAATGGCTCACCTCCGCCGAAAATCCGCGCTTCACCACGATCATCGCCAACCGCCTGTGGAAGCGCGTCTTCGGCGCGGGCATCTACGAGCAGGTGGATGAGATGATGGACAACAGCGTGGCCTCGAATCCCGAGCTGATGCGGTTCTTGGAGAAGCAGATGGTCGCGCAGAAGTATGACATGAAGGCCTATCTGCGCATGCTGCTGAACACGCAGGCCTTTGCTCGCGAAAGCACCAAGGAAATCAGCCCCGGCGTGCCTTACTACTTCCAAGGGCCCGTTTTCCGCCGCATGACCGCCGAGCAGGTGTGGGACTCGCTCGTCGCCCTCGTCAGCCCTGATCCTGAGCAGCCCAACTGGAGCGCCCGCGAACGCGAGAAGCGCGATCTCGAAAACCGCCGTCGCCTGTCCCAGATTCTCGACCAGACCGAGGCTCCGCTGCTGTTTGAAGCCTCCAAGGCCGTCGCCGATGCCATGCGTGAGCAGAACAAGGAGTTCGACGGCCTGCGCAAGGAACTCGACGAGGCCCGAGCCAAGGACGACAAGGAAAAAGCCCGCGACATCCAGCGCCGCCTCGGCCAGAGCCAGCGCATCCTGCGCGAGAACGTCTCCAAGCACTTCTACGCCGCCGCAAAGAAGTCCGGCAATGAGAAGATCCAGGCCGAGCTGGCGGCGGTGAGCGGTGGTGGCTCCATGGACATGGCGATGATGAGCCTGATGGAGGATTCCCGCATCGACGCCAGAGAGACACCGCTTGATCCGAAACTCATGGCCCGCATCAAGGCCGACGAGCAGGTGCTCGGCATCAAAGATCCGAAGAGCGTCAAGAGCTACGAATCTTACCAGAAGACGCTGCACCAGACCTGGAGCCGCGCGGCTGAGCTGCCGTCGCCCGCCCCACGCGGCCACTTCCTGCGTGAGTTCGGCCAGAGCGACCGCGAGATCATCGAAAATGCCAGCGACGAGGCCAGCGTGCCGCAGGCGCTCACGATGATGAATGGCTCGCTCTTGGGGCAGATCACTGGTGCATGGTCCACGCTCAGCATCAACCTCCGCAAGGCCGCGACCAACGAGGAAAAGATCAACACCTTCTTCCTCAGCCTCTACTCCCGCCCGCCTTCGGCGAAGGAAAAAGCGCAGATGCTGCAAACCCTCGAATCCTACGCCTCCAACAAAAACCTCTGGGAGGACATCACCCTCGCCGCGCTCAGCACCCAGCGCTTCATCTTTGTCGAGTAGGCCTGCTTGAAACTTTAAACCTCAAACTGGAAACGATCATGAACTCCGAACTCACCCGCCGCTCCGTGATGACCCGCATGGCCCAAGGCTGCCTTGGCGTCGGCCTGCTGCCTTCGATGGAGCATCTGTTCTCCGGCAAAGCTCTCGCCGTGGGCGAAGGCGCAGCACTGGCGAAACAAGCCGCTACTGCACGCAACGTCATCTTTCTCTACATGACCGGCGGCCAGAGCCATCTGGACACCTGGGATCCCAAACCCGACAACAAGGAAGTCGCCGGGCCGGTGAAGGCCATTAAAACGAGCGCGGACGGCGTGCAGATCAGCGAATACCTGCCGCGCATGGCCAAGCAGATGCATCATGCGTGTGTCATCAACTCGATGGCGACCAACACCGCCGCGCATGAGCAGGCGAACTACTTCATGCACACCAGCTTCGGTCTGCGCAGCACGATCAAGCATCCTGGCATGGGCGCGTGGCTGAGTTTCTATCAGGGCAGCGGCAATCCGGCTCTTCCAGCTTATGTCTATGTCGGCAACGACAGCCGTCATCCAGGCGCAGGCTTCTTTGCGAAGAAACACGGACCTCTCATGGTGAACAACCCCGAGGCCGGGCTGCAAAACGTGCGTCCGCAGAAAGGTGTGACAGATGAGCGCTTCGCCATGCGCCGTGAATTCGCAGGGGCATTGGATGCCGAGTTTCAGTCCAAATGGGAAACACGCGGTGTGAAGGCTTATACGGACATGTATGATGATGCCGTGAGGCTCATGAAGAGCGAGGATCTCGTGGCTTTTGATCTGACCAAGGAGCCGGAAGAGCTTCGAACAGCCTATGGCAAAGACACTTTCGGCCAGGGCTGTCTGCTCGCCCGTCGTCTCGTCGAGCACGGCGTGCGTTTCATTGAGGTCAGTTTCGGCAGTTGGGACACGCATGTGGCGAATTTCATCAACACGCCGCGTCTGTGCGACACGCTCGACACCGCTCTCGCCGCGCTCGTCACCGATCTGGAGCGTCGCGGCATGCTCGACAGCACCATGATCGTCGTCAGTTCCGAGTTTGGCCGTACACCGAAGATCAATCAGAACCAGGGCCGTGATCACTACCCGATCTTCAGTTCCGTCATCATCGGTGGCGGGATCAAAGGCGGCATCAAATATGGTGCCACCACGCCTGACGGTGCTGGCATCGCCGCCGACAAGGTCGGACCGCCTGATCTGAACGCCACCATCGGCTATGCGCTCGGACTTCCGCTCGATCAGGTGATCTTCTCGCCCAGCAAGCGTCCCTTCACCGTCGCCGACAAAGGCCAGCCGCTCACGCATCTGTTTGCGTGAGGTGCGTTGGTCTGTGGTGACAGGCGGATCAGGCCCGCTCGAAGGCTTTCATGAGATGCGTGATCTCGTCCTCGATCTCCGCCTTGTCCGCGACCGTTTCGGCAACTTCCTCGCGCAGCATGTCGCGGAAGCTGGCCAGGAGGCGGGTCAAAGCCACGCGCAGGGAGCCGGGCGACATGCCGAGGCTGGCGGCGATGGCTTCGTGATCGTGACCACGCAGGCTGCCGCCATCCAGCAGCACGGGCTTGAGCGCGTCAAACAGGGCCTGCTTGCCGCGTGCGGCATGCTCGCGCTTCATGCGGCGCAGCACATGGCGGATGAGTTCGTGCGCCCATTTGCGCTCAAACAGGCGCTCCGGCGTCTCGTCATCGCTCAGGCGCTCGCGCTGGAAGCGCTGCTCGGCTGCGGCGAGGTCGAGTTCCTCGTCGAGGCTCACATCATGGGCACTTTTGCTCTGGGAGACATGCCAGCTTGAGAGAAAACGAGACAAGGCGGTGCCGAGAAAGCCGCGCAGCCGGCCTTTTTCCTCCTCCGCCGTCTGAAAGGACTCCAGGCGGATCAGTTTCGCCAGAAAATCGTGCAGCACGTCCTGCGCGTCGTGATGATCGAGCCCGCGACGGCGGATGTAGCAGTAGAGCGGGTAATGATACTGCGCACAGAGCTCATCCAGCGCCCGGCTGGAGACGGCGTCATCTTTGCTGCGCAGGCGTGAGATCAGTGTCCACTGCGTGGTGGGGAAATGGGCATTTTGGGCTGAGTCGGGCATAAGGCCGGGGGCATGGCTGGGGAAACGCTGCATTCATCAGCACACCGCAGAGTCGGGAACGCCGCAGAGGACGGATACGGAAGGTTTTTTCTCTGCGGCGTTCTTCACTCTGCGGTGTCAGTCAGGGGTTCCTGGTTTGCTTGGCGGAATGGATTGTTGGGATTCCTTCGGCACGCTGGAACCTTCGATCTTCACATCAGGTCGCAGCTTGCGGAACGTCGCGAGTCCCTGGCTCGTCACGAGCGGCACGGCCACTTCCAGCACGACTGTTTTCAGCGTGGCTACCTTGGCCAGCCCGAGCAGGGCGGCATCGTCGAAGGCGTTGGTGCTGCCGTGGTTGCCGACATGCACTCTTTCCAGCTTTGGCAGGGCGGCAAAATAGTCGCCGGGTGGCAGCGGCTTGTTCAGGTTGAACGTGAGATTCTTCAATTTCACAAGGGGTGTGAGGGTGAACTGCCCCAGTGCAGCCGGACTCAGGCCGTTCGCGGCGCGGATCGTGAGCAATTGCAAATGGCTGGCTGTCGCGAGGCTTTTCACAGCATCGACTGTCAGACCGCCGCAGTAGATCTGTGTCAAGTTCGGGAAATCGGCAAAGTTCACGGAGCGATCCACGGATGCCAGATCAACATCCAGTTCCTCCAAGGCTGGCATGCTTTGAAGTTGCTCCAGCGCGTCCGCGCTGAGAACGCTCCCCTCCAGTTTGAGCACACGCAGCTTGGGCAGACGCAGGAAGTGTTTTAGATCCTCGTCCCGCACGACGCCTGGCGGGTCGAGTTCAGTCAACTGCACCAGCTTGGAGAGCTGCTCGAAGGCTGCGGAGGTGAAGCTGCCAATGTTTCCAAAATTCAGGAAGCTCAGAAGCCGACAATTACGAAGCTGAGCCAAGTCCTCGTCCTTGATCCTTGGATTACCTCGAAGGTTCAACTTTGAAAGACTCGGCAGGGTCTTGAGCACCGCCAGTCCCGTGCCGCTAACGTTTGTCTCGCCCAGTCCCACGAAGCTTACTTTCGACAGATGGCTCAGAGCAAGCATGTCCGTGTCATCGAAATTGTTGGGTTTGTTACCGGCGATGCTCATCTCGACATCCGTTACGAAAAATTCCTCTGCGGGCAGTCCAGCAGCAGTGGCGATCCCCGACATCCTTCCATTCTTTGCCTCCACTGTGATCTTTCCGCCTTTTTCCAGCACGCGCAGCGCGGCCATGCGGTCGGGGGAGGTGGCGGCAGTTTTGAACAGCGGCCCGGCTGTAGCTTTCCGGCGCATCATGTAAAGGTCCATGCCTCCTCGACCACCGGGCAGGTTGGAAGAGAAGTAAAGCGTCATGCCGTCTGGTGACAGCCAGCACCATGCGAGCGAACCCTCGCACGGCAGTGTCAGCGGCTGCACTTCGGAAACCTGGTCTGCGGTGAGCTTCGCCACATTCAATCGGAAAGTGGTATCAGAACCCTTATGAGCCTTCTCGGTGAAGAACAGACTGGTTTGATCCGGGCTGAGCCAGCACGGATAGATTGATCCCTTTCCACGCCACAGCGCTTCGGGTTTGTCAAACGGCGCATCCAGTGATGCACGGCGGCAGCGGAGGATGGCGTTGTCAGTGCCGCTGCCATTGTCGAACAAGAGCGTTAGGCCATCGGCGGAGATGACGGGATGCTGGACGAAGCCCGAATGATCGCTGGCAGGTGGCCCCAACCGTTTCGGAGCTTCCCAGGCGGCATCGCGTGAATTCCTGCGGGTCTGATACAGACGCCATCCATTGTCTCCACCTTCGGGCGGTGGCTTGGCGGAGTAGTAGAGCATGAGGCCGTCCGGGCTGAGGCATGGATCACTTTTTTCTACGGCCGGATCGTTATCAAGGGCGGGAATGTTCCGCGCCATGCTGAAGGCTGCGTCCACGTTCGGCCTGCTGGACTCCCACAAGCGCCCGTTGGGGCCATCAATGACGAGCGCCAGTTCATCCGCCGACAATGTGGCGTTGACCTCCGAGTGGGGCGTGTTGACGGCCGGGCCGAGGTTCACGGGCGGTTCCCATTCGTCGGAGAGGGGGGAAGCGGATGGCGGTATGTTGGTGAAGGGTACGGCATTTGTTGCGCTTGCAAGCAGGGCGCTTGGTCCTCCATGGGCCGTGTTGGGTGTGGTCGTGGCCGTAGGACTGTTCGCGGCGGATGACGGCGCAGCCGACCTGCCTTCAGAGGCAGCGACCGGGGCCAGGACAACACGGAAGCCGCTGCTGGAACTGCGAGTAGATGGGGTGCCACGATCACGGCTGGACGAAAGCCGATTGCCGTGGTCGAAGTGAGTCCAGGAACCGCCTCGCAACACACGAACTTTCCGCTCCTTGTCATACCAGTCCTCGCACCACTCCCATACGTTCCCGCCCATGTCATAGAGGCCGAACTGGTTGGGCTTGAAGCTCATCACGGGCGCCGTAGTGGGAAAGCCGTCCGTGTAGTCCTTCATGCCTGGCTCGCTGGGGAATTTCTCCGTCCATGCCGTGTCAGCGTAGTTACCAGCCTTGTCTTTCGTCTTCGGTGGATAGTCGTCGCTCCAGGGAAACTCGGTTTGGTCTTTTTGATTCAGCGTCTTCGGCGTGATGTCTTTGCCATGCCTCTCTTTGAGGCCCAATCCGACGGCGATGCTCCATTCTTCATCGGTGGGCAGCCGGTAAGCTTTTCCTTCCTCCCTGCTCAGCCATTCGCAGAACTTCTGCGCATCCTCCCAGCTCACGCCGACCACCGGATGATCGTTCTTGTCACCGCAGGGGATGCCGTTGCGCTGCTGCGTCCTCCACGCTCCATCCACGCCGTGGACCTTTGCTGCATACGCGGCGTAGTCCTGACGGCGCGTTTCGTGAATGCAGAACATGACCTCCGTGCCTTTCACCGGCAGGAACTTCATGCCGAGGGCATTGGTGATGCCATCCTTCAGCGCCAGCATGGCGGCGGGAGCCAAAGCAGCCGTTAGCCTCTGCCCGCTCTGGGGTGGTTCGGTCGTTGAGGCTGTTTTCGCTGCGTCCACGAGCTGCTGCGCGGTGAGTTCCGGCGGCAGTGGCGTAGCCTGGCTCTCCAGAGCCGGGGGCAGGGGTGCTGGCGCGGGCTTTTTGCCGTCAAACAGCACGAAAGCGCCCACCGCCATCACCGCCGTCGCACCGATGCTGATGAACAGCGGCATCCTTGATTTGGAAGGTAGGATGGGTGTGGCGCCAGCCCGCCCGTCTGGATTCGGTGCCGCCGCAGCCAGACGGGCTGTCACCACACCCGGCTTGCTTGCTTGCGGAGCCTGATTCGGCATTCCCACACTGCTGTGGCGCTGCAAGTCCGGCACTGGCACCGCTGGCATCAGCAGCGTGTCCAAGTGCTGCCGCATCTCCGTGGCGGTGCTGTAGCGGTTCTCGCGGTCGGTCTGCATCGCCTTGTCCACGATGGCGTCGAAGCCCTTGTCCATCATCGGGATCACGCGGCTGGGCAGCTCGAAGCGCCCGCGCGGGATTTTCCCGGTGAGCATCTGGTAGAGCATCACCCCCACGGCATAGAGGTCCGCGCGGCCATCCACCTTCATGCCGGGCATCATCGCCTCCGGGGCGATGAAGTCCGGCGTGCCCATGGCCACGTCGCTGCGCGTCATGAGCGCGGACTCGATGTTCAGCGTCTTTGCCAGGCCGAAGTCCGCCACCTTCACGCGGCCCTTTTTGTCCAGCATGATGTTGGAGGGCTTGATGTC
>DNXB01000038.1 GCA_003506995.1 Verrucomicrobiales bacterium
CGCTGCCACGATCACAAGTTCGATCCCATCCCCAGCCGCGACTACTACGCGATGTTCAGCATCTTCAGCAGCAGCGACGAGCCGGACGAGCCCGCCATGCCCATCATCGGCAAGGCGGCGAACGAGCAGGACGGGAAGGATTACGAGGTGAAGATCGCGGAGATCGAAAAGAAGGCGCTCGACTTCAAACGCACCGTTTATGACGAGTTTCGCCAGCCGGAGCGCCTCACTGAGTACCTCGTCTTTGCGCAGGAAACCGTCGGCATCGCGGACAGCACTGTGTTCAGGGGCAAAGCCGGCCAGATGAAGCTGCGTGATCGCGTGGCGGACCAGTGGCGTGACTTTTTGAAGCGCCACGCGCTCAGTCCAAAGCCGCATGCCGCGATGGTCGCGTGGAAACGCTTCGCCGAGCTGCCTGCGGGCGAATTCGCCACCAAGGCACCTGCGATTGCGCAAGAACTCGCGAAGCCGGAAAGCGGCTGCTCGCCGGAGATCGCCGCCGCCTTTGCCAAAGCGCCGCCGAAGTCGATGAAGGACGTGGCCAGCGCCTACGCGCAGATCATTCTCGACAGCAAGGTGGAGCCGGTGCGCCAGCTCATGCAGGACAAGCTCTCGCCCATGTCCGTGCCCGTCGAAGGCGCGGACGCGTTCTTCACGCGCAAGGACCGCGAGACCGTGGTGCGCCTGGAAAACGAGCGCTCGAAGCTCGACAGCACGCACGCCGGCGCACCGCCGCGCGCGATGGTGCTGCTCGACAAACCGAAGCCGAACGACGTGCGCATTTACATCCGCGGCAATCCAGCGCGTCAGGGCGATCCTGCGCCGCGCGCCTGGCTCACGATGTTCGGTGGCGAAAAATTCACCGATGGCAGCGGTCGTCTTGAACTCGCGAAGCACATCGCCAGCAAGGACAATCCACTCACCGCACGCGTGATCGTGAACCGCGTGTGGATGCAGCATTTTGGCAGGCCGCTTGTCTCCCAACCCAGCGACTTCGGCGTGCAGACGCCGAAGCCTGTGCAGGCCGATTTGCTCGATTATCTGGCCGCTTACCTCATGGAAAACGGCTGGAGCTTGAAGAAGCTGCACACGCTCATCCTCAGCAGCCGCACCTGGCAGCAGAGCAGCCACGCCACGCCGGAAAAACTCACGAAGGACGCCGAAAACGATCTGCTCAGCCGCTTCAATCGCCAACGCCTCGATTACGAGACCATGCGCGATGCCATCCTCGCCGCCACTGGCGAACTGGATGCCGCGAAGCAAGGCGGACGCGCTGTCGAGCTGAGCGCGAAGGACGCCGACACCCGCCGCACGCTTTACCTCAAAGTGGACCGCTACGACCAGGCCAGCGTGCCTGCGATGTTCGACTTCGCCAATCCCGACAGCCACAGTCCGCAGCGTTTCAACACCACCGTGCCGCAGCAGGCGCTCTTCTTGATGAACAGCCCCTTCATGCGCGCCCGTGCTGATGCCATCGCCAAAGCCACGCCGCTGAAAGGCAGCACGTTCGATTCCGAGGCCATCCGCGCCATGTATCAGCGCATCCTCGCCCGCGATCCGCAGCCCGATGAAGTCGAGCTGGCCCAGCGCTTCGCGGCCGATGCCGATGCGCTCAACGGTGAAAAACCCTTCCGCTGGAGCTACGGCTCGATGCAGCTCACACGCACGCCGGATGGCAAACCCGCCTTCGCCGAGTTCCAGTCCTTTGCCCACCTCACCGAACGTTCTGGTGGCGGTCAGCGCTTGTGGAGTCCGAGTGAGAAAATCCCCAGCGCCGATCCGACATGGGGCCATGCCTTCTGGGCGAACTACGGCGGCCATGCCGCGCCCAAAGACCTCGCTGTCACCGCCCGCTGGCATGTGCCCACGGACATGAAAATCTCCATCGACGCCGTTTTGAGCCGCAGCAGCGACCGTGGTGATGGCGTCCGCGCTTGGATTCACAACAGCCGCAGCGGAGTCGTCTCCGAATACTTCTGCACGCCGCAGAACAAGAAAGTGCCCACCCAGATCACCACCGATGTGAAGAAAGGCGACATCGTGAGCTTCATCGTCCACAACGAAACCGGCACCGACAGCGACAGCTTCGACTGGCAGCCGCAAATCACCCGTGCTGACAACGGCGAAGTCCTCACTCACGCCAAGAATGACTTCTGTGACGCCAGCCGCTGGCCCTTCGGCCGCCAGAAGCCCCAGCAGCCCCTCAGCCAGCTCGCGCAGGTGCTCATGATCAGCAACGAGTTCATGTTTGTGGATTGAGGGTTGTCATGTGGGTCAGGCATTTTTTTGCCTCACTCGGGTGCGCCGGGCATTCTGCCCGGTTCCTGGTTCGCGAGCAGAATGCCCGCGTCACTTGTGACAGGCAAAATGCCTGTCCTACCTGCCACGCGCTCGTCATGCGGCCACAACAACAAAACCACTTTGCCCTCGACACCGCCACACACGGTTCGGTATCATGCGGCTCATGAAGTCGATCCTTCGTGCCAGTGCCGTCCTGTCCTCGATCGGACTGCTCATCATCTGCGTCTGGTTCACGCACAAGCAGGCCAATCCGGTCATCATGCCCGGCACCAAGAGCATCAGCCATCTCATCTCCCCTGCCGAAAGCCAGAAAGCATCGCAAACCGTCATGCCCGGCTCCAAAAGTGGCACTTTGATCATGTCAGGCAGCAAATCCTTCACGGGCGCAACCACGATCAGCGCCGATGCCTTGAAACTGCAAACTGGCAAGCCTGCTCCTGACCTCATGCCCAGCTCGAAACTCGGCATCTTCCGCATGAACCTGCCAGCGCCGTCCCAAAAGCCATGAACCTGCAATCCAAACTCGCTCGCGTAGCCGCACTGCTGTTCTCGCTCACTTTGCTGGCGGGTTATGTGGTCTATTCACATGTCACGCCGAACACGCCGCCACCCGACCCGCTGGGCTTGAATGAGGTCGAATCGAGGCAGGAACCGGACTCGTTTGCTTTTGGCGGCGCGGTGAAGGCCGATAACACCTCGCCCTCTTCTGAACGTCCTGCGAATGAACTCCGCATCATCAGTTCCAAAGTCATCAACCAGCCGGTGTTTTCCGTGCATCAACACCCGAGGCCATCGTTTAAAGCGCTCCTCCACCTTTGGAACAGTTCGGATGGCCCTGCGGTTCACTACGTTGATCCAAGCATACGCTTCCACATGTTTGGTATTCATCTGGAGCCGCTTTACTCAGACGATCCGTCACCCCCAAAGTGAACCTTCCCGCCGCCATCCTCTCTACCGGCCTGAGCATCCTGTTTCTCGTGGTGCTGTTTCGTCCGTTGGAAAAACTGTTTCCGGCGCGTGAGGGGCAGAAGTTCATGCGTCCGGCCTTCTGGACGGATCTGTGCTTCCTGCTCGGACAGTACCTGCTCTGGAGCGGTCTGGTGTTCTGGGCGCTGAATCATTTTCGCGGCGGGCTCGATGGCTTCGTGCCGCCAAACTTCCGTGCAGCCGTCGCCGCGCAGTCGTGGTGGCTGCAGGCCGTTGAAATGATCGTGCTGAGCGATTTCATCATCTACTGGGCGCATCGCTTGCAGCATGGGGTGCCGTTCCTGTGGCGCTTTCACTCGATCCATCACAGCGCCGAGCACCTCGACTGGCTGGCGGCGCACCGGGAGCATCCGCTCGACACGATTTACACCGTCGGCCTCATCAACCTGCCCGCGTTCATCCTTGGTTTCCCGCTGGAGACGCTGGCCGGTTTTCTCGCCTTCCGAGGCCTGTGGGCCATCTTCATTCACTCGAACGTGCGTCTGCCCATCGGCCCGCTGCGCATGATCATCGGCGCGCCGGAGCTGCATCACTGGCATCACGACAAAGCGCGTGATGCGGGCAACTACGCGAACATCTCGCCGCTGATGGACATCCTCTTCGGCACCTATCGCTGCCCTGATCACGAGCCCGAGTCCTTCGGCATCCACGAACCGATTTCCAAGCACTACCTCGGCCAGCTCTGGCATCCGTTTCGGCGGAGAAGGGAAAGTAGCGGAACTCGTGAGAGTTCCGACAGCGCGCGCGAGTCCCCATTGCCGGAATGCGGACGCATTCCGCCACAGGGGATGGACTTTCCCGCTCCGGGTCGGCAAACTAGCCCCGAAATGGCAAGATAAGCCCTTCCTTGTCGTACATGCCGCTGATATTGACCTCAACCACGCACCCAACGCACGCCATGTTCCGCATTCCTGGAGTTCCCGGTAAAGACCTCTGTGACAACCATCTCGGCAGCACGCGCCGCGACATTCTCCGCGTCGGTGGCGCGGGCATCATGGGCCTCACGCTCAACAATGTGCTACGTGGCCAGGCCATGGCGGCGAATTCGCCGAACGCAGGCCGCGCTGGCTGGGGCAAGGCGAAGCACGTCCTCATGATCTATCTTCAGGGCGGCCCCTCGCACCTCGATCTTTGGGACCCGAAGGAAAACGTGCCGGACAAGGTGCGCAGCGCTTTCAAAACGATCCCGACGAAGGTGCCCGGCAAGCACTTCACCGAGATCCTCCCCGGCCTGGCGAAGGTGAACGACAAGTTCACCATGATCAATTCGATGAGCTACACGCCGAACGGGCTCTTCAATCACACCGCCGCGATCTACCAGATCATGACCGGCTACAC
>DNXB01000134.1:0-4248 GCA_003506995.1 Verrucomicrobiales bacterium
CCATCCGCGAGGGCGGCAAGACCGTGGGTGCTGGCCGTGTCGCCACCATCCTCGACTAAGCTTAGCGCAGTTCGTTTGTCTCGAACCCCGCCGGGTCTGGCGCACAGACCCGGCGGTGGTTTCGTCTCCCAGCCGGGACGAAGCGGGGCGCGGGCTTGCCAAACTGTCATCCATCCGTTATTCATTCCGGGAAGCGTTTTCGCTCATACAGGTCAGTAGCTCAATTGGTAGAGTAGCGGTCTCCAAAACCGTTGGTTGTGGGTTCGAGTCCCTCCTGGCCTGCCAAGCGAAAATACCCGGGAAAAACATCTCCGCAGAAAGTCGAAACGCTTCACATGAGCCGCATCCGCAAATACATCAGCGAAGTCGCCCTGGAACTCAAGAAGGCCACCTGGCCCTGGGATCCGAAGGAAAAAGGCTTCGCCAAATACCGCGAGTTGAATGAGTCCACCGTGGTGGTCTTCATCGCGATGATCCTGCTTGGAGCCTTTGTGGCCGCTTTCGATGTCAGCTTCAAGTGGGCTTTTGAGGCCGCTCAGAAGATTGGCATGTAATTTTTAGTCCCCCCAAACCCCCTTTCCCCCCGACCTCTTATGGGAGCCATCCCCGCACCCCGCGACCAGTGGTTTGTTATTCATGTTCGCTCCGGCCTTGAACAGAAGGTCCGTGACAGCATGCTCCGCCGCATTGAGACGGAGGAGATGGGGGATTATATTTTCCAAGTTCTCGTTCCGATGGAACGCGTGGCCGAGGTTAAAAAAGGCAAGCGCTCCGAGAGCAATCGGAAGTTCTTCCCTGGCTACGTCATCGCCAACTGCCATCTGCTCGACGAGCACAACCGTCTCGTGGACAAGACCTGGTATTTCGTCAAGGAAACCGACGGTGTCCTCAATTTCGCCGGTGCCAAGGACCATCCCATCGCCATGCGCGCCAAGGAGGTCGAGGCGATGCTCTCCCAGGTCCGTGACAAGGACGAGGGCGCGGTGCCAAAAATCGCCTTCAACCTCGGTGACACCGTGCGCGTCGCCGACGGACCGTTCGAAAGCCAGAACGGCACTGTGGAGGAAATCGACCCCGAGCGCGGCGTGCTGCGCGTCTCCGTCAACATCTTCGGCCGTTCCACCCCGGTCGATCTCGAATACTGGCAGGTGGAAAAGGCATAGAGCCGCCAGACTCACTGATCTTCATCTCAAGCAAGCAACACATACAACATGGCCAAGGAAATCATCAAACAAATCAAGCTCCAGATCAAGGCTGGCGCCGCCAACCCCGCACCGCCCATCGGCCCTGCTCTGGGCCAGGCCGGGGTGAACATCATGGCGTTCTGCAAGGAGTTCAACGCCGCCACGGCCAAAGCCGGTGGTGATGTGCTGCCCACCGTCATCACGGTTTACAAGGACAAGAGCTTCACTTTCATCACCAAGCAGCCGCCTGCTTCCAACCTCCTGAAGAAGGTGGCGAACATCGCCTCCGGCTCCGGCGAGGCGAACAAGAAGAAAGTCGCCAAGATCACCAAGGCCCAGCTTCTCGAAGCCACCAAGATGAAGCTGGCCGACCTTAACACCACCGACCTCGAACGCGCCTCCCGCATCATGGCAGGCACCGCGCGCCAGATGGGCATCGAAATCGCCGAATAACATCAACCCCAGCAGGAGAACCCCGTCGTTCGTCACCACTGCACACCCACCATGCAAAAGAGAAGCAAACGTTACAAGAAAGCCGCCGAGATGGTCCCGGCAGGAAAAGTGTTCACGCTTGAAGAGGCCGCTGAACTCCTGCGCAAACTCCCAGGCACCAAGTTCAACCAGACCGTCACCCTGTCGTTCCGCATGGGAGTCGATCCGAAGAAGAGCGACCAGATGGTCCGCGGCACCTGCCCGCTGCCGCATGGCTCTGGCAAGACCGTCCGTGTCGCCGTGTTCGCCCAGGGCGCTGCTGCTGACGCAGCCAAGGCCGCCGGCGCTGACATCGTCGGCAACGAAGACCTCATCGCCAAGGTGAAGGAAGGCTTCACGGATTTCGACGTCGCCATCGCCACTCCGGCCGCGATGAATGAAGTTCGCAAACTGGGTAAACAGCTCGGCCCGCGCGGTTTGATGCCCAATCCGCGTACCGGCACCGTCACCGACGACACCGCCGCCGCCGTGAAGGCCGTCAAGGCCGGTCGCGCCGACTTCAAGCTCGACAAGAATGGCAACATCGCCTCCTCCGTCGGCAAAGCCTCCTTCGAAGTGGCCCAGCTCGCTGAAAACGCCACCTCGCTCATCGAAGCCGTGGTGCGCGCCAAGCCCGCCTCCGCCCGTGGTCGCTATGTCGAGACCATGACTCTCGCCGCCACCATGTCGCCCGCGCTTCGCATCGACGTGTCGAAATACATCAAACTTTAATCCTCGCAGCACTGACACATGAAAGCTGAAAAGACATTGCTCATTGATGACCTGCTGCGCCGGGTCAATGCCTCCCCCTTCCTCCTGGTGGTCGATTACACCGGCCTGAAAGTTGATAAGTTCGCCGAGCTCCGCAAGCGCCTCACCGGCGTGGGCGCTGAGATCCACGTCTTCAAAAACAACCTGGTGAAGAAAGCCGCTGAAAAAGCCGGCTACCCAGGCGAACTGGGAGCCCACCTCACCGGCCAGAGCGCCTATGTGACGGGCGTGAAGGACATCTGCGCCACGGCGAAGATTCTGAAGAACTTCACCGCAGAGTTTGAAAAGCCGGTGATGAAAGTCGGCGTGCTCGAAGGCAGCCTGCTGGATGCCGCGACCATCAAGACGCTGGCCGACCTGCCTTCCCGCGAGGTGCTTCTCTCGCAGCTCCTCGGCGTGCTCCAGGCTCCGGCCTCGGCCCTCGCCCGTGTGCTCAAGGCCAAGGCTGATTTGGACGGTGCTCCGGCGGAAGCTGAAGCCCCGCCAGCCGCTGAAGCTGCGCCTGCCGAAGCCGCCCCGGCTGAAGCTGCTCCCGTTGTCGAAGCCGCGGCTGAAACCGCCGCTGCCTAAAATCCTCCCCCAATTTGACCAGATGGCCCGTCAAACGGCCTGAACAAGACAAACACCCAATGGTTCCTCGCCGGAGCGAAAGCTTTCGCTCTTAAACCCTCCGATGCTTCGGCAAGCGGCGACACCGACAAACTAATATGGCTGACCTGAATAAAATCGTTGAAGAACTGAGTGGCTTGACCGTGATGGAAGTCGCTGAACTCGTGAAATCCCTCGAAACCAAGTGGGGCGTGAGCGCCGCCGCTCCTGTGGCCGCCGCCGCCGCTGGTGGTGCCGCCGCCGCAGCTCCTGTTGAGGAGAAGACCGAGTTCGACGTCATCCTGACCGAGGCCGGAGCCAACAAGATTGGCGTCATCAAGGAAGTCCGCGGCGTGGTCCCCGGCCTTGGCCTTGCTGAAGCGAAGAAGCTCGTTGAGAGCGCTCCGCAGACCCTCAAGGAAGGCGTCAAGAAGGAAGAAGCGGAAGAAATCAAGAAGAAGATGGAAGCCGCCGGCGCCAAAGTCACGATCAAGTAATCTCTCCAGTTACTCCTGCTCTTTGCCGCGTGGCGCCTGCCTTTTAAAGCAACGCCACGCGGTCTGGAGCCCGCCAAAGTTAGTGTTTCACAATCCCCCGTCAGTTTCGATCCATCGCATGCCCGCATCCGTCCGTGAATCCCAGAACCTCCGTGGCAGTGGCCTCGGTTCCGGGTTTGCTCGCGGTGAGAGGTCTGCTTCAGACAGTTTTCATGGCCTGAGCCTGGGCGTCCGCCCGGTCTCTGGCTGCTTCGTTTTCGCGTTCAATGCGGCTGATGCACGGCTTTCCGCCGTCTGTCCGCCGCTTTGACCGCAAATGCGGAGTCCCCCGGCTCCGCAGCTTGTGCCAACCGCCACCGCCCCCTAACCGCCTCATCTCTGCCTTATGTCCCAGCGCACCAACTTTGGCAAAATCCACGAAGTCGCCGAGCCGCCAAATCTCATCGAGATCCAGCTCCGCTCCTACGAGGAATTTCTCCAGAAGAACATCCTGCCCTCGAAGCGCAAGGACCTCGGCCTGCAGGCCGTGTTTCGCGAAGTTTTTCCCATCACCAGCTATGATGAGAAGATGACGCTCGATTTCGTCATGTACGAGATCGGTGATCCGAAGCTCTCCTCCCTTGAGGCCATCCGCGAGGCTGAAACCTACAGCGCACCGCTCTACGTCACCTACGAGCTGAAGGACGAGGCCGGAGCCAAGCAGGAGCGCGTGTACATGGGCGAAATCCCGCTCATGA
>DNXB01000134.1:4303-5321 GCA_003506995.1 Verrucomicrobiales bacterium
GGCACCTGGCTGGAAGTGCAGTTCGACACGAACGATCTCCTCTACGTCTATCTCGACCGCCGCCGCCGCCGTCGCAAATTCCTCGCCACCACGCTCCTGCGCGTGATCGGCTACCCGAACGACGAGGACATCCTCAAGCTCTTCTACGAAATCCAGGACTTGAAGCTCAAGGACGGCACCTCTGAGGAGGATCTTGCCACCAAGATCCTCTTCAAGGACATCCTTGATGGAGAGTTGATCGTCGCGCGTGCCTACGAGCCTCTGACCCAGGGCGTCGTGCGCCAGTTGATCCAGCTTGGCCACAAGACCGCCAAAGTCGTCACCGCCTCGCCGGACGACCTGCTCATCACCTCCCTGCGCAAGGACACCGCGCGTGACGAGGATGAGGCGCTCAAGGAAATCTACCGCCGTCTGCGCCCTGGCGATCCGCCCACCACGCCGAACGCCCGCGCTCTCGTGAAGCGTCTGTTCTTCGATCCGAAGCGCTATGACCTCACCCGTGTCGGTCGCTACAAGATCAATCAGAAGCTCTCGCTGAAGATCGACACTGAAATGCGCATCCTCACCGCCGAGGACGTTGTTTCCGCGCTGCATTATCTCTTCCGCCTGCGCGGAGGTGAAGGACTTCTCGATGATATTGATCATCTCGGCAGCCGCCGTGTGCGCGCCGTGGGCGAACTGCTCGCCAACCAGTGCCGCGTGGGTCTTTCCCGCACGGAGCGTCTGGTCAAGGAGCGCATGACCTTGTTCGACGTGAACATGGACACCATGACTCCCGCCAAGCTCGTCAATCCGAAGGCTCTCTCCGCCGTCGTGCGTGACTTCTTCGGTCGCAGCCAGCTCAGCCAGTTCATGGACCAGATCAATCCTCTGGCCGAGCTGACCCACAAGCGTCGTCTGTCCGCTCTCGGACCTGGCGGTCTGAATCGTGACCGCGCCGGCTTTGAAGTGCGTGACGTTCATCCGTCCCACTACGGTCGTATCTGCCCGATTGAGACTCCTGAAGGTCCGAACATCG
>DNXB01000337.1 GCA_003506995.1 Verrucomicrobiales bacterium
TGGATCATCGCGCCGACATCTACGCGGTGGGAGTGATGCTCTACCAGATGCTCACGGGCAAAATCCCGCAGGGCATGTTCAAGCTGCCCTCGCTGATCGTGCCGGGCCTGGACCCGCGCTATGATGCCATCGTTCGGAAAGCGCTGATGGAGGATCGTGAGGCGCGCTACCAAAGCATCCGCGAGATGCGCGTCGAGCTGGACAGCATTCTCACGCAGCCGGTGGCGAAAGTGGAGCCTGCGGCATCTGCGGCCGACGCGAAGGCCGCCGCCCTGCCCACTGGCGCAAGACCTCAGCGTCCGGGCGGCAGGCCGGTGATGCGTCCTGCGGCAGCGCCGAGTGCCGCGCAACCGCCGCAGCGTGGGAGTCTGGCGTGGCTTTGGGTGACGGCGCTGATTTTGGCGGTTCTGGGAGGAGTCGCGTGGATGATCCTGCACGGTAACAAGCCACAAATCGTCCAGCACCGCGATGCACCTGCAACTTCAGAAGCAGCAAGCCCGCCGCAAGCTGTCATCGCGACCACCAGCGTGCCAAAGGCTTCGGAAGGAATCACCCCGCCGCAGGTCCCGTTGAAGAGCCTGCCTGCAACCACGACTGTTTCCACAAGCACTCCATCCGAGCCAGGTTGGACCTCACTCTTCAACGGCAAAGACCTCACGGGCTGGGAACTGCATCCTTCCAATTTCCCCGCCGACGTGCAGGACGGGGCTATCCGCATCCGTGGCAGCAGCACCATCCCAGTTTCAGGAAACATGTATTACCGAGGAACCGGTGGCACGCTGCCGCAGTGGACGGACTTTGAAGTGATCTGCACCGTCAAAACGGAGAACAAAGGCAACTCGGGCATCTTCCTCCACGCCAGTCCTGGTGCCCCTGACAAAAACCGCGCCAACGGCATCGAGGTGCAGGTGTGGAATGACACCTCCAAAGGCACCACCGGCCTGACGGGCAGCCTGCAGCGTGTGGCCTCCACCACCACGGCCCGCATCCGCGATGGCGAGTGGTTTCAGATCAAGACCCGCGTGGAAGGCAGGCGCGTGCAAACCTGGCTCAAGAAGGCGGATGAGACTGACTGGCAACCTGCCGTGGACTGGACCCAGCCAGCGCAGTGGCAGCCGCCAAGAGATCGTCCCGGCATCAAACTCGGCTCCGGCACCATCTCCCTGCAAAACAATCCACCGCTGGATGGCGTGGCGTGGATCAAGGACATCCAGTTTCGTGTGCTGAATGCTCCACCGGCGCAAACCACTGCCGTGACTTCTGCTCCGAGCACCCTACCTGCCCCAGAGCCAGAGATCCTGGAATTCACCTCAGCGGATTCCGTCGGTGGCTGGAGCTTCATCAGCACCAGTGGCACAAGTTGGCCGGAGGTGGATGCTGTCGGTCAGGGCCATGCCATTCTGGAGAGCACGGATGAAACTCTGCATCCCAACAACAACCTGAGCGCCCCGCGTTTGCTGCGCGATGTCACTGGTGACTTTACTCTCGAAACCTGGCTCGATTTTTCTGGAGGAGGCTCGAACAAATTCGCCGGTTCCGGCCTGCTGCTCTGGCACGATGAAATGAACTTCATCCGCCTGGAGCGCATTTACGCTGACTGGCAGACCTCCCGTCACGGCATCTCCCTCCAAGGCCGCATCAATGGCGTGTACAAATATTGGGTGAACACCGACACCATCCCTACCCAGGTCACCCACAATCGACTGCGCCTGACACGGAAAGGCGGCGAGATCACCGCCTACTGGCTCGATTCCGCCCAAAACTGGCTCCAGGTCGGCACGGTGGCTGTTTCCTGGCCTGCCAAGCTTCAGGCTGGCATCGTCACCACCGCCTTGCGCGGCGGGCCGGTGGTGAGGACGCGGTTTGACCGTGTGACTTTGACCACCGCGACGCCTGCGTCACCCCTCACTACTGTCACGCCAGCCTCTCTCGGGGAAACCTTCAACGGTCATCGCTACCAGTTCGTCCCCGGTGCATTGACGTGGAAAGAGGCGAAAGCGAAGGCGGAAAGCATGGGCGGACATCTGGCCACCCTCACCAGCAAAGAGGAGAACGAATGGCTGCTCCTCACCTACCGCAAGCTGCTGACGACGCAGAACCGCAACATCTGGCTGGGTGCCATGGAGGAAATGGCGGGCCTGGGCTGGAAGTGGGTCACGGGCGAGCCTTTCACTCCGCTTGGCTGGTTTCCGGGGGAGCCGAATGGCATGCGTGGTGGCGGTGGTCAGGTGGGCCATCCCTTCATGCTCAACCTCTACAGCTTCAAAGATGGAGCCGTCGGCTGGAACGACAGCAGCACGCACTTCAGCCAGTCACGGGACAACATTGGCTTCATTGTCGAGTGGGATGCGGAAACGCCCTCCGCCATGGCAGCTTCGGCTGAGGAAGGTTTCGTTCCGTTGTTCCAGAACGACTCGCTCTCCGGCTGGACGGGCGACCTTTCCAGCTATCAGATGCGGAATGGCATCTTGAGCGGCGGTAACGGCAATCTCGTCAACCCCAAGGAATACGGCGACTTCAGCCTGAGGTTTGATCTGCGCCTCGCGGCAGGAGCCTACGTTGAGATGAGCATCCGGGGGCAGACTCCCCCGCAGCCCAACCGTGGCGCTCCCAATGCCAGCTTTGGGGTTGTTCTCCGCGATAACACCGAAGCCTCAGCGGCAGCGTTGGAGCCGTGGAAAAGGCACGGTGCCATTTATGGGTATCAGGAGGCGCTGCGGATGGAGGGAGGCTCTCCAGGGCGCTGGAACGAGCACGAGATCCGGGTGGAGAACCAGCATCTCACCGTCACGATCAACGGCGTCACGGTACAAGACACGGATCTGAGCAAACTCACCCGGAAAGCACCTGGAGGACGCTCTCTCGATCTTTCCCGCACGAGTGGGCAAATCGCGATTCTGGGCTTCAAAGGCACCACTGAGTTCCGCAACGTGCGGATCAAGGAGCTGGGTGTGACCAGTGTTTCTGCCACCTCTCCCGTGCCGAATCCCACGATGGGTGCCTCTGCCACAACTTGGATCGACACCAAAGGCCGCAGCCTCCAGGCGAAGTTTGTCCGCATCGAAGGTGCGAATGTCTTGCTCGACATCGCGGACAAGGTCACTCCGGTGGCGCTTGCCACGCTTTCGACTGCGAGTCAGGACATGGCGCGGCAGCTTGCCGCGTCGATGCAGGCTTCGGTTGGCACAGCCAATTCCTCCGCGCTTGATCCGGAAGCAGGATTCATTTCCCTGCTCGAAGCGGGCAAACCCGGTGACTGGGTGCAAGTGGGGCCGGGGACCATGAATATTCAAAATGGCGTCAGCACCAACAGGTCGCCGACCAAGTGGGGGGTGGCGATTTATGCGAAGCGGAGTTTCACCAATTTCATCCTGAAAGCCGAGTTCAAAGGCATGAGTACCCAGTTCAACTCCGGTGTCTGGCTGCGAATCACCGATCCAAGAGCAGACATCACGCAGGTTGGCGACAGCCGGTATGAAGTGGGCATCTGTGACTTTCGCAACGATCTGAGGAGGGCCACAGGCGCCATCTGGGGAGTCCAGCCCGCTCTGAAGGATGCACTGAAACTCAACGATTGGAACGAACTGGAGATCACTGTCACCGGGCATCGGCATGTCGTGAAGCTCAACGGCCAGCTCGTCAATGATTTCACCGGGAACAAAAATCTCACCGGCTACATCGGCCTGGAAGAGAACGGGGAACCAGGAGGCGGCCCTGTACAGTTCCGCAACGTGCGGATCAAGCCACTGCCCTAATTTTGCGGCTTCGATCCCGCAATCGAAGCATGGGGGTAATCGGGCCATTCCTGGCCCGTGCAGGGGGTGGCGGGGCAGGAATGCCCCGTTACTCGGCGAGAAACCGCATCCTGACCTCGCCGATCTGAATGACATCGCCCGGGCTCAGCGTGGCCTGGTGATAGTGGGTTCCGTTCACCTGCACGCCGTTGACGGAGTTCGTGTCAGCGATCACCCACTCGCCGTTTTGCAGGGACACCAAGCAGTGATACTCGGACACGCTGTCATGCTTCACCACAACATCATTGTGTTTCCCGCTGCCGATCTTCAAGCCTTTAGCAGGCAGCGGGTGGCGCTTGTTCCCGGCATCCATCATTTCCAGGAAGGCGTTGGACGCCGGCGGCACCTCAACAGGCGTTTCTGTTTGAGGCATCTCATGAACGGGCGCTTTGGATGGTGCCTCAGGCCGTGCGGCCGGGCTTGTTCGCGCTTGGGGCGCTTGAGGGTTCTTTGTGCGCGCTTTCATGAGCACGAGCAGGAGCAAGATCACCGCGCCCGCAGCCCACCAGGACCATGCAGGAATGGATTCATGCCATGCCCCTTCATTTTGAATGGCCGGTGTCTGTGCGCTGGCGGAGGGAACATGCAAGGCCGCTTCCACCATGTCCTTGGGTATCTCGATGACGGCCTTCCGGCCGGTGTCACAGGTCAGCTCCAGTCGCAGCGCGCCGGATTCCTTCACATCGGCAAGATCCAGCAGCGCCGTGCCACCGCTGCGCATCACGCCGATGAGCAGAGGCCAGGTGTCGGGTGGCAGTTGCCGCGTCGAGACCGCCGCAGGGATGTGCAGGCCGTCCGTTTGCAACGACAGCTCCTTGAGGTCGGCGAAGTAATTGGCCTCCGTCGCCTTCTCCGCGAATCCCAGCGTGTGAACCGGAATGCCGAGCTTCCTCGCCTCTGTGATCAACTCGTTGCGCCGCTCCGTGATCCGCAGCGGTCCTCCCGGCGTCTCGTCCTTGCCATCCGTGAGCAGGACCACGCACCGGCGTGCTTCCGCGCGTCTCGACAGGTGGTCGGCGAGCGCATGTTTCACGTTCTGAAAAATCAGCGTCGTGAATGACGCGTCGCCCTCGGCCTTCATGCCGGCGAGAGCCGCCTCCAACTGCGGCGGTGTCGATCCAAAGGGCGCTGCCACCACCAGATCCCTGGCCAGGCTGGCGATCATCACCGTGTCGCTCTTTGGCAGCAGCTTGAGGAAGGAGCGCGCTGCATCGGCGCACGCCTCGATCGTCTGCTGCCGGGCCGGATTGCTGTTGTCCACCACAACCATCCATGCGCAATCCGCCGGGGGGGGCAGGGCATCAAACGCCGTCCACAGGATGGGCACCGGATTTTTCGTCGCTCCCGCCCCTAGGGTTGCGGTTACGCTCGTCACCGTCAGCGCATCCATCAGCCGCAGCGTCACCCGGATTTCCTTGCCGCCCGCCACGGGCTCGGTCTGGACGGAGGACGCCGCCACTCGCGCCTCCGTCGCCGTCTGGGCCATGAGATTTCCCATCATGGCCGCGAACAGCCCCAGCCAGGCGGCCCCGGCGGTAAATCCACTGCTTTTTCGAAGGAATGCCTGCTTCATCAGAGAGATGCGGTTGAATCGGCCGCACCGTTAGGCGCTGAATCAACGCCTGTCAGCCGCCAAAGTGCGCTCTGCTCCTCCATGCCGCCAGGCAACCCAACGCCTTCATCTTCGAGCATTCTGCTGTCGATCCTTCTTCATACGGTCAAAAGACAGCAGAATAGGGACAGCAGAATCGACAACACGGCTCGCTCAGTTTTCGGTGCCGACGCTCGGCGGTTGATGTGTGCCAGGTGGATCAGGATGTCTGTGGCTGGATGACCGCAGAGACTCCCTTCGCTCATTTTTCTCCTGAATCACTTGAATGTGGGTCCGCCGATTTGACTTCGTCTATCTCGGCAACTCGGCTCTCAGATGACGCAGATGGGCTTCAATCNNCAATCGGTGAAATCGGCGTCATCTGTGGATGCGGCCTGAAGTCACTCCTTGTTCCAGTGGCGCTGCCGCGCGGCTCAGGGAACCAGGAAAATGACGTTGGTGACGGGGTCTCGCATCCGGGTGCCGGGGTGCTGGCCGGTGACGTCCACGATGTTGGCGGGAACGCGCCGCGCCCCAGGAGGATAGACGCAGCCGGGTTTTCCGGGCACGGGACTGGCAAACGCGGGGGCTGGCAGGGCGGGCCGTGCTGCGGGGACGTTCGCCGCCAAGGNNCCCAAGGGCGCCGGCTCTCCCAGCACGGCCGCGATGAACGGGGCATGCGCGGGGGCCGAGGACGTGATGCGCGCCGGGCGGAGGGGCGGCACCACCCCGAGAGGCGGGGTGAGAGGCAGAAACTGAATGATCAGACGCGTGCCGTCGAACGTGCGGACGATGGTGAACGGGGCGCCTGGGTAGGTGTCGATGATGACGTCCTGGACGTTCAGAGAAGTGCTGAGCCTCTGCGCCCGCTCGCTCGTTCTGGAGGAGGCGGACTGGCGGGCGGCAACCGGCGGTCTCTGGCGGTGAGCCGGCGAGACGGCGGCCGCCAGCCTGGGGGGAATGGGCAAAGCTGCCTGCGGTGCCTGTGTCTGCCAGCCGGGGGCGCGACCGTCGGCCGCGCACAGCGCTGGCGGCAGTGCCAGGAGCAAGGCCGCCACGAGCAGGTGCGTGTGGACGGAAGGCGTGGTCATGACTCGAACAGAGGTGGCGGCCCGGTTGACCGAGCGAAGCGTTAGCGATGCGCGGGCTCCGGGTGTCCCAGCAAGGAGCCGAGGACAAGACCGAGCGTGAAGGCTCCCAGCATGACCGGCACGGGATTTCCGCGCACATATTGCCTGGACTGCGCCAGGGTGTCTTCGCCGGTCTGGGCGGCTTCATGGGCCGCCGAGGTCACCTGCTGCGCGATGTCTTTGCCGACCTGATCCGGCGGGTCGCGGAAGAGCGTGTGGAAGGCGCGATTCATGGAGTCTGCGGGGGTGAGGCTTCTGGGTGAGAGCAGGCTCACTGCCCCGGCAGCCACCTTGGGCGGCCACTCCGCGCCATGGGCTGAGGCACCCGTCTGCCGCAGGCCTGCCACAGGAAAGGGGGGACGGGAGGCGATGCGTGTCAGCCCTGATGTGGATGCCTGCTGGGCGATGTCTTTGCCAGCCTGAGCCGGCTGGTCGCGCACGATCGAGTGGAAGGCGGGATTCATGGAGTCTGCGGGGGTGGGGTTCGGGCTGAGAGTGTGCTCCCAGCCTGCCCAAGCTACGCAGGGCGGTCAGTCCGCGCCATGGGGTGAAACACCCCCCTGCCGCAGGCCCGTCTGCCGCAGGAAAGGGGCGTCCGCGCTCCTTTCCGTGCGGGCCGTCATTCTTCGCGCAGGGAATGCAGTCTGATTGACAATGACAGGTGTTCCGCGGCGTTCATGCTCCTGCATGCCCGCCCAGTTCAAAGACTACTACACCACCCTCGGCGTCTCCCGCGACGCGACGCCCGACGACATCAAAAAGGCCTTTCGCAAACTCGCCCGCCAGTACCATCCCGACACCGCCAAGGACAAGAAGAGCGCGGAGGAGAAGTTCAAGGAGATCAACGAGGCC
>DNXB01000338.1 GCA_003506995.1 Verrucomicrobiales bacterium
TCAAAACCAACGACGGCCAGAAGATCATCCTCTTTGAGGCCATCACCCAGTATGTCGCCTCTGGCCGGGATGACTTCGCCAAGGCCATCATCAACAAACTCATCCCCTTCAGCTTCGAGCGCATCTTTGCCGAGAAGTTTGATTTCTACGCCACGCTCTTTGAATATCTCATCAAGGACTACAACAAGGACGGCGGCGGCAAGTATGCCGAGTATTACACGCCCCATGCCGTGGCGAAGATCATGGCCGCCTGTCTGGTGCCCAAGGCGGTGAAGAACGTCAGTTGCTACGATCCGGCCTCAGGCTCCGGCACGCTCCTCATGAACCTCGCCCATGCCATCGGCGAGGACCGTTGCACCATCTACACGCAGGACGTTTCCCAGAAGTCCTCCAGCCTGCTCCGGCTGAATCTCATCCTGAACAACCTCGTCCACTCCATCCCCAACGTCATCCAGGGGAACACCATCCTGGAGCCTTACCACAAGGACGGAGCCAAGCTGAAAAAGTTCGACTTCATCGTCTCCAATCCCCCTTTCAAGCTCGACTTCTCCGACTACCGCGACCAGCTCGACAGTAAAGGCAACCAAGAGCGCTTCTTCGCCGGCATCCCAAATGTCCCGAACAAGGACAAGGACAAGATGGCGATCTACCTGCTCTTCATCCAGCACGTCATCCACAGCCTCGCCCCGAAAGGTCGCGCCGCCATCGTCGTGCCCACTGGCTTCATCACCGCCCAGTCCGGCATCGAGAAAGGCATCCGCGAGCACTTGGTGAAAAACAAGATGCTCGGCGGAGTGGTCTCCATGCCCAGCAACATCTTCGCCACCACCGGCACCAATGTCTCCATCCTCTTCATCGACGCCAGCAACCACGGCGACGTGATCCTCATAGATGCCTCCAACCTCGGCGAGAAGATCAAGGAAGGTAAAAACCAGAAGACGCTGCTCAGTTCCGACGAAGAGAACCGGATCATCAAGACTTTCAATACCAAGGAAGCCGTTGAGGACTTCTCCGTTGTGGTCTCATACGACGACATTTCCGCGAAGAACTACTCGTTCAGTGCGGGGCAGTATTTTGATGTGAAGGTTGAGCATGTGCAAATCACACCAGATCAGTTTGGAGCCAAAGTTTCGGGTTATAAGGACCGCTTGAAGGCGTTGTTCACAGAGTCCCACAGGATCGAAATGGTGCTCGAAAAAGAACTCGGAGGCTTGCACCTGTGAAGAATTCATATCTTCAGATTCGCGAGTTTTGTGAGGTTTTTGACGGTCCGCACGCTACCCCAACGAAGACCGATAAGGGTCCATTCTATCTCAGTATTTCTAGTCTTGAGAACGGTAAACTTGATCTCAACAAGTCTGCACATCTCAGTGAGAACGATTTCAATAAATGGACAAAAAGAGTAACTCCCAGGCACGGCGATCTCCTGTTCTCGTATGAGACTCGTCTTGGTGAGGCCGCTTTAATGCCGGATGGTATAAAGGCCTGTCTTGGTCGTCGAATGGGGATACTGCGCCCTGAACCCGCAAAGGTGCTTCCTGAGTTTCTTCTTTACTCTTATATCGCCCCGGAATTTCAAAATGTCATCGTCGCCAACACCATCACTGGCGCGACGGTCGACCGGATCTCGCTGACTGATCTTCCGAACTTTGTGATGAGACTTCCGCCGCTCGATGAACAGCGAAGAATTGTATCGGTCCTCACCGCCCTCGACGCCAAGATCGAACTGAACCAGCGGATCAACGCGGAATTGGAGGGCATGGCGAAGCTGCTGTATGACTACTGGTTCGTGCAGTTTGACTTCCCCATGACCGCCGTCCAAGCCGCCGCGCTGGGCAAGCCCAAGCTAACCGGCCACCCCTACCGCGCCTCCGGCGGCAAGATGATCTACAACGAAACCCTCAAACGCGACATCCCCGAGGGGTGGGATGTTTGCAACGTTGGCGATGTGCTGGCCAAGGAACTGCGGACCAAGAATGTGTTGAATTCCGAGATCGCAGATCAAGGACGGATTCCTGTCATTGATCAAGGTTCTGCCTTTATCTGCGGGTTCACTGATGATGAAGACTCCGCTATCAAAGACACACCCAAGATCGTGTTTGGTGATCACACCCGCATCCTGAAATTCGTCAATTTCCCATTCGCCCGTGGTGCTGACGGAACCCAAATCCTGACTTCGCGCGAAAGCCGTCTGCCTCAGCACCTCTTTTATTACCAGCTTTTGTCCGTCGATTTGTCCAACTACGGCTATGCACGTCACTTCAAGTTCTTGAAGGAGCAAAAGATGATTCTTCCAGACCAGGACTCAGCGAATGCATTCGAGCGGGCTGCAGAGTGCATCTACGAGAATATCAAAAACAACATCTTCCAAAACCAAGAACTCACCCAACTCCGCGACTGGCTGCTGCCGATGCTGATGAACGGGCAGGTGACGGCGGGGTGAATTTGCGCACGATGAATCCGAGGTTGAATCTCGACTCCTCAACACGACTTTAAAGAACACTTGAAGATGATGCTCTACAAACGCCAGAAGCTCCTGCTCGATCTCGTCCACGCGGCGGGCGGTGAGCTTGCGGCGACGGACTTCCAAAAACTCCTCTTCCTCTACTCCCGGCAGCATGAAGCGGAGCCCAGCTTCCAGTTCGTGCCTTATCGTTTCGGCTGCTTTTCGTTCCAATCCTATGCGGACCGGGCGACGCTCCAGCACAAGGGGATGCTGTTTGCGTCCGACGAAAGATCCTGGAAATTGACGCCCAAGGCCCAACCTTACCTTGATCCCAAGCGGAAAGCCGCGCTGACCCACTTTCTGACCCGTGTCGTGCCCGAACGGGGCCATGATCTGGTGCGCCGCATTTACCGGCTCTACCCTTACTACGCCATCAAAAGCGAGATCCTGGACCGCGTCTTTCCGGACAAGAAAGACCAGCAAGCCATTCACGACGCCCGACCGGCCAACCTCGGCCAGGCCCTGTTCACCATCGGCTACGAGGGCGACAGCGTGGATGGATACCTGGAGCGTCTGATCCGTCACGGCGTCAAGCTGCTGTGCGATGTGCGCCGCAATCCACTGAGCCGGAAGACGGGATTTTCCAAAGGCCAGCTTTCCAGCTACTGCGCCAAGGTCGGCATCGAATACCGGCACCTGCCGGAACTCGGTATCCCTGGCCACCGCCGCCAGGAACTGAACACCCTGGCAGACTACGAAGCCCTCTTCGCCGATTACCGCCGGGAAGACCTGCCCCAGGCCAGGCCAGCGATTGAGGAACTGGGAAGCCTCCTCAAGAAATACGATCGCATCGCCCTGACCTGCTTCGAAAAGGTACATCAGTGCTGCCACCGCCATTGCGTGGCCGATGAGATGAAACGCCTGCTCAAGGACTGTCCGAAGCCTCAGCACATCTGACCCATGCCCACCGAGCGGATCCTGATCACCGTTAAAACCTACCCGACTCTGTCGGCGAAATACGGTGAGCTGGTATGCACGGCTGGACTGCGGCAGGACGGCTCCTGGATTCGCATCTATCCCGTGCCCTTTCGGCAGCTCGAAGCCTACCAGAAGTTTCCCAAATACAGCTTCATCGAAGCGGAGGTCATCCGAAACACCAAGGATGCCCGCCCGGAAAGCCACAAGGTGAACACGGACACACTGAACCTGACCGGGGACGTGCTATCCACTGACGATCACTGGCGCGAGCGGCGGCAATGGATTCTGAGCCGGGGAACCGTGCATACCAATCTCGCGGACCTGATCGAGGCAAACAAGCGGGGCGTGCTTTCCATCGCCACCTTCAAGCCCGCCAAGATCATCGATTTCAAAGCCGAAGCCGACAAACCAGAGTGGGGAGATGAAAAGCTGGCCGCCGTGGATGCCCTGGCGAGTCAGGGCGATTTGTTCTCCGGCTGGAAGGGAGCAGACCTCGCCGCCTTGATTCGGAAACTGCCCTGGAAGTTTTCATACACCCTTGAAGACGATGCTGGCAAACGCAGCACGATGATGATCGAGGACTGGGAGATCGGAGAACTCTATTGGAATTGCCTCAAGGCTTCCAACTCTCCCGCAGAGGCTGTCGAGAAAGTCCGGCAGAAGTATCTCACCGAGTTTGCTACGAAGGACATCTACCTCTACCTCGGCACGACGAAAAAGTATGACCGATGGGCGAGCAATCCCTTCGTCATTATTGGCGTGTTTTATCCCCCGATCCAACAGCAGGCAGAATTCGACATGTTTCGCTGAAAAAGGAAAAAGATGCCCGACTCATTAGACCGCGACTGGTTGCCCGGCGATGCTGATGAACGGGCAAGTGACGGTGGGGTGACTGGGAGAGAGGGTCGTTGGCGGTTCATCCTTCGCAGAAGCTTGCTACGGAGAGAATGGATGGTTGACGGTCGTTGACGATTCATCCTTCGCAGTAGACTGCTTTCATCCTTCGCAGTCTTGCTACGGAGAATGGATGGTTGGCCGAACGGGAACAAGACGGGAGCCGAGCGCGGCGGCGCCGAGCAACGAGGAGTGTTGGACATGCCGTTGAATCCGAATAACCTGAACAGGTGAGCATGATCACGACCATTCTCGAACCTGCGGCGGACGGCACTCTGCATGTGCCGCTGCCTGCCATGTGGAAGCTCGGCAAGTTTCGCGTGTCCGTGGAAGTGGAGCCGCTGGCCGGTGTGCCTCTGGCAGAACATGCCGTGGTGCGGCTGCGCCGTGATCTGCCCGATGACGAAGTCAAAGCGGGTGAAACCGGCACCGTGGTGCATGTCTATGAAGGCGGCGCGGGTTACGAGGTGGAGTTCCTCGGCGAACGTAAGCGGCCCAAGCTGGTGACGGTGGAACCGGCGGACATTGAACTGGCAGACTGATGGAACCGCCGCAGCAACTGCCGCAGGCCAGCGCCCTCGAGATCGAGCAGATCAAGGTGGTGGATTACCTGCTGAATTTGGAACACAAGCAAGGCGGGCCGAAGGCCAAGTATTTCCGCAATCGCGGATTTCATCCCGAGCAGTGGCAGGACATGGCCGAGGCGTTGCGCCAACACGGCATGACGCAGCCGGTGACGGAAGCCAGCGACACACGCTTTGGCCGCAAGTTCACCGTGGAGTGCCAGATTCAAACGCCCGATGGCAAGAACCCCTGCATCCTGACCGGCTGGATTCAGGAAGGGACGAAGCCGCCCCGATTGGTGACGGCGCATCCAAATAGTTAAAGTGTCTCATTCATACCGGTCTTCCTTTGGCGACCCGCTCCGCCGGGATGCGGGCGAGGGCAATGCTGGAGAAACCGAGGAAGAGGAGAGAACGAAGCAAAGGCACCTCTCCCTGTGGACGCCCTGAACCCGATGGCAACCCTGCGGGCGTTCCAAGTCAGGAGAAAGATTCTCCGCCAAGCCCTGCGGAGCCGTTGCAGGGGACTCCCTGAGGAGCACCGCCAGAACTTAGGGAACCGCTGATTAAAAGCCACACCGCAGCTCTGGAGCGCAGCGGAAGCAGGCGAAGCCAAATTGAAACGCCGCAGAGGCTTGATTCAGAAGTGCCTTCTCGCGTTCCTGGCTCACGAATAACTTAAATTTTGATCCACAGATTTCGCAGATGACGCAGATGGGCTTCAATCGGTGAAATCTGCGTCATCTGTGGATGCATCCTAAAGACACTCCTTGTTCCACACTCCCGCCCGGCGTTCCTGACTCTGCGGTGGCAAATCCGTGCCGAGCCAAAGCCTCTCGGTGCATCTTTTCCAAGGACGGCGCCGGTCAGGGGGATGGCTAAAGACAGGGGAGTGGGGACAAGGGATTGAATTCATTCAGGCAATCATTCCTCGGTGCCCTGCCGTCTCAGAGAAAACTCGCAGACCGTCTCAGCCCTTGGCTGAGACGGGAAGTGTCCCTGCCGCGTTGTGAGGTCGGCGTGGGAGGTTAATCTGGCGGCATGAGTTTGAATCTGAAGGATGAATCCGCATGGCACGGCCGTGCGGTGCGGTTTCCGCAGCAGCGGGGGCTGTTCATTGGCTTTTGCAAACGCGCCAGTCTTCCGTAGCGATGCAGACCATGAAACATCACGCGAGATCGAGAGCCGCCACCTGCGGGGCAGCCGCCGTTGCATCGCGAGTCCGGCGGGCTGCGACAAGTGCCCCGAGACCAACGGCAAGACCTGACGACCCCATGACCACACCGCACACGCCCATGACCATCCTTGTGGTGGATGATGATCCGGGGATCGCCCGGCTCATCGTGCGCGAACTGCGCCGGGACGGGCATCACACCGCCACCGCTGAGTCCGGCAAACAGGCCATTGAGTGGCTGCGGCAGCACCGGGCGGACCTCCTGCTGCTGGATTTGAGGCTGCCGGATGTGAAAGGCCACGAGTTGATCGACGTGATGGCAGCGGAGGGCCTCCGCCTGCCCTTCATCGTCATCACCGGCCAGGGGGATGAGCGAGTGGCGGTGGACATGATGAAGCGCGGGGCGCTCGATTATCTTGGCAAGGACGTGAACTTCATCACGATGATGCCGGCCGTGGTGCAAAGCGCGCTGGCACGGATTCGGGAGCAGCAGCGCCTCGCCGCCGCCGAGGCTGCGCTGCTCCAGTCCCACGCGGAACTGGAGCGCCGCGNNATGAGGGCCTGCATGCGGCCCGGTTGTTCGCCGACGCCACCATCGAAGCCGTTCCGGCAAGTCTCGCCGTGCTCGACGAGAACGGGGTCATCATCAGCGTCAATCAAGCCTGGCACCAGTTTGCCGCGACGAATGCGACGCTGCCTGCCGCCATTTCGACCGGCATGAGTTATCTCACCGTGTGTGATGCCGCCGCAGGCGACGGAGTCGAAGAGGCGGTGCGATTTGCCGCCGGCATCCGCGAGGTGATGAGCGGGGCCGTTCCGCGCTTCAGCATGGAATACGCCTGCCATTCGCCCGAACAGCAGCGCTGGTTCGTCGGCTACGTCACGCCATTCACCGGCAACGGCCCGCATTCCGTCGTCGTCGCGCATGTGGACATCAGCGAGCGCAAGCGCGCGGAGCAGGTGATCCGGCGGCTGAATGACGAGCTGGAGAAGCGCGTGGAAGAGCGCACCAGGGCGCTGCAACAGGCCAATGCAAAACTCCGGCAGGAGGCGGTCATGCGCCGCAAGCTGGAAGAGGAGATCCTGCACATCAGCGAGCACGAGAAGCAGCGCATCGGCCAGGATTTGCATGATGATCTGGGCCAG
>DNXB01000053.1:0-999 GCA_003506995.1 Verrucomicrobiales bacterium
TTCATCTTGGGGTTCCAACGCTTGGTCTGGTGACCAAAGTGGACGCCGGCTTCGACGAGCTCGGCAAGGATCGGTGTGGACATGTGTTTGTTGAGGGGTGCCTGTCTTCCGCACGCTGTTTGAAAAGCGCTCAGCCTGGGGAGGCTGATCCGGTCGAACGGGCTGGGTGTTAAGTTCCTTGGCCGGACCAACGTGGACCGGCAAAAGGGCCGCGATGTTAGCGGCATCCCCTGGTGCGGCAAGCAGTTTTTCCGCCACCAAGCGGTCGCAGCCAGGGCTTACGCGCCAAAATCACAGAGAATGCCCTGATTGGGTATCCAATAGGAGGATCAAGATGCAATCAACCCAGCGGAAGGCTTCCAAACCAACGCGAATGAAAATGAATGACACGCGAATGGCCGCAAATCTGGCTTCTCCACCTTATTCGTGGTCATTCGCGGCCCATTCGGCTTGGATTCGCGTTATCCACCATAAACATCTGCTCATTTCATGCGTAAGCCCTGCGGCCCCGCCCGCCATCCCCTGCCCTTCCCACCGGGTTTGCTTTCACTCCCGGAGGCGATAATCATCCGCCTCCCATGCCCGCCGCCGCCCTTGTCTCCGCCGCCCTGACCCTGCGTGAATCCCTCCGCCCGCTGCGCTTTGCCGAGCCGGTGGACTTCGTTTACCAACCGCTCGACTACGCCTGGGCGCCGCATGAGGCCTATCTGCGGCGGTTTGGGGGGAAAACTAAGCGGGTCGTCTTCATCGGCATGAATCCCGGCCCCTTTGGCATGACGCAGACCGGCGTCCCCTTCGGCGAGATCGCCTCCGTGCGCGACTGGATGGGCATCCGCGAACCCGTGGGCAAGCCGGAGCGCGAGCATCCGAAGCGCCCCGTGCTCGGCTTCGACTGCCCGCAGTCCGAAGTCAGCGGCCGGCGGCTCTGGGGCCACTTCGCGCAGCGCTTCGGCCATGCAGAGGCTTTTTTTAAAGATCACTTCGTCGCCAACTACTGCC
>DNXB01000053.1:1115-5810 GCA_003506995.1 Verrucomicrobiales bacterium
CCCGCCAGCCCCGCCGCCAACCGCGACTGGGCCGGAGCCGCCACGAAGCAGCTCGTGAAGCTCGGCGTGTGGGAGTAAGAGAAGAGCATCCCGTTGAGAAGACCGAGACGCTCACCGATTCAGCGGCTGAATCTTGTCCGGGTCACGCCTTCTGAGCTCCGCCTGGAGTTGTTCGATCATTTCGGCCATATGGCGCATCTGCTGGCGCATTTCCTCCAGCTCGGCGCGGGCCTTCATCTCGCCAGGGTGTTTGCCTTCCTTGCCCTGGGCCTCGGCTTGCTGATGCCGCAGGCGCTCCTCCAGCTCATGCCGCATGTTTTGGGCGATCTCCTCGATGTTTTTCGCGGGTTCATGCAGGCCGGCCAGGTGAAGATGCTCCGCCGCCTGCATGACATGGTGAAGACGCTCGGCCTCCGGGCCTTTGAAGCGGGGCATGTCCTTGTCCGGATGTTTTTCCGCGTGCTTCTGCGGTTTTTTCACCCCGTCGTGGCCCTGAAGCTCACGCTGGAGTTTTTCCGCCTGCTCCGCGAGTTCCTTCGCCTCGTCGAAACGCCCGGCGGCCTTGGCGTCACGGGCACGTTCCATCAGGCTTTGCAGCGCTTGTTTCGGATTTTCCTTCGACTCTTGAGCAAATCCCCCGCAGGCGAGTGCGAGGCCGGCAATGATGAATGGGGTCGTCTTCATGGTGCCAATAAAACGAAGCGCTGAGTTCGTGTCTTCCGCGAGAACAACCGGGGGCTGACTCCGCGCTTGCTGTTTCTCGCGGCATTCATGTAACCTCCCTCCGCATGACCACCTCCCGCCGCTCCTTTCTCAAGCACGCCAGTCTCGCCACCTTCAGCCTGTGGATTCCGCAAACCTTCGCGGAAGCCAGCACCGCCCGGCTCGCACGCAGCACGCCGGAGGCCCAGGGCGTGTCGGCGCAGGCGATCCTCGACTTTATCGAGGCGGTGGAGCGTGAAAAAATGGAGCTGCACAGTTTCATGATGCTGCGGCACGGCCAGGTCATCGCCGAGGGCTGGTGGGAACCGTACGGGCCGGACCTCGTTCACACGATGTACTCGATGAGCAAGAGCTTCACCTCCACAGCGGTCGGCTTCGCCGTGGCGGAAGGAAAGCTGAGCGTGGAGGACAAGGTGGTCTCGTTTTTCCCGGACGACCTGCCCGCGAAGGTCAGCGACAACCTCGCAGCGATGCGGGTGAAGGATCTGCTCACCATGGCCACCGGCAACGAGAAGGAGCCGACGCAGGTGTGCGTGAAGGAGGAGAACTGGGCGCGCACGTTTCTGGCACAAACCATCGCGCACCAGCCGGGCACGCGGTTCATGTACAACAGCGTGGCCACCTACATGTGCTCCGCCATCGTGCAGAAGGTCACGGGGCAGACGATTCTCGACTATCTCACCCCGCGTTTGTTTGCGCCGCTCGGCATCAGCGGCATGCGCTGGGAAAGCTGCCCGCGTGGCATCAACACCGGCGGCTGGGGCCTGAGCATTCAAACCGAAGGTCTTGCCAAGTTCGGCCAGCTCCTGCTGCAGAAAGGAAAATGGAACGACAAGCCGCTTCTTCCCGCCGCGTGGATCGACGAAGCCACGCGCTTTCACATCCAGCAACCGGGCGAGGACAAACCAGACCGCCCCAAGGCGCAGAACGACTGGCTGCAAGGCTACGGCTACCAGTTCTGGCGCTGCCAGGGCGCCGCGTTCCGTGGCGATGGGGCGTTTGGGCAGTTCACGATTGTTTTGCCAGAGCAGGACGCCGTGATCGTGATGACGAGCGAGAACAAAAACATGCAGGGCCAGCTCGATCTCGTCTGGAAGCATCTGCTGCCCTCCTTTGATGCCAAATCACCGCAAGCAGCCGATTTGAGCCAACTCAAGACGCTCAAGCTCACACCGCCGAAGGGCCGCAAAACCTCGCCCACGCTCACCAACAAGTCTTACCAGCTCGAAACGAACGCTCTCGGCCTCCAAACCGTCTCGTTCGCGTTTGAAGGAGACCGATGCGTGTTCAAGGCCGATGCCCACACGATCACCTGCGGCCTCGAATCCTGGAATCACGACGAGGCGGCCTTCCCTGGCACACCACCGCGTCTCATCTCCGGCGGCAGGCCCAAAACCGCCATGCCGGCAAAGATTGCCGCCAGCGCGACATGGACGGATGACACCACGCTCGTTTTGACCTGGCGCTACTACGAAACACCGCACAGCGACACGCTGACCTGCACATTCGACGGCGATGGCGTGACGATCACCTTCCTCAACAGCATCACCGCGATGAATCCGAAGGCCAAGGACACGCGCGTGCCGCTAAAAGGCCGTGCAATCGCATGACATTTCAAAGAAACGCGGCGAGATAAAACGTGCTCCATGCAACGATTCACCTGCGACTGTGGCAATGTGCTTTTCTTCGGCAACTCCAAATGCCTGAAGTGTGGCGGTGTCGTCGGGTATGACCCGGTGGGCGGCGCGATGGTGCGCGTGCGGCCGACGAGCCCTTTGAAGCGCTGTGACAACGGCGTGAAACATGGTGTGTGCAACTGGACGCTGCCCGTGGAGTCCAAAGCGGTGCTGTGCGTGGCGTGCCAGATGAACCGCACGATCCCTGACCTGAGCACCGCACGGAATCTCATGTTGTGGGGGCGCACCGAGATGGCAAAACGGCGGCTCATTTACACGCTGCTGCGTCTCGGCATCCCCCTGCCCTCCAAAACCGAAAATCCCAAGACAGGGCTGGCCTTTGACATCGTCAGCACGCTCTCGAACCCCACCGTGACAACGGGCCATCTGAATGGCGTGATCACGGTGAACCTAGAGGAGGCGGACGACACCTACCGCCAGATCAACCGCCAGCAGCTCGGTGAGAACAGCCGCACGCTGCTGGGGCACTTCCGTCATGAGAGCGCGCATTATCTCTGGCAGCGCTGTCTTTCAGAGCTGACGTGGGACGACCCGCTGCGGCTGGCGTTTCGCGAGTGCTTTGGCGATGAATGGCTGGATTACGCCTCGGCCTTGAACACGCACTATCAGCGCGGCACCCCATCGGGCTGGGAGCAAAATTTCATCACGGCTTACGCGGCTTCGCACCCGTGGGAGGACTGGGCGGAGACGTGGGCGCACTATTTGCAGATCATTGACGGGCTAGAAACCTGCGAGAGCCTCGGCATCCAGGTGAAGCACCTCGCGCTGCCGCTGGTGATGCTGCCAGGCGAGGCCGGCACACTGCCCGCGATGCTGCCGCAGGACGGCATCGCCGATGGTGAGTTCCTGGCCTGGCTGCAACGCTGGATGTGCCTTTCCACCGTGCTGAATGAGATTTCCCACAGCATCGGCGAAGCGCCGCTGTATCCGTTCGTCATCTCAGTGCGCGTGGCGCAGAAGCTGCGGCTGGCGCATCACTACGCGAAGGTTTGGGGCACGGCGACGGCCTGATATTCCCGCCTTTCTCTCCTCCTGACTTACTTGAATTTTGATCCACAGATTTCGCAGATAACGCAGATGGGCTTCAATCGGTGAAATCTGCGTCATCTGTGGATGCATCCTAAAGTCACTCCTTGTTCCACACGCCCGCCCGGCGTTCCCCGAGTCTCTGCGGCGGCAATTTTTTCCTTTCAGAGCCTGACCGGCACGCCGTGCGCACCGAGATACTTTTTCACATCACCCACGGTGAATTCGCCGAAGTGGAAGATGCTGGCGGCGAGGACGGCGTCGGCTTTGCCGTCGCGGAGGACATCGACCATGTGGTCGAGATTGCCGGCGCCGCCGCTGGCGATGACAGGGATGGTGACGGCTTCGCTCACAGCACGGGTCAATTCGATGTCGTAACCGGCCTTGGTGCCGTCGGAGTCCATGCTGGTGAGCAGGATTTCGCCNNTCGACGGCGTCGAGTTCGGTGGCGTTGCGACCACCGTGCGTGAAGACGGTCCAGGAGCCGCGGTCGTTGCGTTTCGCGTCGATGGCGACGACGAGGCACTGGCAGCCGAAGGCGTTGGCGGCCTCGTCGATGACATGCGGCGTTTTAACGGCGGCGGTGTTGATGCCGACCTTGTCGGCACCGGCGAGAAGCATCTCGCGCATGTCGGCGACGGTGCGGATGCCACCGCCGACGGTCAGTGGCATGAAACAGCTCGCAGCGGTGCGGGCGACGACATCGACCATCGTTTTGCGCTCCTCATGGCTGGCGGTGATGTCGAGGAAGACGAGTTCATCGGCTCCCTGCGCGTTGTAAACCATCGCGCACTCCACGGGATCGCCCGCATCGCGAAGCTGCAGGAATTTCGTGCCTTTGACGACACGGCCTTCCTTCACGTCGAGGCAGGGGATGATGCGTTTGGTGAGCATGCAGGGCGGGATTGATGGATGAGTGGATTGTTGGATGAATGGATGAGACCGCGCTTGGCTCGGTCATCAATCCAATCATCCAGCCAACCAATCATCCGGCTTCGGCTCAGCCGAGCGCCGCCTTCACCATCGTTTCGAGCTTCACGATGTCCTTGGCGAAGTTGCGGATGCCTTCGGCGGTCTTTTCGGTCGCCATGGCGTCTTCGTTGAACAACCAGCGGAAGGTTTTTTCGTCGCTGCCGATGCGCTCGATCTTGAGGGACTTCGCGTTGGCGGCGTTGAGCTTCGGCGTGATCAGGTCTTCGCTCGCGGCGAGTTCGCCGAGCAGGCCGGGGCTGATGGTGAGCAGGTCGCA
>DNXB01000405.1 GCA_003506995.1 Verrucomicrobiales bacterium
CGCCCCGGGCACCTCCAGCAAAAAATACCCCACAAAGAAAATCCCCGCGCCCAGCCCATACATCTCCGCCGTGAACCCCAGGTCCGCCGTCATCTCCAGCGCCGCATAGCTCACATTCACCCGGTCCAGATACGCCACCACATACAGCAGGATCAAATACGGCATCAACCGCCCCATGACCCGGTTGCGGACACGATTCGCGATGTCGGGTGAGGTGGTGGTCATACACGGGCGTATTGGCTGGAACTCAAGCGCCTTCCTCTTTGACCTCTTCCAAATTCAGTCCGTGTTTGATGGCAGCATCGCGGATTCTCACAAGTTCAACAGCCTGAGCGCCTGCCTTCTCCAGCCTTCTGTAGATTTTTGTCACTGATTTTTCGGCTAAAACACCCCCGCAAAGATCTATAATGCGGGCCAGTAATTTCGCGGATTCGTTGGGATGTTTTTCGGGATGATCGGTTTTCTCGAATTCGAGCAGAACCGGTCCCGAGTATTGAATAGTCGCCACATCCCAACTCAACAATGCCTGCAAGGCATCATTGAGGCAGTCTCCAGAGCCAAGACTCCAAAGAAAAATTTCCCGAGCCTCGTCTTTTGACAATGATGTAGGGACACCGATCTCTCGTTGCTGACAGTAAGCGAGAACCCAACGCCGCCAATAGGCAGATTGGTTCTCCCATTGTGCTTTTATGAGATAAACACCGACCAAGTGGGCAAATTCAACTTTCTCCACATCTGTGAGCAATGGAAGAAGCTGATGAAACCAATGGCTATCGAGCGGGTTCTCAAAACGATAGATGGTCAGCCATGCAGCAAAGTCGAGGGAGTGCTCGCGAGCTTTTTCTGGCAAGACTCTTTCCTTGAGCATTTGGACAAAGCTTGGCAGCAGTTCGCTAGTCATAGCCAACGGCAAGGCGCAGTTTGAGTTCAGAAATGCCTCCCATCTCCAAACGGTAGCAGCCCCGCCATCCGGCCACTTGAGTTTAGGGAGGAGGTGGTCATGGACAAAGTTCGGCGACATGCGGTGCAAATCATCAAAATAGACGCATAGCATGACGGATGCTATTTCCCCACGAATAGAGGTGTTGGCCACAAGGCTCACTAAAGGAGCCATGATGTCCGCAGGAATTCCCTGCCAGGAATCTCCCGCCTCTTTCCGTCGTAAAAATGCATATCGAATCCAGAAATGAGCAAGCTGGCCTGGAGCACGATTCAGAGCGAAGAACACTACGTCATCCGCATTTGGTTCCTCATGAGGGGCATTTTGAGTTTCCGCCCAACAATGAACGATAGTTTCTCCGGCGAGAGCGCGGCATTCAGGCGGTATCGGATGAGGTTGAGAGGCCACCCTTCCATTCAGAAGATCAACCACAAGATCCAAAGCCCTCACAAAAGGGGCCTGAATGACGCTCCAGCTTCTGAGCAGTTTATTCCACTCTTCTGTGGATAAGTCTTTTTCCCGCCAAAGCTGGAACAAGACGCTCCACAACTCGGCATCATGAACGTTTCTCGCAATCAAGCTGCTCTGAAAACTGATTGCCCAATCCACATTATCCCGCCCAGCCTTGATCGCATCGTGGATCAAATCGTATTTCTGATGTTGGTGCTTCTCAAGCTGGATGGTTTCGAGGAGCGCCTCCAATTTTTCTGCGGGAGTCTCTGCTGCATGGATCGCTACCAGATCAGCGGACTTGGGTCGGAAATGATTGTCCGGTAGCGAACAGGCTCCTACTTCGGGATGTTCCCATGGCACAAGACCTTCAGGCACCATCTTTTTCACTCTGACCAACGCCTCTTGAGCCATCTCACACTTGGTGTGAGATACCAGCCAGTTTAACATCGAGAAAACATCAAACGTTCGCTGAGTAAGTTTGGTGTCAGGAACGACATCGGTCCATGATTCGAGCCATTGAATGACTTTGGCACGCGTTGGTTTACTTGCTGATTCATAATGCCTAAGGATCAGCAGATTGGCCTCCCGGTTCCTGTCGGAACCCAGTATCCCTTCCTGTCGCATGAGCCAGTCGAGCTTCTGGTCTGTAGTCCAATCAGCCCTCTTTGACTGACCATGTACGACGATCCGACTCAGGACCGGCACATCCAGAGAGGCCCAGGCCAGGGCTAGGTCGTCAAATGAGCCACTGCTGCTCGACAACCATGTCTCCAGAGCTTGCACAGCACCTGTGATGATCAGATCAATCGCATCGCTTCCAGAAATTTCATGACCTGGCTCGACATTCTGACGCCCACGCGAAACCAAATCCTCTTCCTCCTTGGACTGGATAAGCTTCGTCAGCGCCCTGTGCTCGACCAATAGGCTGACAAATGTTTGCAAAGCCAGGAATGGGTAACTGTGTAGAAGTGGCTTTAGGTGGTCATTCCAAGCAGCGCGAAGTTCATACATGCCGTGAGAGCATGTGTTTAGAGTCAGAGTCGTTTCCTCTGAAGGTTCGATGCCCAATTCTTCCTCAAGAAGACGCCCCCAGGAGTTTGTCTCAATTTTTGGTTTGAGTTGCGTTGCCAGAATGGCGAACGCGACTTCCGCCTCTTCGGGCAATCTGCATGACTCAATCAGCCAGGCCAAATGATCGAGAGGTAAATCGCCCTCGGGCTGTTGTAGCAAAACGGTGAGCCATTTTCTGAAAACGGCATCTTCCAGTTCCTCCCTGTGCCGGATCTGAATCGCGATCAATCGTGAGGCGGAGGGATTCAGGCTGAAATTAAGAGATTGAACCCGATTCCATAGCAAAGCCTCAGCTTCAATGAAGCCTTTAAAAAACACCCAAATCATGATCTGACGTTGGTGTTCAGTCGGCTGAATCCTGCGGTCAAACACATGATCGAGAAGTCCTGCTTCAAGCATCCATGCAACCCATGGCCTCTTTGGAGGATTGCCAAAGAAGCCATGTGAAGATTCTTCATGGCTCAGGCAGCGACAGACGAAGTCTTTGTCCTGGCCGTCGAGGGAATCTGGGCCATTGCAGTAGATTTGCTGGAGTCGCCCGTGGCGCTGTGTGGGAGTGAGATCTAACTCCGCTACCCACTCCCGGCAGGCTTCAGTGATTTGAAGGTGCTCGTTGTCAGCCTTTCCGGTCTCATACTTGCAATAGCTCACACATCTGATGCGCTGAAAGTTCCATTTGGACTCCTCGCCAAGAGGCACAAAAGCGAACTTGTTTCCTGTGCCGGGCATTCCGCGAGCAAGATAGTTCATAACGGTATCCTCGTGGCTGTATCCCACGAACAACACCGTGTATTTGGCGAACAACCTCAGAACAAATCTCCTGGCCCAGCCATGGGTGAGGTAGGCAGCTCCAAAGTCCCTGTCAGTCATCACGCATCGGTCATGAGGCTCATGGAGAACACCATGCACATAAATCAAGCCGCTAAAGTCATCCCCCAATGGCAATGCGGGAGCATGATGCACGATCATATCTGAGGCAGCATCTCCGAATACAGCTTTGGCAGCCGTGTTAAAGTGTCTATCAAAGTTCGTTGTCACAATACGAACCTTGTTGGGGCTCTGGAAGAGTCGGAGCAAATGTTCGTGAAGCTCGGTGTGCTTGCTGTCCTCACGCATCAAAAGTGATCTGGCCAGACGATGCACTTGAACCCCTGCACCACCGTCCTCCAGGCGACCAAGAAAGTGATCTTCTGGTTCTTTGTCTTGTCTTTGCACGCCGACCCTCTCTGCGATCTGATCGGCTAGTCTGGCAAAGCTCGGAAGGCCGGATGGTGATGGCATGGAAATGCCTGCCCCAGCAAAAATGACGAGTTCGTCTTTTCCCAAGGCTTCAATGATTTGATCATCAATTTCAACAGGACCACAGAGCATAAAAATCACTGGTGCGACACCGCCTCATTAATTGGCCGGTTGTGGGGCTTGTCACTCCGATATTGGGAGGGCATGCGCCAGTGGCGATTATCCCAAACTGCGTTGGGTGAGGACATTCAGATCCATCGTCATTGTTTTCTCGGGCGGGAGATTGATCTGCACCTGCGTGTAGCCTCGGGGACGCTTTCGGCAAGTGTGTGGCTGTTAAAGCAGTGTGCATCAGCTCAAGAAAGGCCATTCGAAGAAGCTGAAAGCGCAGGCATAGACTCCGGGACGCTTGTTTTGACTGATCGAGCACTGGCCTCCCCATTTTCATTTTGATGAATATCAAACCAAAAATTGCCATTGATCCCCTCCGTTTCAGCCTCGATTATTCAGCATAATGAAAATCGAGAAGCGAAACTTAGCCGATAGACTTGGCCGCCGCCTGAAGGAGCGGAGGCGGGGGCTGGGGATGTTGCAGGGGGATCTGGCGGCTTTGGCAGGGATCTCGGTGCATACGCTGAGCAACATCGAATCAGGCAAAGCGAACCCTTCTCTCGATGTGCTTGAGCCGTTGCTCGACTGCCTGGGCCTGGAGATGAACCTGGTGCCTCGCGATGAATCGAAAACGCGAGCCGACGCCAAAACCAGCCCTGAACGCCCATGAACCGACGAGGAAAAGTCTATTACCAGGAGGCGCTCGCCGGGCATGTGGGGCAGCGGGAGGACGGAGGCTATGTGTTTGCCTACCGGCCAGAATATCTGGCGCAGCCAGCGGCGAGGGCGGTGAGCCTCACGCTGCCACTGCGGCCTGAGGCCTACGAGTCGCCGGTTTTGTTTCCGTTTTTCTCCGGTCTGCTGGCGGAGGGCAATCTCAAGGAACTGCAATGCCGGCTGCATCGCATCGACCCGGATGATGATTTCACCCGGCTGCTGAAAACCACGCGTCATGATGTGATCGGCGCGGTGACGGTGGAGGAGGAAGCGGCATGAGCTTTCCTGCGGACCTGTGCCTCAGCACGCTGCGCCCCACGCGCGGCCAGCCCTACAGCGCCGCAGCGGTGCGTCTGCTCTGGGGTGGGCGGCGTGTGGCTCCGGTGCTGCCGTTTGAGCAGAAAGTATTCGCGGATTTTCGGCGCGAGGCCGCGCCGCGCATCTCGATCTCGGGTGTGCAGGACAAAATCTCGCTCCGGCTGGAAAAGGGTGTGCTCACGCCGACGGATCGGGATGGCGAGTTCATCCTCAAACCGGTGCCTCGTGCGCTGACGGGCACGCTTGATCTCGTCGGTGATGTGCCGGCGAACGAGCATGTCACCATGCAGATCGCGGCACAGGTCTTTGGACTGCGTGTCGCGGCCTGCGGACTGGTTTTTTTCCCGGATGGTGAGCCGGCCTACATCGTGCGGCGCTTTGATCGCGATGCGGCCACGGGGCGCAAGCTCGCGCAGGAGGACTTTTGCCAGCTCGCCGGGAAGAGCCGCGCCACGCATGGAGAGAACTACAAATACAACGGCACCCACGAGGAACTCGGCCGCCTGCTGCGGCAGTATTGCCCGGCGTGGAAGGTGGAGTCGGAGCGGCTCTTTGCCCTCATCGCCTTCAACTATCTCTGCGGCAATGGCGACGCGCATCTGAAGAACTTCTCGGTGCTGGAGACGCCCTTTGGCGACTCTGCGCTCAGTCCCGCCTACGATCTGCTCTGCACCACGCTCCACTTGCCCAATGAGAGCCGCACTGCGCTGGATTTCTTCGATGGCTTCGCCACGCCGAGCTTCGATGCCAATGGGTTCGTCAAACACGCTGACTTTACCGAACTCGCCCATCGTTTCTCGATACGCCCTGACCGTGCGGAGGCCATCTTGCGGCGCCACATTCATGAACTGCCAGCCATCGACGCGCTGCTGGACAGCTCACTGCTTTCCACCGAAGCCAAGACGCGCTACCGCGACATCCTCGCGGATCGCGTGCGGGCGATGCAGGATTGATGTGCGCTACCTCGCCTCCAGCTCCTTCATCACCGCCTCCGGTGGCTTCCAGCCGTAGCTACGCTTTTCGTTGGCGTTGTAGGCGCAGGTGACGACGTAGAGATCCATCGTCTTCGTTTTCTCGGGCGGCACATTGATCTGCACCTGCGTGTAGCCATCGGCATACCAGGCTTGATAGCCGTCGGTGGCGCTTTCGGTGAGCATGTGGCCGTTCACAGACACATCCAGCAGCGTGGGCGAGCGATAAGGCACGCGGAAACGGAAGCCGATGCCGTTTTGAATAGGGTCGCCCTTCGTGGCCTCGCGGGGATCGGAGGTGAATTTGTATTCGGGGCCGAGTTTGACGAAGCGCTCAATGGCGTCCGCATTCACGCCGGGAAGCTGGCGCAGGTTGGTGATGAACTTCGCGGGATCGTTGTCGAGCGCGGCCATGCCTTTCGGCGTGACGGCGCAGACGTAGGTCGCGCGGCCTTCGTATTCGGGATACATCATTCCATCGGCGAAGCCGGGCTGGCGGTTCCACAGCTCCACGCGGCTTTGACGGCGCTGTGATGCGGTTTGACCATACGCGGTGACGAAGCGGCCGGCACGAGCACGCACGCGAGTCACGGGATAGCCGCTGAACTTCTCATCCAGCCACTCTTTGTTTCCCAGTGCGAGGATGCCGCTCACGCGGGCGACGCCGCTTTGCTCCCAGCCGATCTCGGTGGTCGAGATCATCGTGTGATACTTCATGTAGCCATAAAACATCGTGCGAAACCGCTGCGGTCTCGGCGCATTCCACAAGCGGCTGCGAAACACGTCATGATCGGGATTGTAAAAGCAGCGCTGCGCATCCGCCTCGGCGCGATCCGATCCAAAACCGGCCTCGACACCCGCCTTCACCATCGCCTCCGTCACGCGCGGGTCCCAAGGGCGCACACCGCAGTTTGAATACGAGCAGGCGCTGATCTCGAACATCGTCTGGCCCTGACGCATCGTGCGGTCGTCGAGCTTGTCGTCAGGGAAGGCCTGCAAGCCGGTGCCGTGGAGGTCGAGATGCACCTCGGGCTGGTATTCGTCCACGATGCCGAGAAACGCCGCCAGTTCCGGCGTGCGCTGTGGCACGGCGAGCTTCAGCTTCGGCAGATCCCAATAGCCGATCTGCGGATCGTAGAGGTCGATCTTCTGTTTGTTCGTGAAACGGTCGGTGGTGAAGAACGCATACGGATTGGCGATGGGCACGAGCAGCACGACCTGCTTCCGCCGCGTCTCCTTAGCGAGATCGGAATCGCCGAGCAGCCACTCGATGAGATGCAGAATCGTCGTTGTGCCTGAGCGCTCCGGCCCGCCATGCAGCGCGGAGACCAGCGCCACCTGCTTGTCCTCACTCGGCACGGCCGAATCCGTGATTTTCACCAGATACACCGGCTGCCCATCATGGGACACGCCGCGCTTCTCAAACGTGAACAACCCCGGGTGCTGCTGCGCCCAGTATTTAAGCGTCGCATCGTATTCCTCGAAGCTGATGCGATGAATCGGCTCCTTCCACGGCTGAGGCAGCTCATCGAGCCTGCTCGCGGGCTTCTCAGCCGTCTGCGCGAGGCAGAGCAGAGCGCCGAGAGGAAGAAGGGCGAAGGCAAGCGTTTGGAGCTTCATAAAGAGAGCGGTTGGTTCACGGAACAAACTGCAACGCGAACAAATCCGCCTTCTGCATGGCAAAACGCAGCCTCACGGACTTCCCAGCCAGCGTGGCGAGACTGCCGCCTTTCCAGGTGACGGCTTGATCAATGAGATCGCCTTTCAGGGGCGTGCAGTCATCGAGCGCGAAGCCGGGAATGGCCTTGCCAGCTTCGTCTTGAACCTCCACACGCGTTTCACCTTGGCTCAGCAGATTCAGCGTGAGTTTCGTTCCTTCAAAGGTCAGCGGCTTGGTGATGAGTTCACCTTTCGCAGATGAAGCCGAGACAAAACCATCGACACGGAAGGTGAAGCGGCGGATGCGGCTGCCGGGGCCTTGGTAGTAGGCTTCGCTGGCATAAACGGAGAGTTCGTTCGGCTTTCCGGGCAGCGAGAGCACGCCGATGGTCATGTAGTTGCTGCGGTTCCAGTCGCGATCCTTCGGCGCGGTGATGGGGATGAGCGGCTCCTCCCAGCGCTTGAAATTCACACCATCGCGGCTGGTCATGAGCACGGGCTCGACTTGCGATCCCTTCGGCTGGTAGCGCGTGGGAAAGCCGAGCAGCAAGTGCGGTGCGCGGGCGTAGGGGCGGACGGCGTTCGTGTAGAGCTGCACGGTGGGCGCATCCTTGCCGTAGGCGAGATCGGCCTGATTTTCCCAGGTGAGGAAGTCCTTCGAGGTGGCTGTGCGGATGGCGCGGACACCTGCGGGCTTCCAGCCGCGCTCATCGGTATAACCTCCGGTGAAATAACGCCAGTAGGCGCGGTAAGCTCCGAGTTCGTGGTCAAAAAACGCGGTGTTTTGCGAATCGAAGGAGCCTGCGGTGATCACTGGCTTGTCACGCATCACCGACCAGCGCAGACCGTCGGGGGAGTGCCAGGCTTGCGGGGACGGGTTCTTTTTGCGTTCGACGTTGTCGCCTGTGGTGGCGAGCGCTTTGTAGCGTGACTCGGGCGGGCAGTTTGGGTTCGTGTCGAGGAATGGGGCGAAGGTGGAGCAGCCATCGCCCTTGTGCGTGATGTTGTTGTCCTTCGATCCCTCAAACTCATGCAGGCCGAGCTTCGGCTTCGTCCAGATGATGCCATCGCGGCTCTCAGCGTAGCAGGTCACGCCGGACTGACTCGGCCGCCCGCCTTTTTCACCATGATGCGAGCCCCGGTAGTAGCAGCGATAGAGATCGTCATCCTGAAGCAGCGTGAAGTAGCCGGAGGTGTTGCCCTCCCACGGCGCATCGCACACCAACGCCACGTCATGAGCCTGCGGCTTGTGCATTTTCATAGTCACACCGATTTTCGACTCGATGAGATGCTTATCGACGAAGAGTTCACGGCTAGAGCCAAGCTGGAGCGGTTCGACAGACAGGCAGGACGCGGTGAATGCGAGAAGAATAAAGGCAGATTTCATGGAAGCCAGGTCGGGTGGGTGGAATGCAGCAGTGCGAGGTAACGATCGAAACACTCATCACTCACCGAGTCATAAGGCGGCAACAGGAGGAGCGGAAACGCGGCATCGTGAACGCGGCAGAACATTTTGTCGAAAGCACCGTCCATGTGAGCGGAGTTGCCGACCACTCCCTTAAAGGCGGCGATGAGTCCGGCGAATTCGGCGGAGATAGTGGCGATTTTTGCTTCATCACGCTCACAACCAGCATGGAAGCAGTCATGAGCGCGAGCGAAATTCGTCGAGGCAAACGAGATGAGAAACCCGCACCCGCCCATGAGCGCTGCCTTGGCAAAACCGGCCTCGGTGATGAAGTGGCGGAGCTGCGGAGCCTCGGAAAAGAGGCTTTGAAGCCGCTTTTCGTCGGCAGTGCTGTTCTTCGTCGCGACGAGGTTTTCGTGCTCGGCGGCCAGGATGCCGTATTCGGCTCCCGTGATGATGCGGCCGGCGCGCATGAGGTTGTAGTGCAAGAACTCGCAGTCTGGAAAACGCCCGCATGTCTCGCGGAAGAAGGTTTTCAGCTCCGCGTCGTTCAAAACGCCCCAGCTCGGCAAACTGAGCTGAAATCGGCTCGCGCCCATGTCGCGAGCCCGCTCGATGCGCTCGATGATTGCCGGCAGCGAAGGACTGATGAGGCCGACCATGGCCTGCACGCCGTCGATGAGCGCTTCATCGAGAAAAACGCGAGTGACCTCGTCGAACTGCCTCTCTGTCACTGCATAACCCTCGCCCGCCGTGCCGAAGATGTAGAGATCGCGGATGCCGTTGGCGATCTGATGGCGCACGCTGCGGCGGAAGATGTCCTCCTCGAACTCGAAACGCTCACTCCACGGCACACAGCAGGTGGCGAGGATGCAGCGACGGTAGCGTTTGGGTGTCATGGCTTGGAAGAATAAATGTGTTCACCGGGATTGCGACTCATTGACCGTGTAGTCGGAAAACAAAACGCACCAGTTCCACAACGGGTAGGGCCTTCCAGCATGTGTGCCATAGGCAGCATCGGCGAAGCGGTGAATCGAGGATTCAGGATCGGTGTCGCGCACATTGCCATAGCTGAAGGAACGCTGGGCCACGATGGTCTGTCCAACGGCGAAAGGGATGTTGTTGCGCAGTTCGCGCGGTTCATAGCGCAGCACAGTGACGCCATTCTCTTCACTCACATGACGAACAGGCGCACGCGTGGTCGAGCCCGACGTGGTTGTCACCAAGAAGGCGCCTTCATCGGTGAGCGGCTTGAGTTGATTGGCGAAGCTGCTCTTCAGCACGATCTCTTCGGTTGTCTGTCCATCGACCTCCGGGCCTTTGCGGAGCGCGATGACTGAGCCGAGTGCAGATGCGAAGGGATGGCCATAACTGATCTTGCAGGTCTGATCTTCGGGCAGTGCCCTGGCCAATCGAATGCGGAGACTCGTGGGCGCAGCCACTTCGACAGCCGCAAGCGTCACGGTTTGGCCTGATTTGTCGCGCACCTGCAATCCAGCGAGCGAGGAAAAGCCGTCGTTCGTGGCAATCTCTTGTCTCGCGAGAAATGTCGTGTCCACCACGAGTGGCGGTCGCGGCACGATGAACTCGATCAGGATGCTGTCGCGCTCAGTACCGAGCCTCGCACCGAGCGGGCGAAGCGGTTGCCACTCCTCGTCCTGATGCAGCACGCGATGCATCACCTTGCCCACCTGCTCGCCCCACCAGCGTTCGCCATCGGCGGAAAGATGGATCGGATCACCGTGACGTCCTTGTGTTGTGCGGCTGGGGATCGCGCTCGGCACCGCGTAGTGCGGCCCGACGAGATGGATGGCGGCATCCGCATCCGCCGCCATGAGCTGCGCATCCCCCGCAGGGCCGAGCGTCTGATAAGTAAACATCGGCAGCTCGCCGCGCTGGCCCGTGATCGCGCAAAGGTCCGCCGACCACTGCCGCCGATAAGCCATGAGTTGATCGCGATACCAGGTCAAGCCCTGTTTGCGTGGAATCTCCGCATCCCACCGCGTCGGCACGATGCCACCCGTCGGACCGCCATTGCCCTCGCCTTGCATCCAGTAGAGCGCCGCAATGCGAAAGCTCGCGCCCATCGTCTTCGCCTGCTCCATCGCCCGCCGTGCATCATCCAGGCTCGTGCGGTAATACCCGCCGCCGTTGCGACGTGAATCCGGCGTGCGCTCATTCGTCGAAAGATCCGCACTCGAAAGCTCATGGATTTGTCTGCCGCCTTGGCCAGCGCATGCCACGAGGAAATGTGGCAGCCCACTTTTCTTCGTTCCCACAAGCGACGCCTTGAGATGATCCGCCAGTCCGCTCGCTACTGTCTCCCCGAGTCCGCCATTCGTCTGCGCGCGAAGAGGCACGAACCGAAACTGCTCTGAGGAGCGCTTTTCCGGAGTGCCGGAGTTATCGCGAGGCAGCCAGGTGCGCACGCCACGCAGGAAGGCGTAGTTTCCCCAGCCAGTGTCATCGGTGGTGACGATGGGCAACGACTCCGAGCCATCGCAGAGTGACTGCCCCATCAGCCAGATTCCGGCGATAGACTCTATCGGCTTCACCTCAGCAGCGTTTGCGACGAGCAACAACGATGCACCGATGATGGCGAAATGGGAGCAGGCGATTTTCATGGATGGTTCACTTGGTGAACTGGAACGAATAAACATCTGCGTCCTGGAGCGCGAAGCGAAGACGCACGGGCTCGTCGGCGAGCGCAGTGACATCGGCGCCGTTCTTCCACGTCACCGTCCGCTGGAGGGTGTCGCCGAACAGCGGGTCGCAGTCATCAAGGGCAAAACCCGGCAGCGCCTTGCCATTCACATCCTGGATTTCCACCCGCACACCGCCAGCGGCGGAGGTCGCAAAGTTCAGCGTGAGCCCGGTGCCCTTGAAGTTCAGCGGCTTGGTGATCAACTCCCCACCGCTCATCGGGGCCTGCACGGAGACAAAGCCGTCCAACCGCAGCGTGTGACGACGCAGCGCACAGCTCTTGCTGGCCCCGGTCCAGTAGTTTTCGGTGGCATAGAAGGACAGCTCATCAGGCGCGCCCTCCATCTGCGACTTTGTTTCCACGATCTGCCAGCCCAGGTAATGGCTGCCATAGAACCAAGTGCCAGGCCGCTCGATGCCGGGCCGCAGAAATGCTTCATTCCAGCGCTTGAACCGCACCCCGTCGCGGCTCGCCATGAACAAGCCCTCGGTGAGGGCTGTGCCGTAGCGATCCGCGAACTTCGAGCGCAGCTCGCGATGCCCGTTCTCCGGCAGCGCACGCATGGAGCCCGACCAGCCGCGTTCGATGTAGCGCGTGGGAAAGCCGATCAGCAGATGAGGGGCGCGATGGTAGGGCGTGACTGCATTGGTGTAGAGTTCCTCGGCGGGTGAATCCGCGTAGCTCAAGTTCTGCTGGTTTTCCCAATGAATGAAGTCCTTCGACGTCGCCATGCGAATGTCACGATGGCCACTTGGTCTCCAGTTCTTCTCAGTGGTCACGCCAGCGGTGAAGTAGCGCCAGTAGGCGCGGTACTCTCCGCGTACGGAATCCCAGAAGGCGATGTTCTGCGAATCGAAGGCACCCGCCGTGATGACCGGCGCATCGCTCATCAAGGACCAGCGCAGCCCGTCGGCGGACTTGAACGCCGCAAGTCCGTTCGGCTTTCTGGAGTGTACCAGCGCCTTGTAGCGGGCATCGGGAGCCGCCTGCGGGTTGTCGTCCCTGAAGAACGCCGCATTCTCCATGTCCAGGGTCATGCTTCCGGCCGGTCCGCCCACCATCACGATGTTGTTGGCCTTGGAACCCCTGAACTCATGGAGCCCCAGGTCCGGCTTGATCCAGTGAATGCCATCCTTGCTCTCGGCATAGCAGTAGAACATCGGATGCCCGTCGCTTTTGAGCTTTCCACCTTCCACGGCGAGGTGCCAGCCGCGGTAGTACATGCGGTAGCGATCCCCGTCCTTGAAGATGCTGTNNCGTGATGGCGATCTCCTGCGGAACGGGCTGATGCAGCCGCAGTTCGGCCTTGCCAGTGAGTTTCTCCACCAGCGCGTCGTCCACAAACAGTTCACGGCGCGAGCCGATGTCGAGCGGCGTGTCTGCGGCGAACGCATGACTGGCGGTCAAAAGCAACAAGCCCGTGGCAGCAGCGATGGATGGTCTGAGGTTGTATCGGAGACTCATGGTGTTGAGGTGCGCACAGGTTTATTGGGTGAACTGGAACGAAAAGATGTCCGCGTCCTTCATGGAGAAGCGCAGACGCACGGGCTTGCCGGCGAGCGAACTGACATCGGCACCGGACTTCCAGGAGACCTTGCGATCCAGTTCATTGCCGATCTGAGTGACACAATCCTCGACGGAGAATCCGGGGAAGGCTTTGCCATCGACGTCTTCAAACCCAACCTTCACACCGCCAGCGGCGGAGGTGGAAAAGTTCAACGACAGCTCGCGCCCCACGAAAATGATCGGTTTCGTGATGGCATGACCACCCGCATACGGGCAATGCAGCGAGGCGAAGCCATCGGTGCGCAGCGAGTAGCGGCGCAGATGAGCCGTGGGCTGGGCATAGTCCTGATTTACAAACACCGACATCTCGTTGGTGCCCGTCGGCACCACATTCAAAGCCGGGTAGTTCGTGCGTGAGACCCAGTTTTGCGCGCCGATGCCCCCACGGATGAAGCCTTCCAGGAAGGTGCGGTCGTAGAAGCCGATGTGTTCCTTGCCCTCGATGGGACGAGTGGTCATGAAGATGGCGTCGGAAGTGTCTTTGAAGTAGCCGGGGTTCACGTTGATCGCTTTGGCCTGCTCGTCGGTCAACACCTGGCGCTTGGGCATGAAACGGGCGGCGATTGCCACATACAGGTGTGGCGCACGAAAGTAGGGATTCGTCTGGTTGGTGTAGAGATGCTCGATGGGTGCCTCCATCTCGGGATTACGATACTCCAGCAGCACAGGCGCGGACCACTTCAGGAAGTCCGTGCTCTCGCTGCGCACGATGCGGCG
>DNXB01000172.1 GCA_003506995.1 Verrucomicrobiales bacterium
TGCTGGATGAGCTTCACACCGTCATTGAGTTCGGTGGGGCGCATGGTGAGCTCGAAATTGAGGCCGTGTTTGCCGAGCGTGCGCACACCGCGCACGAAATCCTGACTCAAGCAGAACCCTGGAGGAGTGGATGGGCCGTGGAGCACCTGACGCAGGCCTTTGACAATACCGTTCCCCGCGTAGCGCTTCACATAGCTCTCAAATCCCGCTGACGCAGGCCGACCGCCGATGGTCGCGGCGATGGTGGGCGTGTTTCCTGCGCGACACTGGGCCACGATGCCGTCGGCTTCCTTGATGTGATCCTGCGGAGCCACATCGACCTCCATGTAGATCGCCTTCACGTTCAGGCCAGCATTGGCTTTCACATAGTCCGCCGTCACAAAATCATGCCGCAGCACCTCTGGCGCACCTTTGATCCAGGGCGGACTGATAACGCTCAGGTCCCAGAGATGCTGATGCGTGTCGATGATCAGCGCGTCAGGCGGGCTGCTAGGCGTGGCACAGGAGGTCAGGGCGGCAGCGGACGTGGTTTGGAGAAACTGGCGGCGGTTCATGGTGATGGAGGGTGTACGGGAGGTTTCACGCCGCTTTCGCCGCCATTTGCTGATTCACCATTCTCCGCTATTCTCCGCGCCGCTCATGGAACTCGCCCTCAATCCCCTGCTCGCCGTCAATTTCTTCGACTTCTCCTGGATCAACAGCCCGGAGGCCTGGATCGCGCTGCTGACACTCACGGTCATGGAGATCGTGCTCGGGATCGACAACATCGTCTTCATCTCCATCCTCGTGGACAGGCTGCCGCCGCCAGAACGGCCGCGTGCGCGCTTTTTGGGCCTTGGATTCGCGATGGTCACACGCATCCTGCTGCTGCTGTCGATTTCGTGGGTCATGCAGCTCAAGAATCCGCTGTTTGCAGTGTTCGGACATCAGATTTCCGGCAAGGACTTGATCCTGATCCTCGGTGGCCTGTTCCTGCTGTACAAAGCGACGGTCGAAATCCATCACAAGGTGGAAGGTCATGGTGAAGTGGAAAAGACCACCAAAGCCCGTGCCGCGCTGGGAGCCATCCTCATGCAGATCGCGATCCTCGACATCGTCTTCTCGCTCGACTCCGTCATCACCGCCGTGGGCATGGCGGACGACATCATGGTCATGGTCATCGCGGTGATGATCTCCGTCGGCTTCATGATGGTGTTTGCCGGATCGGTGAGCGACTTCATCAGCCAGCATCCGACCGTGAAGATGCTGGCGCTTTCTTTCCTGCTGCTCATCGGCACCACGCTGATCGCCGAGGGCTTCCACGTTCACTTCGAGAAGGGCTACGTCTATTTCGCCATGGCCTTCTCCATCTTCGTCGAGATGCTGAACATCCGCATGAAGAAGCGGGCGGCGGCCAAGGCGGCTCTGGCCGAATAAAGTGGCAAAAATGGCACAATGCTGTGCCGTGAACCGGTCATTTTTGGCACAAAACACCGCCGCAGGAAGACGGCACGGAAGGGGGCGATCACGCTGGAGCCTCGTAAAATCAAGGCTTCCAGCTCGCCTGGCATGGTCTGGCACGGCTGATGCATGAGCAAGGGGCGGAACACCATTCCAACCCCAAAACTCAAAACCAAACTCATCCAAGCCATGAAACTCATCCGCACCAACCCCTCCAACCTCAGTCGTGTCTCCGACTTCGAAGAATGGTTCCGTCACCCGTTTGCCGGGCTGCCATCGCTGGGGCACTTCATCAACAACCTTGGCGAGGTCTTCCCTGGCGTGACCGGCGACAGGCTGGCCGTCGATGTCCATGAGGACAAAGACAACTACTTCGCCAGCTTTGAGCTGCCCGGCCTGAAGAAAGAAGACGTGAAAATCGAGCTGAACAACGGCCTGCTCACCGTCTCCGCCGAAAAGCGTGAGAAGGACGGCGACAACGAAAGTTCCTACAGCCTCACCCGCTCCGTGTCCGTGCCCGATGGCGTCAACGTCGAGGCCATCGCCGCGAAACTCGAAGACGGCATCCTGCGCGTGATCCTGCCGAAGGCCGAGCACAGCAAACCCCGCACCATCACCCTGAACTGAACCAACCTGGAGTGATGGAGCGCTGGAGTACTGCTCCCGCTCATCATTCCAAAACTCCACCACTCCATCTGACAACACCATGAACACCACCTGCTCCCCCCGCACCTCCGCCCCCGCCACTTCCGGCGTCACCGAATCGCTGCGCAAGCCGCTCTACAACGTCAACGGCAACGCCGAGGCCTACGAAGTCCGCGTCGAAATGCCCGGCGTGCCGAAAAGCGGCGTGAAGCTCGACCTTGAGGACAACATCCTCACCGTTCGCGGCGAGCGCAACACCACCGTGCCGGAAGGCATGAAAGCCCTCCACCGTGAGCTCTCCCCGCTCAGCTATCTCCTCCGCCTGCGTCTCAACACACCGGTGGAAGAGGACAAGATGACCGCGAAGCTCGAAGACGGCGTGCTCACCCTGCGCCTGCCGCTCAAGGAAGTCGCGAAACCGCGTCAGATCACCATCGAGTGATCTGAGTGTCCATCCCCCTCGCCGCCCGCATCACCCAAACCGGTGATGTGGGCGGTTCTCTTTTTGGCTTCCCGCCCGGCATGATCTCGGCTAGATGGCAGGGAATGTCCTCCCACGCGCACGCCAAGCCAGCCCACGGCCACAATCACTGGCCCATCGTCATCGCCCTGGTCGCCGGAATCGGCGCTGGGGTTATTTTGCAGCAGTTCGCCCACCCGGCTGAAGGGAACGCGCCCGGCTGGGTCACCGCGATCCTTGGGTTCTGCCGTTTCGTTTCCGATCTGTTCCTGCGGGCGCTGAAGATGGTCATCGTGCCGCTCGTCGTTGCCAGCATCATCAGCGGGATCGCTGGACTCAAGTCGCTGGACGGCTTCGCTCGCATGGGACTGAAAACTTGGGGCTACTATGCCGCAGGCAGCCTCGCGGCTGTTTGTGTCGGACTGTTCATGGTGAACACGATCCAGCCCGGTCGTACCGACGGCCAGCCGAACGCCACGCTCAAGGCCGCCATGGACGCGGCGCTCACGAGCGAAAGTGCCGCCGAGGTGGGCGACATCATGAAACGCGCCGAGGGCGGGACCAGCTCCCTGCTGGACATCATCCGCCGCATGGTGCCGACGAACATCGTTGAGTCGTGTGCGAATGGCGATCTGCTTTCGATCATCTTTTTCAGCATCCTTTTTGCCGTGGCCATGGTGCTGATTCCGGGCGGGCCACCGGAGGCGTTGCGTGACATGTTCAATCAGCTCGCCGGCGTCATGACGCTTATCACCGTGTGGGTGATGAAATTCACGCCGATCGCGGTCTTCTGCCTCATCATTCCCGCGATCGCGGAAGTGGGCCTTGGCGTGCTGCAAAACCTGGTGCCCTATGTTCTGACCGTCGTCGGCGCGCTGCTGATGCACAGTCTGGTGGTGCTGCCGCTGGTGCTGAAGTTCATGGGCGTCTCGCCGCTAAAGCACTACAAAAACATGAGCGAGGCACTGCTCATGGCCTTCTCCACCGCGTCGTCATCCGCCACGATTCCCGTGACGATGCGCTGCATCCAGGACGAGGCCAAAGTCTCGGAGCGTGTCAGCAGCTTTGTGATTCCACTCGGTGCGACGGTGAACATGGACGGCACGGCGTTGTACGAATGTGTCGTCGTCGTGTTTGCGGCGCAGGTGCTCGGCATTGATCTCACCCTCTCGCAGCAGTTCATCGTCGTGCTGCTTGCGCTCGTTTCCAGCATCGGCGTGGCCGGCATCCCGGCCGCCAGCATGGTGGCGATCATCATCATCATGCAAAACTCCGGCTTCTCCGAGCAGGCGATCCTGGCCTCGCTCGGCCTCGTCCTCACCATCGACCGCCCTCTCGACATGGCCCGCACCGCCGTCAACGTCTTTGGCGACACCGTCGCCGCGGTGGTCATCGCGAAGTCTGAGGGAGAAACGCTGGTCGAATAGCGCATCGGCGCGTTGTTTGGTCGCTCCATGAGAGAGACCGCCCCTCTCATCACCGGAGCCATCGTGATGCTCAGCGTGGTGCTGTATTTCGTGATCAAGCCGAAGAATGGTGGTGATTGAGGATTGAAGCTGCAGTTGTGAAATCCGTAGCAGGACGCTAAACATGTCGCCATGTCCAAGCTTGATGACACACAGGCGGAAAGACTCGGATCGAGGCTCAGGAAGCTCGTCTCCGAGGCTCGATCCGGAAATTCCGAAGTTCCGCAACAGGTCGCCTACGTCTCCGTCGAACCGCTGACGCATCGCGCCATCGAACGTTCGTCAGAGCTGATTCAAGCGCATGGCTGGCACCACTTGATTTGCAGGTCTGCGCTTCTGATGATGGTGCTGTGTCTCATTGGCTGCACAGCTACCACCTCGATTGATCTGCAAAAGCTGCCGACATTTGGGGATTCCCTCCCCGGAACGATTCATGTGACAGCGCTTCAAGGATTCAAGCAGCCAGGACACTACCACCTGCCAGCAGGAGCGACTCTTGGACTGCTGGTCGATGTGGCTGGGTTCGAGCCTGCAAGCGAGCCTTTTTGGGTCCGAGCCTGGGTCGGACACTTGCTTGTGATTCGAAACGACAAATCTGCTCGCTCACGCGATAGAAACATTTGGACTGACGATGAAATCTCGAAAGCGGCCCGCGAGTTACGTCTTCTCGAAGGAGACCGAATTCGGACCGATAGTATTGTGTGGTGAATTCTTGATGAGCAGCCATCAGCAAGCTGCTACCAATGAGTCTTTTCCCCATGAGCCAGACCGCCAATCTCCACATCGCCTCCAACATCGCGCTGCCTGCGCCGCGCAGTTTGGTGGCCGAAATCGCCCCCACCGAGGCGCAAACCGCCTTCGTGGCCGAATCACGCCGCGAAATCCGCGAAATCCTCTTCGGCAATGATTCGCGTTTCCTCATCGTGCTCGGCCCGTGCTCGATTCACGATCCCGAGGCTGGCTTGGAGTATGCGCGGAAGCTTGCGGTGCTGGCAAAAGAGTTGAAGGACCGCCTGTGCATCGTCATGCGCGTGTATTTCGAGAAACCTCGCACCACGGTCGGCTGGAAGGGCCTCATCATGGACCCGGACCTCGACGGCACCTGCAACATCCCCGACGGCCTGCGCCTCGCACGAAAAATCCTGCGCGATGTGCTCGATCTCGGCCTGCCGACGGCCACGGAGCTGCTGGATCCCATCACGCCGCAGTACATCGCCGATTTGATCTCCTGGAGCGCCATTGGTGCCCGCACGACGGAATCCCAAACGCATCGCCAGATGGCCTCCGGCCTCTCGATGCCGCTTGGTTTCAAGAACGGCACCTTTGGGCACATCACGCCCGCCATCAACGCGATCAAAGCCGCGATGCAGCCGCAGACTTTTCTCGGCGTGAGCGAGGACGGCGTGGCCTCCGCCGTCACCACCAGCGGCAATCCCGACTGCCACATCATCCTGCGCGGAGGTGAAAGCGGCCCGAATTACGGCGCGGACAACGTCATGGAGACCATCGATGGCCTCGAAGCCGCCAAGCTCAAGCCCGCGATCATGATCGACGCCAGCCACGGCAACTGCGCCAAAGACCACCACCGCATGCCGGATGTCTTCCGCGAGATCGTGCGCCAGCGGGCCGCAGGCCAAAAAGCCATCATCGGCGGCATGCTCGAGAGCAACCTGGTCGGAGGCAGTCAGAAATTCCCCCAGCCGCCCGGTCAACTCGTGCGCGGCCAGTCCATCACCGATGCCTGCATCGACTGGGAAACGACAGAAAGCCTGCTGCGTGAAGCGCATGCGGCGCTGAAACAATGCTGAATGACGGCATTGTAGTTGTGGTCATTTCACTCGGCCTCCGCGTTTCCAGTGTCTGAATTGACACCATTTTGGATGTCAGCCCGGATATTTGCCACCCGGTCGAATAAGTCTTGTCTTAGAGGGGCGCTCTAATTATATAAACTTCATTTTCGAAATATCCATGAGTTCGCGTACCCTCACCCATCTCGATTCGCTGCCCATTGGCGCGATGAATGCCGCATTCATCCGGCGGGCCGACAGGCTCCTCATCGGTGGAGAATGGGTGCCCTCGGCCAGTGGCAAGACTTTTCCCAGCTACAATCCAGCCACCGGCGAAGTGCTGACGCATTGCGCGGAAGGTGACGCGGAGGACATCAATCGTGCGGTCAAGGCGGCGCGGAAGGCGTTCGAATCGGGGCCATGGAGAACGATGACGGCTTCGGAACGCGGGCGCATCGTGTGGAAGATCGGTGATCTGATGCTGCAGCACATCGACGAACTGGCGGAGCTGGAAGCGTTGGACAATGGCAAGACGCTGACTGAGGCGCGCTACGTCGATCTGCCGCTGTCAGCGGATGCGTTTCATTACATGGCGGGCTGGGCCACGAAGATCACCGGGCAGACGATCAATGTGTCCGTGCCGTATGCGCCGGGAGCGAAGTTTCATGCATACTCGCTGAAGGAACCGGTCGGCGTGGTGGGGCAGATCATTCCGTGGAATTTTCCGCTGCTCATGGCGGCGTGGAAGCTGGCACCGGCACTCGCTGCGGGCTGCACGATCATTTTGAAGCCGGCGGAACAGACGCCGCTGACGGCGCTGCGGCTCGGTGAACTGATGATCGAGGCCGGCGTGCCGGAAGGCGTGGTGAACATCGTCACGGGTTACGGCGAGACGGCGGGCGCGGCGCTCGCGGCGCATCCAGATGTCGATAAAGTGGCCTTCACCGGCTCCACCGAGGTTGGGAAGCTGATTTTGAAGGCTGCGGCGGGAAATCTGAAAAAAGTGAGCCTCGAACTCGGCGGCAAATCGCCGCATGTGATCTTCAAGGACGCGCCGAGCATCGAAGCGGCGATCGCCGGCGCGGCACAGGGCATCTTTTTCAATCAAGGCCAGTGCTGCGTGGCCGGGACGCGGTTGTTTGTGGAGCAGGACATCTTTGAAGAAGTCACGCAGGGCATGGCGGCGGCGGCGAAGAACATCAAACTGGGCTTCGGGCTTGATGCAGACACGCAGATGGGGCCACTGGTGTCGGAGGAGCAGCTCGCGCGGGTCACGGGTTACATCGAGTCCGGCAAACAAGATGGCGCAAATTTCCTCACTGGCGGTGCTCGGCATGGGGACAAGGGCTACTTTGTGGAGCCGACGGTCATCACCAACACACGGCCGGAGATGAAGGTGGTGCGTGAGGAAATCTTCGGTCCTGTGATCGTCGCGGAACCTTTCACTGACGAGGCGGACGTGATGCGACGTGCCAATGACACTACCTACGGCCTCGCCGCCGGTGTTTGGACCAACGATGTGGCGCGCGCGCACCGTGTGGCTGCCGCCTTCCACGCGGGCACCGTGTGGGTGAACTGCTACTACGTTTTCGATTCTGCGCTGCCGTTTGGCGGCTACAAGCAATCCGGCTGGGGGCGTGAGATGAGTGGTGAGGCGCTTGAGCTGTACACTGAAACCAAGGCGGTCATCATCGGTCTGTGATCTTGTGAAATGCGCGCAATGCAGTTCTGACAATCCGGCCGAGGCCAAATTTTGCACCCAATGCGGGGGCGAGTTGAAGCGTCGTTGCGCGCAGTGCCTGACAGAGATCAGCGCCAAGTCCAAATTTTGCCAAGAATGCGGCACGCCCGTGGGAGTGAGCCCAAACCAAGTCGGCGTTGCTGAACCGGTCACTGCCGGGCCACGCGTTTTGCCCACGGTCACGCGGGAAATGGCCTCTGCGGCCATCGCTCCGGCGGATGGCACCACAGCGGAGCGCCGTCAGCTCACGGTGATCTTCAGCGATCTCGTGTCCTTCACGCAGTTGTCGCAAAAAATGGACCCGGAAGACCTCAACACAGTGGTGCATGACTACTACAACGTGTGCAAGGCCGTGTGCAAAAGCTACGAGGGCCACGTTGCCAACTATCTCGGCGACGGCGTGTTGATGTTCTTCGGCTACCCCGTGGCGCATGAGGATGATGCCAACCGCGCCGTGCGCACCGGTCTGGCGATCATCGAGGGCGTTTCCGCGCTCAATCAGCGCACACACAACACCGGTGGCATCAAGCTCCAGGTGCGCGTGGGCGTGCATACCGGCCTCATGATCGTGGGCGATGACCGTGCGGGCAACTGGCAGCAGATGGCGCTGGGCGAGACACTGAACATCGCCGCGCGCGTGCAGGCGGTGGGGCAGCCGGATGCCGTGGTGGCCAGCGCGGTGACGCAGCGGCTCATCGAAGGATTTTTCTCCTGCCGTAGCCTCGGCATTCATACACTGAAAGGCGTGGAGCGGCCGATGGAGGTATTTGAAGTCTCGCACGAAACGACGGCGCGCAGCAGGCTCGAAGCCGCGGGCCGTGGCGGACTCACCCCGCTCACCGGTCGTGAGAACGAGGTGCAGCAACTGCTCGAATGCTGGGAGGAAAATTATCAGGGCAAAGGACAGGCCGTGCTGCTCAGTGGTGAGGCCGGCATCGGCAAATCACGACTCGTGCAGATGCTCAAGGAGCACGTCGCCAATGTGCCGGGCGCGTGGCTCACACCGTGCCAGTGCTCGCCGTATCACAAGAGCACGGCGTTCCATCACTACGCCGACCTGCTGGAGCGCGTGGTGCTGAAGTTTGACCGCAATGAACGACCGCGTGACCGGCTGCAAAAAGTGGAGGGCTTGCTGCGCCAGTACGGCATTGAGCTGGAGGTGACGCTGCCCTCGCTCGCGGCGCTGCTGTCCATCCCGCCAGAGGCCGGCTACACACCCGTGGAGGATCCGCAGCAGCAAAAGCGCGCCATCATCGAGAGCTACGTTCACATCTTGAAGGAGCGGTCGAAGAAACAGCCGCTGTTGCTCGTGGTGGAGGACCTCCAGTGGGCGGATCCGTCCTCACTGGACATGCTGAACGAGGTGGTGGCCGCTGTGGCGGAACATCGCGTGCTCGCACTGTTCACCTGCCGGCCAGATTTCGATTCACCGTGGAAAAAAGTGCCGGAGGTAAAGCAGATCGCCCTCCAGCGTCTCAATCCGCAGCAGGTGCGCACGATCTGCCTGCGTGTTGCCCATGGCAAAGCGCTGCCGGAGGAAGTCATCGAGCAAATCATCTCCCGCACCGATGGTGTGCCGCTGTTTGTCGAGGAACTGACCAAAATGGTCATGGAGTCCGGCATGTTGAAGGAATTGGGTGATTCTTTTGCGCTCTCCGGGCCGCTGCCATCGCTGGCGATCCCCACCACGCTGCAAGACTCGCTGATGGCGCGTCTGGACCGGCTGCACACGGTCAAAGAGATCGCCCAGGTCGGCTCGGTCATGGGACGCGAGTTCATCTTTGATCTGATGCGGCATGTGTATCCGCTGGAGAACTCGCTGCTGCGCCTCAGCCTGGCGCAACTGGTGGACGCGGAGCTGCTGTTTCAGACCACGGGCGACTCCGAGGCCACCTACACCTTCAAGCACGCGCTCGTGCAGGAGGCGGCCTACCAGTCGCTGGTGAAGTCGCGCCGCCAGCATTACCACCGCATCATCGCGCAGGCGCTGGAGGAGCATTTTCCGCACACCGCCGCCACGGACATGGAAGTGCTGGCGCATCATTACACGGAGGCCAACCTGCCGTGGCAGGCCGTGCCCTACCTGCTCAAGGCCGGCGCCAGCGCCGCGAACCGCTCCGCGCATTCGGAAGCCATCACGCATCTCAACCGCGCCATCGAGCTGCTCAAAAAACTGCCCGACAACTCCCAGCGGTGGCAGCACGAGATCCAGGCGCTCATCGCCCTCGGTGTTTCGCTCACCGCGACCAAGGGCTACGGCGTCAAGGAAGTCGAGGGCACTTACACGCGTGCGCGTGAACTGAGCGAGCAGTGCGGCACGCCAGGACAGTTGTTCCAGTCGCGCTATGGTCTGTGGCGGCTGCACATGCTGCGCGCGGAATACGGCATCGCCACGCAGCAGGGCGAGGAATTGCTCGAACTCGCCAACCGGCAGGACAACACGGCCTTTCACATCGCCGCGCATCGCGCGCTGGGTGCCACGCTGTTCTATCGCGGTCAGTTCCATCGTGCCAATGAGCACGTCGCCAGCGTGATCGCCGCCACGACCACCACCGAGGGCGACAGCGACACGCTCGTGCGCGACATCTACGACGTCGTCGATCCACGAGTGACGTGTCGCTCCTATCTCTCGTGGATCTTGTGGATGCTCGGCCATGTCGGTCAGGCGCAAAAGGAAAGCCAGCGTGCCATCGCGCTCGCGGAGCAGTTGCAGCATCCGTTCTCCATCGCGCTGGCCCTCAGCTTCGCCACCTGGCTGGAGCAGTTCTGCGGCAATGTCGCGCGTGTCAAAGAACTGGCCGCGCGCGCCATGGCGCATTGCAAGATGCACGGCTTCCCGTTCTGGATCGGCTGGAACCAGGTCATGCTCGGCTGGGCCGCCGCTCATGAGGAAGGCACCATCGGTGATGCCGTCTCGCTCATTCACAAAGGCCTCGCCTACTGGAATGAAAAAGGTTCCAACCTCGGCCGTGGCTACTTCCTCTGCCTGCTGGCCGAGACGCACATGCGTCGCGACGAATGGGCGCAGAGCATGGACGCGCTGTCCCAGGCCCAGGCTTTCGCGAATGAAACGGACGAGCGCTACTGGGAGGCCGAGCGTTTCCGCCTCAATGGCGAACTGCTCATGCGCCAGGGCCAGTCATCCGAGCAGGCGGGAATTTTCTTCCAGCAGGCGCTGACCAAGGCGCGTGAGCTGTCCGCCCGTTCGCTCGAGTTGCGCGCCGCCACCAGCCTCGCGCAATTGGGGCGGAAGAATGGCCGCGCGGGTGATGCCAAAGCCACGCTCGCCGCTGTGCTCACGACGTTCACCGAAGAAGAGGACACGCCCGACATGGCCGCAGCCCGCACCCAGCTCGCCGAATTCGGCTGATCCTTCCCACCACTGCACTCACCAAGCCCATGCCCACCGCAGCCTCACCAAACATTCAGTATGACCTGCCGGGCAATGACCTTTATCAGAGCCTGCTGTATCCAGCACCCGGACTGATTGATCCCGCGCTGGGCCTCACCACGCCCGAGGCCGTGATCGCCCACTTCACCGCCAGCTCGCTCAACGCGGATGGCATCAAGATCGTTGAGGCGCAGCCCGTGGTGACGAGGATCGACGGCACGCCCACCTACCGCATTTCATTCACGGCCCAGTCCGGTTTCGAGATGGCGGCGCAGCAGTATGCCGTGATGCATCCCACCATGCTGGATGCCAGCCATGCCGGCCAGGCCATCAATGGCGTCACCCTTTGCCAGACCACGCCCGGAGCCTGGAATCCGATGTCTGGCTACCCCGTCAACAAATCGGACGGCCTGTGCAGGTGGGAGCTCTTTCTGCCCCTCGGCATGCCGATGGTGAATCACAAGGCCGTCACGCTCCTGCATTATCCACCCTACGTCGCGATGCAGCATGCGGACTATCTTCACAACGTCACCTTGCAGCGCTGGCAGCGCCTGCTCGGCTGCGTCGGCATTGCCGATCCCAGCCTCTACTACAACATCCTTGATGTGAACCCCATCGCCGCTCCAGGCTCCGGTCAGAGCGAGTATCCGAACGATTACTTCCCCATCATGCTGTCGTCGGTGTTTTTCGACAACGACACGAACGGCTGCAACTACATCCGCTCGATGCTCGATCTGATGCTCAATCCGCCGCACAACGATGCCAATCCCTACACGCTGCCGCTGCTCGTCGGCGGTTCGCCGCTCTACGATCCGCAGGCACCCGGCTGGTTCCGCGTCCGCTACAAAGACCAGTTGCCCAAGGACAAGAACGGCATCCCGCAGGCCAATGTCGGCCAGTGCGGCATGGTGCAAATCACCCCCGGCAGCAAGAAGCGTACACCCTACATGATCGCCAACCACATGATCGCCGCAGGCGTGACGGGCAAATGCACCGCTGATCCCAGCGTCATTCCTGACATCCGCAAATACACCGCGCAGGATCTCGTCGCCGCCTCCTTTCTCAAGCAGTATGCCGACGATCCCACCGTTTTGCCTGAAATTGCCGGTCAGAATGCTTATCTCCAATGGTTCGGCAGCAAGGATGGCTCCGGCGCCCCGCAGCCCGCCGCCGACAATCAGCGGATCATCTGCATCAACTCACAGATCGACCTGTTCTTCGACGTCAAGAAACTGGAGCCCATGTACTCATGGGAGGAGGCCGCTCAGCGCTGCGCTACCATGTCGAACGGCACCAATGATCCCTGCCAGGGATCCTGCGCACCCCAGCCACCTTCGCCGCAGTCTTCCTTCTCAACATCACTCGCATGACCACAGACACCTACGACTACATCGTCGTCGGCGCCGGCTCCGCAGGCTGCGCCGTCGCCGCACGACTCTCTGAAAATCCAGCCGCGCGCGTGTTGCTGCTCGAAGGCGGCGGCACGCATGACCACGCGAGCGTGCATGATCCGGTGCAGTGGCCCACGCTGTTCTATGGAGAGCTGTCCTGGAACTATGTGACGGCACCGATGAAGTCCTGCCTCAACCGTGTCGATCATGTGCCGCGCGCCAAGATGCTCGGCGGCTGCCACAGCCACAACGCCAACGCCTGGGTGCGCGGCCATCCCTCCGATTACGACCGCTGGGCCGCCGCAGGCAATGACGGCTGGAGTTGGAAGGATGTGCTGCCCGTGTTCAAGAAAATCGAAGACTGGCAAGGCCCTTCCGACCCGTTGCGCGGCACCGGTGGCCCGATGTACGTCACACCGCCCGTGAATCCCAATCCGGTGGCCGCCGCGTTCGTCGAATCCGGCCCCGCCGTCGGTTTGCCGAAGGTTTTCGACAACAACAGCACTTCGATGGAAGGCACGAGCTACTTCAACTTCACCGTGAAGGACGGCAAACGCTTCAGCGTCGTGAACGCCTACCTGCTGCCCGCGATGCAGCGCAAAAATCTCACGGTCATCACCAATGCGGAAACGCATCGCGTCATCGTCGAAGGCACGCGCTGCGTCGGCGTCGAGTTTGCGCATGATGGGAAGCTGCAAACCGTCCGCGCTGACAAAGAAGTCGTGCTGAGCGCCGGTGTCATTGGTTCGCCCTCGATCCTGCTTCGGTCCGGCATCGGCCCGGCGGCTGAACTGGCGAAACTCGGCATCAAATCCACGCTCGACCTGCCAGGCGTCGGCAAAAACCTCCAGGACCACGTTTTGTTCGCCGGCATCAACTACGAATGCAAAATCGACCTCCCCGCGCCGCATAACAACGGTGCGGAGAGCACGATGTGGTGGAAGTCCGATCCCGCGCTCGCCACGCCGGACATTCAGCCCGTCATCATCGAGTTCCCCTTCGCCACGCCCGATCTCGCGCCGTTGTTGCCGAATCAAAACTGCTACGCCATCGCGCCGAGCATCGTGGCTCCGCAGAGCCGGGGTTCGCTCACCCTCGCCTCCGCAGATGCCAGCGTGGCTCCCATCATCGACGTGAACTACTTCGAGTCCGAGGCCGATGTGAACGCCATGCACTTCTGCATCGAGCTGTGCCGCGAAATGGGTGCTTCATCCGCTTTCGATCATCTGCGCAAGCGCGAGGTCATCCCTGGCAAACTGGGCCGCAGTGAAATGATCGAGACGCTGAAAAAAGGCGCGACGACCTACTTCCATCCCACCAGCACCTGCAAGATGGGCAACGACGCTCTCGCCGTCGTCGATTCACGCCTGCGCGTGCGCGGCATCACCGGCCTGCGTGTCGCCGATGCCTCGATCATGCCCACGATCACCACCGGCAACACCAATGCGCCCTCCGTCATGATCGGTGAACAGGCCGCCACCTTCATCACCGCCTGACACCATCATGACACTCGACCCTCAAGCCAAAGCACTACTGGACGGACTCGCCGCGCAAGGCATGAAGGGCTTTGAAGAGATGAGCGTCGAGGAGGCGCGTCAGACCGGTTATGCCTTCATCGGACTGGAAGGTGAGGCGGAGCCAGTCGGTCATTGCATCAACAAGGTGATCGCCGTCGCTGATGGCGAAATCCCCGTGCGCATCCACCTCCCCGCAGGTGCCGGCCCGCATCCCATCATCATGTATTTTCACGGTGGCGGATTTGTCTTTGGTGATCTGGAAGTCGTGGACAAGGTCGCGCGCAGCTTGAGCAATGCGGCCCATGCGGCGGTCGTGTCGGTTGGTTACCGGCTCGCGCCAGAACATCGCTTCCCAGTCGCTCCCGAAGATTGCTACGCTGCCACGCGGTGGGCGGTCGATAACGCGCCAGCGCTGGGATTGGATGCGGCACGCATCGCCGTCAGTGGCGACAGCGCGGGCGGCAACCTGGCCACCGTCGTTGCGATGATGGCGCGCGACCGGCAAGGCCCCAAGATCGCGTATCAACTGCTGATCTATCCCGTCACCGACGCCCGGCCCGACACGACCGGCAAGTATCCATCCCGCGTTACCAATGGCAGCGGCTACCTGCTCACCAGCGCTGCGATGGACTGGTTTTTCTCCCTCTATTTCGTCACCCCGGACGATGCCGAACATCCCCACGCCTCGCCCATTCGCGGTGTGTTGTCCGGACTGCCGCCGGCAACGGTCATCACCGCCGGATTCGATCCCTTGCACGACGAAGGCAGGGCCTATGCCGATGCGCTGCGCGACGCAGGCGTCGCCGTGAAGCATCTGCCCAACCCCGGCATGATTCACGGCTTCATGTGGCTCCTGGGCGCCATCGGCCACGCACGCGGCGTGTTTGATGACGCCGGCCGTCATCTGCGTGATGCCTTCGCACAGCAGCAATGAAATCGTCACCCGTTATTCACCACCACCACCACCCATGAGCACCACCACCATCAGCCTTGGCACGGAGGACCGTCTCGCGGTTCTCTATTCGTATCCCAATTTCACGGGAGACAAAAGTTCGCTGGCAGCCACCATCGAACATTGGTTTGGGCAAACACTCGTACGCGATGGCTGTGCGGGTGCCAAAGCCAGTGTCCGCATCACCGGCGGCACTTATTTTCTCGATCTCACCGGTCCCGACAATCTCGCCACCAGCTTCGCGGGCTACGCCAAGCGCCTGCCGCAATTCCTCGCCAATGGTTGGGCCGCATGGACCAACGTCGTGCCGATGCTCAAGAGCACTGGCAAATGGGATCCGTGTCCTGATGCCGCGCCCTACCTGCCGTGGCGCTTCTTTCTGCCGCACGGCATGCCCATGCTGAATCAAAAGGCGCTGCTGTTCTTCCATTACCCGCCGATTCGTCTGCTGGAGACCAATCAGGACTATCTCGACGACCCAGTGCCCGTGCGCTGTGAGGAGCTGCTTGCCGCCAACGGCGTCACTTCGCTCCCTGGCAATCTCGCGAGTGGTGACATCATGCTCTTCAACACCGTCATGGACGCCACGCCCATCGGTGCCGAGGACGATCAAGGCTCGAAGAACCCGAAGCAGTGCGCCGCTGACGGCTGCCCCCCCAGTGCCTACGACCCAGAATACGGCCTCATTCCCATTCAGTACTTCCCGGACTACCAAAAGGCCCAGGTTTCGCTCCTGCTCAATCCTTCACCCGTCAAAGGCTACACCGCTCCCATCGTCATCTATGGCGCGCATCCGCTGGCGACGTTCAACAAGCTCTACGGTACAAACTTGAAGGTGTACCAGACCACGGTCGTCACTGGCATTCTTCCCGGCCTGAAAACGCCCGTGCTCGCCTCCTCACACCCGTATGTCTTCTACGGCATGGCCCAAGGCTTCGGCCCTGGTCAAATCGGTGCCGGCAGCATTCTCCCACCCTTCAAGGATGATAAGGGGCAGATGCACTACCCGCTCAAGGATGCCACCGCGCAGATGATCAAAGACCTCGCCGTCTCCCGCTGGCTGAAGGCCATGTCCGATGATCCCTCGCAACCTGTTGCCGATGTCTGGGCCGCCGCGCAGAAGTTCTGGAATGATCCTGCGCAAACCGCCGCTGTCAGCAGCCTCGTGCAGCATCAAGGCTCGCTCTGGTACTACAATCCCCCTGCCCTGGACTTTAAGTTCAAAGTTCCGCTGCAAACCACAAAACCGGCTGCCGTCGTCGCCGCAAAACCAGCGACAGCCACGCCGCGTGCCGCATCAGGCAAGGGCCTGCAAGTCATTGGCGACAACGGCACGCCTGTGGACTGGTGGTTCATCTACAAGGTCTCGGCGGAATCGCAGTCGCCAGGCAAACAGAAGGCCACCGGCCAGGAGTTCCTCTATTTCGACTCCGACATGGCCGCCAAGCCCGGCGCGAAGCCCGTTCTCTCCAAGAATCTCATCGACAAGAGCGGTGCGCTGTTTGACACCTACAGCCAGTTGTTTGCTCCTGCTGCCAAGGCCAACAAAGACCTCGGTTACTTCTGCTACAACGACGAAGACCGTCACGAGCCAGGCAGCGCCACCGCCGGCACCGGCCCCTCGCCCTGCGGACACTGCAAAGGCGCGCTTGCCTTCGATCTCGCGAGTGATTCCGCCTTCTGGCTCATCCACTCCGTGCCGCTGCTGCCGATGAGCGCCGAGTTCGACTATCCCGGCACCGGCCTCAAGATGGCGCAGACGATGCTCTGCATCCAGCTCCAGAATGCCGCCGCCACCAAGAACATCGCCCAGCTCATGCTCGATGCGCACGGCCCCAATGTGCATGTTTCCTCCGACCTGCTCACCAACGCCAACAACAAGGTGAACAACTTCACCAGCCCGCCCGTGACCAACGTGCCCGGCAAACTCCGCGCGCTCGACGCGAATGACCCTCGCCTCGCGCTGATGGCGAACAACATCCCCAACAACCATGACGGCTCCAAAATCGAGCCCTACAGCGGGCAAGTGCCGTTCCAATCCAAGGGCGGCCAGGCCTTCCTCGCCATCGCCAAAAATCGCGCCTGGGGTGACAAAACGGACAAGCTCGACGCCACCCTCAAAGACTTCTACGACGACCTCGTCAGCGTCGCGCTCAACGAGAACATCGAAGTCGAAACCTGGGAGAATGCCGGGATCGACAAAACGACCGGCAAGCTCAAAATTCCGCCGCCCAATGAAAACGGCGAGCAGCATTCAGTCGAGAACATGCTCTCCGTGAACCTCGCCCCCATCGTCAGCCCGCCCGACATTCCCTGGTCCTGGGGTGAGGCCGTTGATCACGCCAAGCTCGCCATCTCCGACCATAGCAATCCCGCCGGCACCGACCGCTGGGTCGGCGTCGGCGACATCAACTTCACCGACTCCATGGAAAAACGCGGCGGCGGCACCTGTGCCTTCATCTGCGAGCCGTTGTGGAACGCGCTGAGCCAGATCCTCCTCGCCACGCCTGAATCAAAGGCCAAGTCCGCTGGCTCGTCACCCAAGAAACCCGCAGCACCCGCCAAAACGGCTGCGGCCAAGCCTCCGGTGGCGAAGAAAGCCGCCGCTGGAAAGCCCGTCGCTAAAAAGCAGGCTCTAGCAAAGAAGGCCGTGCCGAAGAAAGCCGCATCGAAGAAGAAACCGGTCAAAAAAGCTGCGCCAAAGAAGAAGACGCCCGCCAAGGCGGCGTCGAAGCAAAAAGCTCCGCCCGCCAAGAAGAGCGCAAAGCGCAAGGTCACAGCGAAGAAGAAAACAGCGGTGAAGAAAGCTCCAGCAAAAAGAGCCACGCCCCAAAAGGCGGCACCGAAGAAGACCTCCAAGAAAGCAGCGCCTAAAAAACCTGCCGCCAAGGCCGTGAAAAAGAAGACGGCCAAAAAAGCCGGGAAGAAACGTTAGCAGAACCGTGGACGACCTTGCCGAACGCATGCGCTCCGATCTGGAGGAGATCGGGCGCACGTTCATGCCGTTCGGCAAATACGGGCCGCAGCATTTCCCGCCAAACGGCGTGCCGATTTACGACATCCCGGCGGAATACCTCGGCTGGTTCGCGAACAAGGCCGGATTTCCGAAGGGACGCCTCGGCGAGCTGCTGCGCATGGTTCACCAAATGAAGGCGGACGGTTCCGACATCGTGTTCGATGTCTTCCGCAAGCGTCATGGCCGCACCGACCTCAAGCCAGCGAAACGGAAGTCGTGGAAGTTTGAGGAGTGAGCAGCACATCACCCGCCTGTAACGGGTGCCCGCGCAGGAACTCGGCGGCAGACAAACGTCTGCCGCCTTCGATTTGGACTTCGAGCAGGTTCAGCAGTCCGTTGCCGCAACTGACGACGATGCCATTCGCATCAGCGCTGACAATGGTGCCGGGTGAAGGGCAGGCATCGGCATTCGGAATGATTTGAGCGCGATGAATCTTCATCTGCACGTCTTTGAGCACACAGGAGGTGCCGGGCCAAGGCGTGAAGGCGCGGATGAGGCGGCCGAGCTCGATGGCGGGACGATTCCAAGCGATGCGACCGTCCTGGCGGGTGAGTTTGCGGACGTGTGTGGCTTTGCTGTCGTTTTGTTTCTCACGCGGCGGGTTGCCCGAGGCGAGCAGATCGAGCGCTTCTTCGAGCGCGGCGGGGGCTTGTAGCGCGAGTTTGTCGTGAAGACTGCCGCCTGTGTCGTCATCGGCGATGGGGAGGCGCTTCATCAGCAGGATGTCACCGGTGTCGAGACCTTCATCCATGAACATGATCGTGACGCCCGTTTCGGAATCGCCGTCACGAATCGCGGCCTGGATCGGCGCGGCACCGCGATGACGTGGCAAAAGCGATGCGTGGATGTTCAGGCAGCCGAATTTCGGCACATCGAGCACGGCGCGGGACAAAATCTGGCCGTAGGCCACGACGACGGCGACATCGGCGTTGAAGGCTTTCAGTTCCTCGACGGCGTGGCGGATTTTCGGCGGTTGGATGACTTGGATGCCAGCAGCCAGAGCACTCACCTTGATCTGCGGCGGTGTGAGCACCTGTTTGCGGCCCACGGGCTTGTCCGGCTGCGTGACGACGCCGACGACCTCATGCTTGGTCGTGTTGAGCAGCCATTCCAAGGATGGAAGGCCAATGTCGCCAGTGCCGATGAAAAGGACGCGCATCAGATCTTCATCTTCTCCAGCTCTTTCCAGGCATCGAGCGTCATGACGCCGCCGAGGATGTCGTAGAGCACCTTGGCAGGTGCCTGGCTGGCGTCGATCTCGACGATGCGATCACCGGCATAGTAGTCGAGGATCGGCTTGGTCTCGGCCTCGTAGGTGGCGAAGCGGTTTTGGATGACGGTTTCGTTGGCGTCATCGAAGCGGTTGTCCTTCAGGGCGCGTTTGCGCAGGCGGCGGGCCAGTTCAGTGCGGTCAGGGCAGGAAAGATGGAAGACCTTCAGCACTTCGATGTGGGATTCCATGAACCGGGCCTGCTCCACGTTGCGGGGAATGCCATCGAGCACGAGGAAGTCGATCTCCGGCTTGAACTGGTGGGAATCGACGCGCTGTTTCACGTTCGCGTTCCAAAGCTGAACAGTCACGTCATCCGGCACGAGCTCACCACGGCTGGAATACTCGACGAATTTCTGGCCCAGCGTTGTGCGTGTGTCGAGCGAGCGAAACACATCGCCGCAGGCGAGATGGTGAAAACGGGGGATGGAGCCGAGCACCTTGCCCTGCGTGCCTTTGCCGCTGCCAGGAGCGCCAAGGATGAGGAGTGTGCGGAATCGTACGGAGGGGGGGGCGTCGGGCATGATTTCGAAGGGGAGATTAGCACGTTACGATTTCGCCACAACTTGCGTGGCGGCGGATTTCACGCGCTCAAAATCGAGATGGGCCAGATCACCACTCTCCTCGCGTAAAACCTCGACCCAGGGCTGCGGTGGCGCCCAGATGGCAGGATCGGTGGGGCCGAAGAGCAGCAGTGATGGGACGCCGCAGGCTGCTGCCAGATGCGAGATGCCGCTGTCGTGGCCGAGAAAGGCCGTGCAGGTGGCAAGACGGGCGGAGAGTTCGGCAAGCGGCAGGGCGTGCCAGTTGGCGTGTCGCTCAATCTTCACGCCACGGGCTTCCTCGGCCTCGCCGGTGATGAAAATGACCTCGTGGTCGGAAAATTCGGCCGCCAGCCGCAGCCAGTGCTCCAGCGGCCAGTTTTTCTTCTGGGAACCGCTGCCAGGATGAATGGCAACGCGTGCTTTGTCATCGAGACGTCGCTCGAAATGCGCACGACACAGATGCTCGTCCTCCAGGAACATGGCAAGCTTTTCCAAGCCCTTGGCGAGCTGCTTGGAAGCGTGTCCGCCTTCGTTTTGCACACGCGGAGAGCACTCGATGAGCGTTTTGACGCCGACACGCTCCAGGCTGGCGCGGAACAGGCCATCGGGGTCATAGAGAAAGCTGACGACGAGATTGAAGCCGCGCAGGTGTTCCTCGAGCGCCTCGTCGATGGCCGCGGTTTTGGCGAAGAGCGCGGCCATCGTGCGGTGTTCGAGGCTGCGGATGGAATCGGCCAGACCGGCGGTGCGGGCGAGTTCAGCGATGGCGGGATAGCCGATGACTTCAAGATGGCAGTCAGCGATGGTTTCACGCAGCAGACGGATCGCAGGCAGCGTGAGGATGAAATCGCCAATCGCACCGCCACGAATGACGAGGACACGCGGCGGAGGGTTCATCAGTAGAACAGAAGAGCTGCCACGAGCAGCATCACGCCGTAGCCAATGCCGGAGTACACCGCGAGATTCCAGCGTTGCGGTTTGGCGAGGAGCCAGTTGATCCAGTCACGCATGAGGAAGGGCATGCCGATGAAGTACATGCCAACGATGATCCAAACGTAGGCGAGGATGGGCAGCAGCAGGCGGCTGGTCTGCGGCTGGAGAAAGGCGGCGGTGAGCACCGGGCCGGCGACGAGCAGCATCAACGCGCCAAGGGCGCGGACGGCGAGGAATTCCTTCACATAGATCAGCACGGCCACATAGCCACCGATGGTGATCATGATGAAGGTGCGCCGCATGTTGAAGAACTCGCCCATGTCCATGTTCGAGAGGGCGAAGACACTCCAGATCACATCAATGGTCAGCAAGATCACGCCCCAGTGGAAGGCGCGGGGGAAGGATTTGAGGAATGCCTGGGTTGGGGCGGTGTTTTTGAGCGCCCAGACATGGGAAAGGATGAGCGCCAGCGCCACGACGATGCCCGTGCCCTTCAGCGGGATGCCGCCGGTGGGATTTTGGTGGTAGAGGTAGTCGTAGAGATCCGCAAACATGCGTCAGGCCGGGAAAAAACGGGCGCACAGGTGGCGCAGACCGCCGGGAAGCGCAAACGCGATGTTCCGGGCGTAGGATTGAGGTTGCTGGCGTGATGGGACGCGACAGCTTAGACCATCCGACCTTGATGAAAGACAAAGACACCACCCCGGCATGGTATGTCGTCCACACACGACCCAAATGCGAGCACATCGCCGCCGCGCTCATGGCGGGGCTTGAGAACGTGGAGGCGTGGTGTCCGCGCATCCGTTTCCAGCGAAACACCCGGCGGGGCAAGGTGTGGTTCGTGGAGGCGCTGTTTCCGAGCTACTTTTTCGCCAAGTTTGCGCCGGCAGAGTCGCTGCGGGCGGTGAAATACTCCCAGAGCGTGATCAAGGTGGTCGATTTCGGCGGCAACCTGACGCCCGTGCCGGACCGGGCCATCGAAGAGCTCAAGGCCGAGATGAATCACATCGACATCTGCGAGGTGGAGGTGGGCGTGAAGGTGGGGGACACCGTGGAACTGACCGAGGGGCCGATGCGCGGGCTGAAGGGCATCGTGAACGCGCTGCTGAGCGGCGCGGACCGGGTGCGCATCCTGCTGGAGTTCCTGGGCCGCGAGAACGCGGTGGAAGTGCCCATGTCAAAAATCCTCACGGAGCACAAACCGCGTGCAGTGATGGCGGCCCGGTGATACGCAGAGGCAATGCTAACGATCCGCGACGTCACCAAAACCTTCAATGCGCGCACGCTTTTCAGCGCTGCGTCGATGACCATCAACTATGGCGAGCGCGTGGCGCTCGTGGGGCCGAACGGCGCGGGCAAATCAACCCTGTTCTCGCTCATCCTCAAAACGGACACGCCGGACGCTGGCGAGGTCATTCGTGACGAGTGGACGACCGTCGGCTTCCTGCCGCAGGAGAGCGAGCCGGTCGGTGAAGAGAGCGTGATGGACGTCGCCACAGGCAAAGCGGGCGAAATCCAGGCGCTGGAGAAGATTTTGCGCGAGTTTGAGGCCACGGGGGATGTCTCCAGCCCGGAGTACTTCGAGGCCCATGCCAAGCATGACGCGCTGCAAGACCCGCAAACCGAGGCCAAGGCCAAACGCATTCTCAAGGGGCTGGGCTTCAAGGAGTCCGACTTCACACGCCCGGCACGGGAGTTCAGCGGCGGCTGGGTGATGCGCGCGCACATGACGCGCCTGCTCGTCATGGAGCCGGACCTGCTGCTGCTCGACGAACCGACGAACCATCTCGACGCCGAATCCATCGAGTGGTTGGAAGTATTCCTGCGCGATTTCAGCGGTGCGGTGCTCTTCGTCACGCATGACCGCTACTTCCTCGACCGCGTGTGCGACCGCCTCATCGCGTTTGA
>DNXB01000622.1 GCA_003506995.1 Verrucomicrobiales bacterium
CGGTCATCGCGGCTGCCGTCTTGGCATCGCGTATCCCGAGATCACCGAGATGCAGGCGCGCGCGATCTTTGAGGCCGCCGCTGATGTGGCGAAGCAGAAGATCAAGGTGAAGCCCGAGGTGATGATTCCTCTCGTCGGCTTCAAGAAAGAACTCGACCTTCAGGTCGAAATCGTGCATAAAGTGGCGAAAGAAGTGATGAGCGAGAAAAAAGTGAAGCTCAATTATCTCGTCGGCACCATGATTGAGGTGCCGCGTGGAGCACTGACGGCTGATGAGATCGCCGAGACGGCGGAGTTCTTCAGCTTCGGCACCAACGACCTCACCCAGACCGCGCTCGGCATCAGCCGTGACGACATGGGCAGCTTCCTGATGCCCTACACGGAGAACGAAATCTTCAAGAAGAACCCCTTCGCCACTCTTGATCAGACCGGTGTCGGTCAGCTCATCAAGATCGCCATCGAAAAAGGCCGCAAGACCAAGCCGGACATCAAGCTCGGCATCTGCGGCGAGCACGGCGGTGATCCTGACAGCGTCAAATTCTGCCACCGTGTGGGCCTCACTTATGTGAGTTGCAGTCCTTTCCGAGTTCCAGTCGCCCGCCTTGCCGCCGCGCAGGCCGCGATCGAAGAAAAGCGCGCGACCGCAGCGGTCGCCGCAGGAAAAAATGTCCGTGGAGGCGCCGTCAAAAGCGCGTCTGCGGCAAAACAAAACAACAAAGCAACCAACAACAAACAGAGGACAAATACTATGGCTAAGAAAGCTGCAAAAAAGGCCGTCAAGAAAGCCGCCAAAAAGGCTCCTGCTAAGAAAGCTGCCAAAAAGGCCGTCAAGAAGGCTGCCAAGAAGAAGTAACTCGTTGGCCTCCTTGTGAGGTCAATGTGGCGGGGTAACCTGCCATCAAAAGCCCTGTGGGGGTCATCCTCACAGGGCTTTCTGTTTTTCTGTTGCCCGATGAAAGGCTTTGGGTCTGCCGGCTGCGAAAGCCGCCCCATCCTCACCGCTTCAATTCATCATCATACACGGAGCCAGGCGGAGGCTTGGACAAAAAGGTGCCTCCAGCGGATACCGCATCCTGGCGGATGGTTTGCGCGTTGCTGATCTGCTCGCTCGCGGCGCGCATGCTGCCCATCCCAGCGCTGCCGCTCATGCCCGTGACCTGCCCGTAATTCTGGTTGGAGGGCCGGTAAAAAGACTCGCCTGCCGAGCCTGGATTGAGCGCCACCGGCGCATCCGGCGTCGGCACGCCATCGGCCTTGCGCTCAGACTCCGCCAGGTAATGCTTGTTCCAGGCCGCGTCATTCACCTTTTCCGCCAGCTCCGAGTCCAGCTTGCGCTTTTGCTCCTCATAATCGGCCTGGCTGATCGCCCCACGCGCGCGCAGCCGCGCCAGTTCGTCGTACTCGCCCTGCATGCGGGATTTGATCACACGTTCGTACGCTTCCAGCTCCAGCGCGGTCGGCACGCTGTCCATGGTGCGGGATGCGCAAGACGCCAGCAGCGCGGAAAACAAGGCGGCAGCCAGCAGTTGGGAGACGTTTTTCATCTCCCATAGTAAGCCAGGGATGCCGCTTTTCAAATCAAAGCACCATCTTGATCCCGCGCCCCTCCCGCACATCCTATGACCCACATCAGCCCTGTTTTGGACCCCATCGACGCAGCCCTGCAAGCCCCCGAGCCACGCGGCAACTACCTGCCGTATCCCGTTTCGCGTCTCGCCGCCAAAATCATCCCGCAGGATCTTACCAGTTTCAAATCTCGCGGCGTCTCCCGCGTCGAGCGTGAGTTGCAGCAGGAGATGGTCGAAATCCAGGAGCGCTACATGGAGGTCATCGACGCCTTCAACTGGAACAAGCTCATCTACGAGAGCCACTTCGGCTTCGAGCCTGTCTGTGGCGAGGTGTACCATCTGTACGAGGTCGAGGGCAAGCGTCAGCTCAGCATGATCGCGCCCGAGGAATGGCATCAGCGCTGGGTCGGCAGTTTCAGGCTCAATGCGGATGGCCGCTGGCAGATTGAAAAAGCCGCGCCAAGCTTCAGCATTCGCGACTGGGTGCAAACCTACGTCGCCTCTTGATGCAAACCACCTTCTCAGACATCGGCATGCGTCTTGCCGGACCCAGCGGCATCCAGGAACTCATGGATGACTGCGGAGCCGCGCTCACCACTCATCCTGACATGCGCATGCTCGGCGGCGGCCAGCCTGCGGCCATTCCGCAGGTGCAGCAGCTCTGGCGCGAGCGCATGCGCGCCATGCTCGACGACGGCAGCATCGACCGTACGCTGCTCAATTACGATCCGCCCGGCGGCAATCCGCTATTTCGCGAAACCTTCGCCGCGTTCCTCCAGCGCGAGTGTGGCTGGAATGTCACCAGCGAGAACATCGCCGTGATGCCGAGCAGTCAAAGCGCCTGCTTCCTGCTCTTCAATCTTCTTGCCGGCCAGACCGGCTCGTCCAAGCGCCGCATTCTCTTCCCACTGCTGCCAGAGTACATCGGCTACGCCAATCAGTCGCTCACCGAGGACCAGTTCACCGCCTGCCTGCCGCGCATCGTCGAAACCGCGCCGCATGAGATCAAATACCACGTCGATTTCGACCGCCTGCGCATCACGCCTGACATCGCCGCCATGTGTGTTTCGTGTCCCACGAATCCCACCGGCAACGTCCTCACTCAAAACGAGTTCGACAGTCTCCACGCGCTCGCCGACGCGCACGGCATCCCGCTCATCATCGACAACGCCTACGGCCATCCCTTTCCTGGCGTCATCCACAACGGCTTCCAGCCAAAATGGCAGCCCGGCATGATCTTCAGCATCAGCATGAGCAAGGTCGGCCTCCCCGGCGTGCGCACCGCCATGATCGTCGCCGATCCACACATCGTGAAAGCGCTGTCGAACATGAACGCCATCGTCTCCCTCGCGAATGGCAACCTCGGCCAGGCGCTGCTCATGCCGCTGCTCAAAGACGACACGCTCATCAAGCTCGGCCTCGAGGTCATCCGCCCGTTTTATCGCGAGCGTTCCGACTTCGCCAAATCAGTCCTCGCTTCCGCTCTTGGCGACCGCGTTCCGTGGGCGCTGCACGCTCAAGAAGGCGCCTTCTTCCTCTGGCTGTGGATCAATGGCCTGCCCATCACCGCCAAGGAACTCTATCGCCGCCTCAAAGAGCGCAAAGTCCTCGTCATCCCCGGCCACTACTTCGCTTATGGCATCGATCAGGAGTGGCGGCATCCGCACGAATGCCTGCGCCTCACCTACTCGCAGCCGCAGCATATCGTGAGCGAGGGTCTCGAAATCATCGCCGATGAAATCATCCGCAGTTTCTGAGCCGTTCTCGTCTTTCATGGCCCGCGCCCTGTTCGACCCCGAACGCGGCTACTACACGCGCCATATCCGCACCGTCGGCGCACGCGGAGATTTCGCCACCTCCGCCACGCTTTCTCCCACTCTCGGTCAAGCCATTGCCGCCTGGCTCAAATCCGAATCAACAGCGCAGCCGAGCATCCGCCACATCATCGAAGTCGGCGCCGGCGATGGCTCGCTCATGGGCGCTGTTCGCCAATCCCTTGGCTGGTGGCAGCGCCGCCTTTTCAGCTTTCACATCGTTGAAACCTCCCCCGTTCTCCGCGCAGAGCAGCAAAAGAGGCTCGGCAGCAAAGTTTGCTGGCACCACGATCCCGAATCCGCTCTCGCCCACGCTCAAGGCCACGCCTTCATCTATCACAACGAGCTGCTCGACGCCTTCCCCGCCACGCTCGTGCAGTGGCAAAACGGGCAGTGGCACGAAGTCTGGGTGCCAGAGCAGCTTCACCCGCATCATCTCGATTCCGCACACTTCAGCGCCCTGCGTCACACCACCTTCAAAGACGGCCAGCGCTGCGAGCTCCACCCCAGCATCCGCGACTGGCTGCAAAACTGGACACCGCACTGGAAAGGCGGCTCCATGCTCAGCATCGACTACGGCGATGATTTTCCGCAGCTCTACCATCGCCGACCGCAGGGCACGCTGCGCGCCTACCTGCTGCATCAAAGGCTCACCGGCGCCGACATCTACGCCAATCCAGGCCGTCAGGACATCACCGCTGACATCAACTTCACCGATTACGCCGCCTGGCTGCGCGAACTCGGCCTGGAGCAGACCGCGCGTCAAACACTCGCTGAATTCCTTCAGCCACACGACGCCTCTGCGCAGCTTCTCGATCCTGAAGGCGCAGGCACCGCCTTCAAGTGCCTCATTCACCGTCGCCGCTAATCCTGCTTGGCTCCAAAATCCTCGACGTACTGCTCCACGATCACCTTCAGCTCCGGCGGACGCGGCAGGCCGATCTCCACGGCGCGTGAGCCGTCCACCTGCTGCGGCCAGTTATCCACGATGCCTTGAATCCGCGCATCAAACGCATCCACAATCGGCCCCAGTTGGATTCCACGTTCCGCCGCGACTTCTTGAATCACCTTCTCCGCGATCTGCGGCGTCACGCGATGCGCGGGCAGCACATAGGCACGGTCTTTGCCGAGTTTGTCTTCAGAAACCTCGCTCAAAGCGATGAACGACTCGATCACGGTGCGGTAACCCGTCATCGGATGCGGCTGATCGCGGCGGATCGGCAGATTGCAGGTTTCGCCGTTGAGCGGTTCGCGAAACATCCCGCTGGCCCAGCTTGATGCAGCTGCGTTCGGCTTGCCTGGACGCACGATCACCGTCGGCAGGCGCACGCTGCGGCCGTCGAAGTGACCTTTGCGTGTGTGATCGTTCACCAGCATCTCACACATCGCCTTCGTCATGCCATAGGTCGTCTGCGGCAGTTGCTTCGTGGTGTCGGACATCATCTGCGACATGTCCATGCCGCCGTAGCAGGCCACGCTGCTGGCAAACACGACCCGCGGCCTGCCTTCCGCCGCCCTGGCCGCCTCAAACACATTTCTGCCACCATCCAGGTTCACACGCATCGCATCATCAAAGCGTTCCTCGCACTCGCCGCTGACCATCGAGGCCAGATGGAAGATCACATCGAACTTCGAGCCCGTGGCCGCGAACACCGTGGCCCGGTCGCCGATGTCGCCCTTCACCTGCTTCACCCGCGCATCGGTCGGTTCTCCACGAAAAAACGCGTCCAACAGCACCATCTCAGTGACCGGCTGGCCGTTCCAAGTGCCGCGTTCGAGGAGCTTCTGCGCGAGTTGCGAGCCAAGAAAGCCGCCGCCGCCGGTGATGATGATTTTCATGCGTGAGTTGGAATTGGGGATGGGTTCGATGGAGCCGATCATAGGGTGGCATGGCCGCCAAGCAATGCCCTTCACCTCCACCTCGGGCACCGCCCGGCCACCCACTACTTCTTCCCCGCTTCCGCTCCGGCCAGCAGGGCTTTGGCTTCCTTGCTGGCGAGCCAGAGGATGAGGTCGTCGTGGCTGGCACCTTCGGCGAGCGGGTTCTGTTCATCGGCGGGGAGGGGTTTCATCTTTGCCTCGGTGGCGGCGAAGAGGGAGCGGGCCTCTGCTTGTTTGCCTTGCTGGAAGAGGCACATCGCGAGGTAGAAATTCGCGGTGCTTTCGATCCGGGGCTGGTTCGAGATGTAGTTGGTTTCGGCTGCTGTTTGGAACGCGGTGCCGAGCGCCGTGGCGGCTTCCGGGTAGTGGCCGCTGCGGTGTTCGGCCATGCCGAGCGTCAGGTGCGCCCACGGCAGGAATGTCTTTTGATCCTTTCCGAGTTCCACCGCTTTCCGGGCGAGATCGAGCGCGGCTTTCCGGGTCTCGGCGGCATCAATGGGGCGGAGGCAGGCAATTTTGGCGACTCGTTCGGCGGTTCCGTAGGATTCGGTATTCGCCGCCGATTCCAGCATCCGCTGGCTGGTGGTGCGGTGCTCCTGGTCTTTTCCAAACCAGACCAGCAGGGCGGCGTTCTTCATGCCCGATATTTTGTCTTGAGTGCCCAAGGCTCCGGTGGGTTGGACCACTGGAAGTGGCGCTGTGGGGGCTGGCATCGTCGGCAGGCCGGGGGTGGATGCGTTGCTGCCATCCAGCCGCTTCACCTTCACCCCGGACACCGCCCAGCCGCCGAGGTGGGTGCCGAGGGCGAGGGCGCCGGGCTCGGTGGTGGCCCAGGACGGGTGCTGGCTGAGGGCGGCGATGGGGCCGGTCCATGCGTAGAGCGGTTTGCCGTCGAGCGTGGTGGTGATGGTGGCATTCGCGCCGCCGAGGCGCACGGTCACTTCCAGCTCGTGCGGCTCGGCGTCGTTCACCTGTTGGCCCTCCACGGTTCCGGGCAGGTATTTGCCGAACTTGCCGTCCACCAGGATCAGGCCGGTGTAGATGCTGCCGTGGGGACGCCCATCCAACTCGAACCCGCACATCTGGTCCGCGACGGGCAGGACGATGTGAAAAACTTGCTTGTTGGCAAGCTGCCGCAGCTTCACGCGCACCTGGTAGCTCGTGCCGGACACTTCGCCGGGCAGCGGCAGTGTCGCGTGTTTCGTGTCCGGGCTGAAAACCTCGCCGTCTTTCAGTCTCCACCCGTGGCCGGTCTGCTCGACCTCGTCCGGCGTGAGCGGGGCGAGGAGGTCTTCCCAGCCTTCGGCATCCTTCGCCACTGCGGGCTTGATCGCGGCGGGCCGCTTCGGCAGCAGGGCGGCTTCGCTGGAGCGCTGGCGGTCCCACACCTTGGTGACGCCCTCGGTGGTGATCGCGGCGATGAACTTGCCATCAGCGCTGATGTCCGCATCCACCACGGGCGCGGTGAGGCTGTAAAAGGCAAGCCGTTCCTTACCGGTGGCGGCGTCGTGGAGGCGCACGGTGCCGTCTTCGCTGCCACTGAGGATTTCGCGTCCGTCGAGGCTGAACTTCACGCAGCGCACGCCTTCCCAGTGCGCGCGGAAGGCGGCTTCCAGCCGGCCCGTCTTCGCTTCCCAGATGCGAATCCAGCGGTCGGGTCCGCCGGTGGCGAGGTGACGCCCGTCGGGGCTGGACGCGAGGCAGGCGATGCTCCCGGTCTGCGCGGCGGCGATCTGGTGCAGCGGTGTGCCCGCCTTCCAATCCCACACGGTGATCCCACCGGCCAGCGCGGCGGTGGCGACGGCGGCATCCTCAAGGCAAAAGGCGGCGAAGGGCTGGCGGGGGTGATTGTGGAGAATCCTCCGCAGCACCTTGCCCGACGGGTATTCCAGCACGCTGGTCGCCGGGCCGGGATAGGTCTGATGAAACGCGCCTTCCACTTCGAGAAGGAGCTGGCCGCTGCGGTTGAATTTCAGGCTCGAACCGTGGTTGATGCCAAACGGTGCCAGCGCTTCCCCGGTGGATGCCACATGGGTGAACTCATTCTTGCCAATCGCGGACAAAATGATGGACCCGTCGCCGGGATGAAGGGCCAGATCGAGAGCCCGATGATTGGATCCTGCGGAAAACGTCCATTTCTCCAGACCACTCCGGATTTCCCAGGCAGCGGCATCGCGAGCGGACGTGTAGAAGGTGGAGCCGTCACGGTCGAATAGAACTCGCGAGATTATCCCGCCCGGACGCGCCGAGGCGATCTCTTCCCCAAGCCGCGTCGGCCAGACATGCACGATCGCGTTTTCCGCTGCCACATGCGTTGACAGCAGCATCCTGCCATCGGGGCTGAAAGCGAGGTCAAGGGCGTCAGTGTTCGCTCCATTGAACGAACGCAGCAATCGCCCCGTCGCCGTGTCCCACAGGCGGATGCGGCTGCCGCTGATGGTCGCCACCGCGTCGCCACCGGGACTCAACAGCTTCACCGTCTCGCCCGGGAAATGGAGGCCCCGGATTTTTGTGGCTGTCTGCGGATTCCAGAGGATCACCTCGTCACGACCGAAGCACGCGAGCCGGTCACCGGCCTGGTTGAATTGCAGGATCTCCTTGCCATCGTTGTCGGCACTCGCTTCGAGCGTGCTGCGCACGGTGCCGGTGAGCGTGTCGCGGAGTTCGATCTTGAGAGCCAGCGCCGTCCCGGCTGCGACAATCGCCACCGTCCGGCCATCCGGGCTGAAGGCTGGCACAACGTAGTGGAACGGCTGTGTCCAGAGCGGCGCGCCCGTCTCCGTGGCATGGGCGGTGAGTTGCCTGCCTGCGGCGACCACCACCGTCGCGCCATCCGGGCTGAGCAGCACATGCTTGTTTTCGCCGGGTTCGCAGGTCCAACGATGCACGAGATTGCCCGTGGCCACCTCCTGCACCGCGACCTCGCTGGCCGAAGCCGCGAAGGCCATCCTGCTTCCGGCGCTGTCGATCCGGAAGGCACCGGAGCCGTTCACCGGAACCCAGTCGCCGATCTGCCGGCCCGTGAGGGAAAAGATGCCGATGACTCCGCCGTTGCATCTGGCCGCGAAACGATCTCCCTGCGGCAGAAACTGCAAGCGAAGCGCGGCCCCCTTTCCGTGAAGGGAAAGTCGAGCCGTGAAGTCGCTCGAGTGAGCCCGGAGGAAGCGCCAGTTCGCATCGCGAAAGCTCTCCGGCGTCTCCTCGAGGATCTTCCGCGCCTCGACGAACTTCCCGCGCTCGAATTCCTTTTCCGCGAGGTCGAGCTGCGACTTCGCCAGCGCCTGGCGCGCTGTTTCCTTTTCCTGGACCGCAACGGCTTCGGCTTTTGATGCGCGCTGCTCCTTTGCCCGCAGATTGAAGACGAACCAAACTGCGAGCGCGGTGATGAGCAGCCACGCGGCGGCGGCGGTGGAGAAGATGCCACGGTTGCGCTTGATGAGCAGCACGAGCTGCGTGGCCAGCCCCGCCTGCTCCGCGCTCGTCGCGAAGCCGGTCTGAAACTTTTCGATGTCCGCGCTGAACGCCGCCACGTCCTGATAGCGCTTCGCCTTGTCCAGCGTCAACGCCTTCATCGCCACCGCCGAGAGCGCGGCGGGCACGCGACCCGCCGGGATGTGCGGCAGCGGTTTGATCGCCTTGGCTTCGAGCACGTCGCCCTTCGCCTTCGCTGGCGCTCCGCTGCTCGTCGTCCCGAAGGTCGTCGGCGGAGTGATGCTGGTGCCGCGCACTTTGGTGAGCACTTCCTCCAGCGTCTTGCCCTCCACCGGCGGGCGCAGCGTGAGGATGGCGTAGAGAATGCCGCCGAGTGAGAAGATGTCCGACCGCTCGTCGAGTTCATCAATCTGCCCCATGGCCTGCTCCGGGCTCATGTATTTCGGCGTGCCCATCACCGCGCCTTGGATCGTGTGGGTGGGGGAGCCGGATAATGTCGAATGCTGAATGTCGAATGACGAATTGGGATCATTTGCCGCCTGCGCTCCGTCATTCGGCATTCCGCATTCGACATTCGTCATTTTAGCGAGTCCCCAGTCCATCAAGAGCACCTCACCAAACTCCCCGACCATCACGTTCTCCGGCTTGAGGTCGCGGTGGATGATGCCCTTGCTGTGGGCGAAGGCGAGGGCGTCGGCCACCTTGCGGAAGATGGTGAGCAGGCGGTCCAGCGTGAACTCGCGCAGGGCCTCGGGGTGCTCGAGGCGGAGGTTGTCGAGGATGTCCTGCAAGGTGCGGCCCTTGACCAGCTTCATCGTGTAGTAGAGCTGGCCCTCGGTGTCGTGGCCGAGGTCATAGACCGGCACGATGTTCGGATGCGCCAGCTTTGCGAGCACTGCGGCCTCCTGAATGAACCGCTGGCGCATCTCCTCAGTGGCATCTTGCTCCAGCAGCATGACCTTGGCGGCGATCTTGCGCCCCAGCTTGCAATCGTCGGCCTCCAGGATCGCGCCCATCCCGCCCTGCGCGATGCGCCGCCCGAAGATGAAGGGCACCGACGCCGAGGGATTCGCCGAGGACGGCCCCATCGTGCTCTCCGCACCCGATGGCTGTGGCAGGGTGCCGGGAGCCGCCTTGATCGTCACGTCGAGATCACTGCCGGCGACGTCTTCCACTGCGGGTGTGGCGAGGAAGCTGCCCGCCATGTCATGCGAGCGCAGCAGGCGCTCCACGCGTGCTCGTAGTTCCGCATCGCCCGCGCAGGCTTCGTCGAGGTAGGCAGCCCTTTGCTCCGGTGCCAGCACGATGGCGTGGGTGAAGATGGTTTCGTCAGTCATGGGAGGCGGGCGGGATGAGAGGGGCCATGGTTCAAAGCGAGATTTCCAAATCCCATGACTCATCGATTTTCATTTTTCTTCGCGGACCCTCGCATGCAGCCAGGCGCGGGCGTAGGCCCAGTCGCGGTCGGCGGTGGCTTTCGAGATGCCGAGCACCTCTGCAGCCTCCACGCTGTCGAGCCCGACGAAGTAGCGGAGCTTCACCAACTGCGCCTTGCGTTCATCCTTGGCGGCGAGTTCCCGCAGCGCCTCGTCGAGCGCGAGTAATTCGTCCGATTTGTCCGGCGCGACGGCGGGCACATGGATGCTGTCGAGATCGGTGCGCTGCCAGTCGCCGCCGTGGCGCACGGCCTTCTTCCTGCGGGCGCGGTCGATCAAAATGCGGCGCATCGCCTCGGCGGCGGCCATGTAGAAATGGCCGCGATTGTCCCAGCGTGGGTCATCCTCCGTGCGGGCGAGGCGCAAATACGCCTCATGCACGAGCGCGGTGGCATTGATCGTCTGCCCCGGCGGTTCGTTGGCCATCTTCTGCGCGGCGAGCTTGCGCAGTTCCTCATACATCGACGGCAGAATCTCGTCTGCCCGGCGCTTATGCTCCTGGGACGAGGAGGGTTCCTGAGAGTCGGGAGCACTCATGGTCCCGATTCTAGCGATTGTTACCACTGGGCTCAACCCAGAACCACGCGTCGCGTGGGGCCCGATGCTTGCTGTGAGATTGCGTTCATCGATTCGACTCGGCATGCTGTCTGCCACCACGCATGAACAAGCCACTCGCAGGACACAAGATCGGATTCGTCGGACTCGGCAACATGGGCCGGGCCAATGCGCGTCATTTGCACGAGGCGGGAGCCGATGTCGTCGTCTGGAACCGTAGTGATGCGCCCGCTGAAGCCGCAGTGGCTATCGGCATGCATCGTGCCGCCACGCTGCCCGATCTCGCCCGCGAAATCGGCCCCGGAGTCATCTGCATCAATCTCACCATGACCGATGTCGTCGAAAACGTCGTCTTCGGCCCCGGCGGATTAATTGAAGGCCTGCACAAAGACGCGCTCATCATCGACTTCGGCACCACCGGCGTGCCTGAGACCAAAAAATGGGCCGAACGCGTGAACTGGGTCGATGCGCCCGTCTCCGGCGGCCAGGTCGGTGCCGAGGCCGCCACGCTCACCATCATGGCTGGCGGCAGTGACGCGAATTTCCAGCGCGCTTTGCCGATCTTCCAAGTCGTGGGAAAAAACATCACTCATCTCGGCCCCAGCGGCTCAGGGCAGGTCACGAAGCTCGCCAATCAACTCATCGTCGCCCAAACCATCGACGCGGTCGCCCAAGCCCTGCGCATGGCCGAACTCTCCGGCGTCGATCCCGCCCTCGTTCGCAAGGCCCTCCTCGGCGGCTTCGCCGAAAGCCGCATCCTCGATCTCCATGGCGACCGCATGGTGCGCCGTGACTTCGCCCCCGGCGGCCGCGCCACGCTCCAGCTCAAGGATGTGCGCCTCATGGCCCAGCTCGCCGATTCCGTCGGTCTCGACTCACCGACGCTGAAAAACTCCCTCGCGCAGTGGGAGAAGTTTGTTCACGAGAAGGGCTTCGGGGATCTCGATCACAGCGGCTTGTTCCGGCTGTATGAGTGACACCTGACGCACGTCAACGAGGTTTCATGACGCGTGAAAACAAAAAAACGGCGTTTCAGACGACTCGTCTGAAACGCCGCTCATGATTCTGTCGCTTACTTGCTGTAGGTCATCGGAGTCGCCTGGGGGATCATCTGCTGGCTGGTCTCGGGCCGTGAGTAGTTGGTAAACACGGTGGTGTGGCGTTCCCAACTGTTGCCGACGAGGCTATGATCGTTTTCAGGGTTGAAGTAATCGCCGTATCTCTCGGTCGGCATGGGGAAGAAGGCATAACCATTGTTGAAGCCACCACCGTAGCCGCCGTAGCTGTCGGACGCGTTAGGATCGACAAAACCAATCCGGTGGGCGTAGATCGGCCTGTTGCCGATCTCCAAGTTGGTGGTGGTGCCTCCTTCGGAGTTCGTGCAGGAGGTGAAGGACAGCGCGGCGAGAACCGAGAACGAGAGGCAGAGCAGGGAACGAGTGAGTTTCATGGGGCTGACGAGGGTGAGATCCAGGAATGGAATTGTCTGAGAATTGGCGAAAGCCGCGAAAAAAGCAATCCTATAAAATCCTGCCGGCGCTTCCGGCGGGTTTTCTCGCCCATTTTCGCCCAAGTCCCGCCGCAAATCAGGACTGGCGCCGGAGCCCGGACCTCGGAATTCACGCGTGCATCACCTGCCCGCCGTCGATGTTGACTTGAGGCTTGATGAACCGCGACCGTTTTTCGCGACCGCGCAATTATTCGGCGTACAAGCGCGTTCGCGTTATCATGGATGAGCCTGCCATGATCGACACGACACCCAATCCTGACCGTCGCGGCTTTCTGGCCGGTGTCCTCGCAACAGCCGTCGGCACTGTGGTCGCACCGGGAGCAGAGGAGGTGACTTTCGCGCTCGACGACCAGCGGCCTTTTCGTGGCCAGACGCGTCGGTTGAAAATCACGCACGGCAGCCAGCCGGTGACTTCGCTCGTTTTCCCGACCGATTATCCGACGCACTTCCGGCTCAAGCCGGAGCTTATGCATGTCTGCACGCCGGACGGTGTGCCGGTCACCGGATCACACGAATTCAGCTTCATCCACCATCAGTCGATTCTGTGCGGCCACGGACGTGTCCAAGTGGAAGGTGACGACCGGGTGGTTGATTTTTACCGCCAGTTGCCGTTTCCCGACGCCGGTCGCGCCGACACATGGCATGGCAAGACAAGGAATCTTTTCCAACTCGGTCCGTCGGGGCTGCAGCGTGTCACCGATGCCCGCTGGCATGTGAAGGATCAGGTGGTGATTCAACTCAAGCTGGTGTGGGAGACGCGGGAGGCAGGCAGGGAACAGGGCGACACGCTGGCAGTGGAAGAACGGCTCTACCGCATCGCTCGCAGAGATCGCGTGACGATTGTGGATGTGTTTTCGCAGCTCAAGCCGGCGGGTCGCGCGGTGACACTGCTGCCGGAGAACGACCATGGCTATCTCGGCGTGCGCGTCCACGACCTGATTGATGTCGAGGACGGGGGTGTCATGCGCGATTCGGAGGGGCGCGCCAATCCCACCGAGCATTTTCGCGACGCCAATGGTGAACGACGCATCCCGCGCTGGGTTGATTGCACGGGCAAAATCGGCAGGGCGACGGTGGGCGTGGCGCTCATGAGCCACCCGGCGAACATCCGCAACGAATGGTATGTGCGCGAGTTCGGCCTGATGATCGTCTCGGCGGCGCAGACTGCGGCGGTGCGGATCACGGCGGAGACGCCATTTGAGTTCGGTGCGCGTTTCGTGGCCCATGACGGCCCGCTTGCGCCCGAAACAGCCGACCAGCTCCACGCCGATTTTGCCACCGTCACCGCGGATCAACTCCGCGCTTTGGTCACCGCCTGAATCTCACGCGTGCATCACCTGCCCGCCGTCGATGTTGATCGTCTGGCCGGTGATGTTCTTCGCGTGATCCGAGGCCAGGAAGGTCGCCATCGCGGCATATTCCTCCGGCATCTGCCAGCGGCCAAGGTGGGAGACCTTCTTGATTTTCTCGGCGGCCCAGTCGTCGAAGCTGACGCGCTGTTCTTCCGGCAGTTTCTTCTGCCCGGCAGCCCAGATGGACTGGTTCAGCTCCGTTTTCACCATTCCGGGGGCGAGCGCGTTCACGCGGACGTTGTGCGGGCCGAGATCCTTGGCGGCGCATTGCGTGAAGTTGATCAGCGCAGCCTTCGACGCGCTGTAAGGCGGGTCCGTTTGCGATCCCATCTGCCCGGCCACGGAAACGAGAAACAGCATCGACCCCGCGCCGCTCTCGATAAGCTTCGGCGCGAAGGCGTGGGCCACATTCACGGCACCGATGAGGTTCACCTCCAGCACGCGTGACCAGTCGGACGGCTCCAGATTCCAAAACGGAAAGCCAAACTTCCCTGAGCCGATGCCGACGCAGAACACGACGTGATCGACGGTCCCCATGTCGGCTGCGAATGATTTGACCGCTTCAAGATTTGTCACATCGCCTGTGGTGATGAAGTCGGCGGTCTTCTCGCGGTCAAAGCCGCGCACGTTGCAGCCTTCGGCGGCGAAACCCTCGGCGATGGCACGGCCGATGCCGCGCGCACAGCCGATGACGGCGACGGATTGACCCTGGAGATTCAGATTCATGTCGGGTGATGATTTTCAGCTCAGACTCCCAGAACCTTGGCGATTTCCTTGATCGCCTGATACAGGCCGATGGAGGCCATCGACAGCGCGGCGATCCACAGGCACACGGTCCAGAACAGTCCCGGACGCAGCTCGGTGTCGATGCGGCGGTGGCGGAAGTAGAGCGCCGCGCCGGCGAGGAAGGGCAGCATGATGCCCTGGCTCACCGCGCCCACGAGCACCAGCGTCACCGGCTGCTCCCAGGTGACATACAGCAGCAGCGAAAGCGCCGGCAGCAGGACGACGCAGAACTTCACCGCCCGCACCCGGTGCTCTGGCGTGGGATACTTCCTCACCTTGAAAATGGCCAGCGCATCCACCAGCAGACGCGCGTTGGAGGCGGTCGAGACAAAGACGGTGGAATACAGGGCGAAGAAGGCGCCGATCAGGAAGAGATAGAGGCTCCACGGGCCAAAGCTCTCGCCATACATGTGCGCCAGCGTGTCGATCATGCCCTTGTCATTCACTTGAAGCCCCTTCGCATGCAGCACCGCCGCGCCGAGCAGGTAAAACGCCACGGTCGCCAGTGTGTAAATCGTGAAGGACAGCCAGGCATCGACGCGCATGACTTTCATCCATCCGCGGGCGCGCTCCAGCCAGCCCGGCGAGCCTCTTTCGCCGACATTCCGCGCATAGCCTTTTTCCAGGCACCAGTAGGGGTAGTAAATCAGCTCCGAACCGCCCACACCGATGATGCCAAACGCGGCGAAGGCCGTCATCGTGTCCGCCGGGAGTTTGAACTGGAAGCCTTCGACGATGTTCGCCCAGGTGATCGCGTAGGGCGACCATTGCAGCGATCCCACCGCGACGATGGTGGCGAAGGTGAAGAGCGCGACCATGGCGGTGGAGACATTTTCCACCAGGCGGTAGCGCCCCAGCACCAGCAGCAGGGCGGTGGAGCCGGCCACGCCCAGCGCGATCCATCTTTTGTCCAGCAGCAGCCCTGCGGAGGAAAACACCTCCGCCACTCCGCCCACGATGCCGGCCACCTGAAACACGAGCGTCACATACATGGCCAGCCACATCCACATCAGCCAGCTCACGATGAAGCGCGGGCCGGGGATGCTGTTCATCGCCTCCAGCGTCGTCTGCCCGGTGGTCACGGCGTAGCGGCCCAGCTCCACCTGCACGAAGACCTTGATGAAGCAGCCCAGCACGATGAACCACAGCAGCGTGAAGCCCGCCTCGCCCGCCACCTTCGGCGTCGCGATCAGTTCCCCTGATCCGACGATGGAGGCCGTGATGATCAACCCAGGGCCGATGCTGCGCAAAATGGAGGCCCAGTGAACGGGCGCGGTCTGGGGCTGGGAGGAGGCTGGATTCATCAAGGGCGGGTGAAAACGTTCGCTGCGGTGGATTTCTCGGCGGTTTTAAACCGGAAGACCCACGCTTGTCACGCATTGCCTCATCCGGCGGCAAACTCCTCCCTTGACCTAGCCGTCCGATCCTTGACCCTCCGGCCCACCATGAAGCCGCTCACCACCTTCCTCGCCCTCATCTCCACGCTGTCATTCGCCGCCGAGCATCCCGACACCACCGGCTGGAAGGATCTCTTCGCGCCCGACCTCTCCAACACCGTCGCTCCTGGCGGCTGGGGCTTCAGCAACGGCGAGCTCGTCGCCAAGGATCACGACACGCTCTGGACGAAGGACTCGTATGGCGACTTCATCCTCGATCTTGAGTTCAAAGTGATCGCGGAATCCAACAGCGGCGTCTTCCTTCGCTCCGGCGACATCAAGAACGTCCTCTCCGCCCTCGAAATCCAGGTCCACGACAGCGCCGACGGCAGCAAGTACGGCATGGTCGCCGCGATTTATGACGCCATGCCGCCCAGCAAGAGCATGGCCAAGCCCGTGGGCGAGTGGAACCGCTTCACCATCACCTGCAAAGGCCCGCTGGTCAGCGTCGTGTTCAACGGCGAAGAAGTCATCAACGCCAACCTCGACCACTGGCCCGAAGTGAAGAAGAACCCCGACGGCACGCCGAACAAATTTCCCGTCGCCCTCAAAGACTTCGCCCGCCAAGGCCCCATCGGCCTCCAGGGTCTCCACGGCAAAGCGCAGGCGCCGGTGTGGTATCGGAATGTGAAGATCAAGGTGATCGAGTGAGGAATATTTAATCGTCCGAGCAAATGGCTAAACCTCAAGACATCATCAAGGCGATGACATCATCGCTTCATCAAGCACATTTGAAGGCACTGGGATTCAACAAATCCGACATGACATGGATTCGACCTCTGGAGTGGCCTCAAGTCATCAACATTCAGCTCTCTAGCTCGAATAGTGCTACACAAGCAAGATTCACGATTAACCTCGGAGTTTCCATTCCATGTTTGGGAACCGCTTTGAAAAGTTCACCTTTGGAAGGAGCACTGAAAGAATACGATTGTGAACTTCGCTCCAGAATCGGCCATCTTTTTCCGAACAAACACGACAAATGGTGGGATGTAACTTCGATTTCCGACGCTGATCAGTTGGTCGGCGAGGTTTTCGCTGACATCTCTAGGTATATCTTACCGTGGTTTGAGCGGCTAAAAACTCTCCCAGAGGTTGCCACCGAGTTGGCGAACAAAAAATCTTTTCTCATGGCTGCAATCGCTTTTCATTTGGCTGGTGATTCATGCGCTGCTGCATCAAGCATGGCTGAAGCTTACGCTCAGGCAAACCAGCTTGCCCTGCCGAAGCTCAGGCGCCTTGCCAAGGCTCATTCCATTCCAATTACTGGCTAACAAAGATCTGCAAGGATGGTCTTCATGTCGGAAGGCCGTTGGCCTTCAATGTCGATCCACGCACTCCCAATCACCCCGCACACGCCACCCGGATCACCTCCAGATCCCCCCAGCGCTCATCGTTTGACACGATCACCGCCGGGTGCGCGCCTTCTTCAGAGAACGGGAACAGATGAATCTCCCACTGCTTCATGGCACCATCGTCTGCGGGCTTTGGGCGGCAGCGAGATTGTCCAGCGCGATGGATTCGTCATCCAGGCAGTCCTCGAAGTAACCCTGTTCCCGCATCGGCGAAGCGGTCTCATCGTCCGCCAGATGCAGCACCATCTTCTTGCCCCCGAACGGGATCACCAGCCACTCGCCTTCCAAGACGGTCTGGGCGAGCTTGGGCAAAGAAGACTGTAGGTCCGGCAGGCTGATCGTTTGCATGAGTCAGCGTCTCTTAAACTCGCGGGTCTTCAAGTCTTCATTTCCGACTGCTGTCAGCTCCAAGCCCAACAACTGTGTGCCGCACATCACCACGATATGTGATTTTGGAAAACCGATTCAGACAGCAGAATGGTGGACAGCAGAATTGTTTTATTATTCTGCTGTCCACCATTCTGCTGTCCACGGCTTTTCTGGCACATAGACCCACAAAACATGATGACACACCGCACAGAACCCCAACAACATCCGCACTTGAGAGAATCGAAATCGTCGTGTCGCGAGACCCAGGGTAGCGCTGCCTGCCCGCAGTGCTTCGCACAGCGATGCAGGCGGGCGCGCAACCCTGGGCTGCATGACGGAAGGCCGTTGGCCTTCAATGCCGATCCGCGAACCCAAACTCACCCCGCGCACGCCACCCGGATCTCCTCCAGCTCCGCCCAGCGCGTGAACTTGCGATCCAGCTCGTGCTTCTTCGTGTCGAGTTTGGCGATGTAATCATTCGTGCCGGCACCGAGCTTCACAAACAGCTCGGGGTTGCTCAACTCCGCCTCCATGGCGGCGATTTCGCTCTCCAGCGTGGCGATGGCGGTTTCGCAGTCGGCCAGCTCGCGCTGCTCTTTCTGCGACATCTTGCGCGTCTTCGGGGCGCTGGCGGCGACGGCTTTTTCTTTCTTCACGGCGGCGGTGGCGTGGGCCAGCTCGGCGGCGGCTTTGGTGGCGCGTTTTTCCTGGTAGTAGCTGTAGTTCCCGGCGCATTCGTGGATGCGGCCCTGGCCTTCAAACGCGATGAGGCGGTCGCACA
>DNXB01000161.1 GCA_003506995.1 Verrucomicrobiales bacterium
CTCCTCTTACTCCTACTCCTCCTCGTGCCTGGAGGGAGGACGAGTAGGAGTAGGCTGGCTCAGTCGCACCGAGCTACGAGGACAAGGCCGCCCGCTACGCCAAACTCGACATCATCTTCCACCGCCATGCCTCGGTGCCATTCGATGAAGCATCCGCCGCCATCGCCGGGCGTCTGCGGAAGGAATGGGAGAGCCATGGCAAGGTGATCGGTCCGCATCACACGCCGATCTCCGCCATCGCACTCCAGCGCGGCTGGACGCGGGTGACGAACCCCACGGATGCGTTCAGCCGCGTGGAAGGACTCCGCTTTGAGGACGGGACGGTTGGATGCCGTCAGAAGCGAGAAAGCCGCCGAGATGAAAGGGAGAAGCCACGGCCTCGGCGGTCTTCCTGGCTCTGGAGGTGCCAGAGCTTCGGCACAGCATCCGAAGAGCGGATACCTGTCAGTTTGTTGCACACCGACGTCGTTTACCCTCTTGCGGCGGGCTGGGGGAGGAAGGCGTGAATCACGCTTGCTTCGTGACAGAGCTTTTTATCAATTTGTTGCCAACCGCACCAACTTTCAATTATGCCCTACAAAGACGAAGTTAAGCAAAGAGAGTCTAATCGCCGAGCGCAAAAGAAGCGCAGAGCCAACCCGGAATCGAAAGAGGACGTGAGGAGGACAGAATGGCTCAGGCACAAGAAATCGAGAGCGACTCGAAACCGCAAAAGTGAGTCCTTTAACCGAAAAACTGGTCATCTGCCCCGTCTAAAAGGAAAGAGAGCCAGGCTGCGGATCAATGTGCCAGAAGAAAAAATAGCTGTATTGGAACCACTGGGTCCGACAAACAAAAGCTACATCTACTTCAGCCAGGAATGCGAGTTCACTTGGACTGGCTTCGAAGAGGTGGTGAAAAGGCTACTGCCTGATATTGCATCGAACGTGCTACAGGCAGAGTCGATGCCGCACACATCCCACGGGCGGAAATGGCAGTTTTGGTCCAATAATAATGGCGAGCCTTGCTTTGTTGTGTCGCGCAACAACGGGATCGGTTTGGACGACCTCCATAAACTCACCGCAGAATTCAAAGGTTATATTGCGGCCCACAGCAATCGTTCTCCAATCCTAAAGGCGGAGGATGGCTGGGATGGTGCCGATATAAGAGCCCTGTCCGAACAGCTAGAGATACTGGAGGCTGGTGACTCGCGTGAATTTATACAAACTTCAATCAAGCTGCGCAGAGGGCAGTGTGCATTTCGACAACGTGTTCTCCGCAAGCATGGAGGGAAATGTTTGATAACAGGGTGCAACGTCAAAGACGTGCTGGAAGCAGCGCACATTAAGTCATATCGCGGACCACTAGATCACAACATAAAGAACGCATTATTGCTGCGGGCTGATGTCCACACTTTGTACGATCTAAATTTGGTTGCTATTGATCCTCAAACTTTGCGAGTTCACATTCATCCTTCGCTCACAGGCAGCAGCTACGCCGAGTTTCATGTGGCTCCGTTACTAGTCCCTCAAGGTTTCAGTTTTATTGAGTCGGCGCTCGAAGGTCGTTGGATTCAGTTCCAAGAATGTATCAACAGGCTCAAGAAGGGAGCTAAATCGGAGGGAGTGGTTGAGGCGGATACTGCTCGCTAGCTGAGCGGTGCTACCGACAAAAATCCCAGCCTCAATAATACTTCACCAGCCCATCCTTCCACAGGGGCTTGAGCTGATCGATGGGGGAATCGATCAAGGTGGTGCCGTTGTGGGAGATGTAGAGGTAGGGATCACGGGTGGCTTCGCCGATGATGACGAGGCCGGCTTTTTCGGCGGCACAGGCTACAGGCGAGCCTCGTAGGCATCGTGGCGGCCGATGAAAAACCAGATGATGGTGCCGTCGGATTCGATGCCAAGAGCGCGGTGGCTGTCATCGACCCGAACGGACCAGAAAGGGCCAACGCGCTTGAAGTGGAGGGAGGGATGCCAGTGGTTCTGCTGCCACAGCTCGTATTGCTTCTTCGCGCGAGCCTGAATCGCTGGTGGGAGGCGATTGTAGCAATGCCAGTAATCAGGCGCGACGGAGGAATTCATCGAGAGCGATGGTTTTGCCTGCCTGGTGGTCGCGCATCGCCCGAGCGGCCATTTCGTCAAAGTGGCCGCCGAGAATGGCGCTCTCAAAGGCATCGTCCACACGGCTTGCGCGTGTCTGGTCGAACCAGGCGGCGAAAGTCTGGAATTCAGGCTCGGGCAGCTTTGCGACGGCGTCTTCGATCTCAAGCACGGTGCTCATGGGCGGAGAATACGAAATTTGAGGCCGGAGCGCAAGTGCTTGGAAGGAGGCGCGGCAGTATCGAGGACGAGTTCGAGCAGGAGGACGACCCGCCCGCAACGCTTCGCGTAGCGATGCGGGCAGGGGGATGAGTTCTGGACTCTACGCCCTTCGCTCTACGCCTCAATAATACTTCACCAGCCCGTCCTTCCACAGCGGCTTGAGCTGATCAATCGGTGAATCAATCAACGTGGTGCCGTTGTGGGAGATGTAGAGGTAGGGATCGCGGTGGGCTTCGCCGATGATGACGAGGCCGGCGGCTGTGGCGGCGCTGACGTGCTCGGGGGCGATTTCGACGAGGAGGCGGCCGGGCGTCTCGCCGAAGAGGAGTTCGGCGGTGGTGAGACCGCTGGCGGTGACGGGCATCTTGTCGGTGGTGATGCGGAGGCCGGCTTTGCCGCTGAAGGCCATTTCGGCGAGCGCGACGGCGAGGCCGCCTTCACCGATGTCGTGGGCGCTCAAGATCGCGCCTTGCTTCACGAGGTCGAAGTAGCGGCGGTAGGCGGCCATGCTTTCGGCTTCGTCAAAGGACGGACCGGCGTCGAGGCCGATGCCTTTGGTGTATTTGGCGACGATGCTGCCGCGCAGTCCGGCGCTGGCTTTGCCAAGGATGGCGATCTTGCTGCCGACACGGCGCAGGGAGGCTCCGACGACGTGCTTCGCGTCCTCGACGATGCCGAAGCCGCTGAGCAGGAGCGTGACGGGGATGGAGACGGGGCCTTCGTCGGTGACGAAGTAGTTGTAGAAGCTGTCCTTGCCGCTGACGAAGGGCGCGCCATACGCGATGGCGGTCTTGGCCATGCCCTTGGTGCATTCGACGAGCGCACCGAGCTCGCGCTCGTTGTCGGGATTGCCCATGCAGAAGTTGTCGAGGATGGCGATGCGGTCGGGATTCGAGCCCATGGCGACGAGCTGGCGCACGCATTCATCGACGACGGCGCGGCCCATGAGATGCGGGTCGGTCTTGCCCCACTCTGGCAGCAAGGCGCAGGCGAGGGAGACGAGCTGCGTGCTGCCATCGACGCGGATGACGCTGCCATCCTGCGGGCAATCGCCCGCCGCACCGGCGAGCGGTTTGAGGACGGTGTTGCCCTGCACTTCGTGGTCGTATTCGCGGATGATCGGCTCGCGGGAGACGATGGAGAAATCGGACAGCAAGGTCTTGAGCGTGGCGGTCCAGGATTCGGGACGCACGGGCACGGCAGGCTGCACATCGGCGGGCGTGCGCCATTTGGCACGCATCTCGCGGCGCGGAGCCTCGTGCAGCGCGGTGACGTGCAAATCGCAGACGGTGGTGCCGTGATGCATCACCTTGAGACGCTGTGAGCCATCGGCCTTGGCGAGCACAAAGATCTCGGTCTGATAAATCGCGGCCAGTTCATGCAGCGCTTCGAGGTCTTTTTCCTCGATGGCGATGACCATGCGCTCCTGCGATTCGCTGATGAAGACCTGCCAGCTTTCGAGATCGGGCGCTTTCAGCGGTGCATTTTCCAGCCACACCTCGCCACCGGTTTCGCGCAGCATTTCGCCTGCGGCGGAACTGAAACCGCCCGCACCGCAGTCGGTGGAGCACTGGATGAGGCCCTTCTCACGCGCGGCGAGCACGAAGTCGGCGACTTTCTTTTCCTCGATGGGATTGCCGATCTGCACGGCAGTTTGATCTTCCTCATGCGAGTCGGTGGTGAGCTCTGCGGAGGAGAAAGTGGCCCCTTTGAGGCCGTCTTTGCCGGTGCGACCGCCTGCGGCGATCAGCAAGTGGCCGGGCTTCACTTCCTTGGCGATGTCCTTGATCGGGATGATGCCGGCGGTGCCGCAGAAGACGAGGGGATTGTAGATGAAGGTGTCGTCGAACTGGATCGCGCCATTGACGGTGGGGATGCCCATGCGGTTGCCATAGTCACGCACTCCGCGCACCACGCCGCGCATGACGCCGAGCGGATGGATGACGTCTTTGGCCTTGATTTGATCCTGCTCGATGTCCGGCGGGCCAAAGCAGAACACATCGATCGAAGCGACGGGCTTTGCGCCCTTGCCCGCGCCGAGGATGTCGCGAATCACGCCGCCAAGGCCGGTATTCGCACCGGCGTAAGGTTCGATGGCGCTGGGGTGGTTGTGGGTCTCCACCTTGAGGCAGACGGCCTTGTCGTCATCAAGACGGACGAATCCCGCGTTGTCCTCAAAGGCGCTGAGCACGAAATCTGGCTTCGTTTTGCAGATCTCCTCTGTCACAGCGCGGATGTAAGTCTTGAAGAGTCCGTCCACGACCTCCTCTTTGCCATCGAGCGTGTGGTAAATCTTCGCGCCAAAGATGCGGTGCTTGCAGTGCTCGCTCCAGGTCTGCGCGATGACTTCCATCTCCACGTCGGTCGGCTCGCGGCCCTCGTCCTGATAGATCTTCTGCACAGCGAGCATGTCCGCCTTGGAAAGCGAGAGCTTCATGCGCTTCGAGAGGTCGAGAAGCTGGTCGGCGGTGAGATCGCGGAGGGGGATGGAACGGAAGACGGCTTGGGACATGATGGTGGGGTCGCTTTGTCTATGCAAAGCGGGGAGAGCCGGTCAACGCCGGAGGGGGAGGAAAATGGCCCGGGGTCTGCAACCGATGCGAAACGACTACAGGCTTTTCTTGTGGTCTTCGGGCCTCAAACTTCCGGACGCTTCTTCCTGGCCGCGAGTCCAGCCTCCAGCGTGTTTAGCACGCCGCCGCGATCCAGGGCAAGCAAGGCAGGGACGTTCAACCACAAGCCGGGGAACACCTGGCTGCGGCAGACGCCTTTTTTGTCGGGCTTTTGCAGAATGTACTCGTCATTTTCGAGCATAAACCAGCTCACAACTTTGTCCCAGGTCTGTACGACGACATACTCCTTCACCCCAGCCCGGAGGTATGCGTCACGCTTGTCGTGGAGATCGTAGTTGCGGCTGCTGGCGGCAACTTCAATGATCAACTCGGGCGCACCTTCAAGATAATCGTCCTCTGTGCGGCGGGTTTTGCCACCTTTTTCCGGCAACCAGATGAGCATGCCATCCGGTTGAGGGATGTCGAAGCGGGAGAGCATGGTGGTGGCGTTCTGGGCGTGTTGCACACCAGGAGTTTTGCAGGCGTAGTAGCCCAGCCAGAAATTGGTGATCGAATCCGAAACTCCGTGACCTTCAAAGTGTGCGGGCATCATAACATAGGCAGTTCCATTGATGAGTTCGGCTTTGATGTTGTCACCACTGGCCTCATAACGGCGCATGAATTCTGCCGCCGTGAGCCGATCCCCGTTAAAAAGAGGGGGAACACGAACTGACATCGATTTGGAACGGCGCGCAGGGGCTTTGACGACCTCAACCATGAAATGATTATATGACGACGCATGAAGATGGCAAGATGGCAATCCAGCCGCCGCACATTGCCAGGATTGGCGTTGAGGAGTGATGTCCGGTGGACAGCGGATAGGCGCTGGTGTGAAACGGTTGCTGTTCTTCCCGCGCCCGCTTTTATCATGCCGCATGGCAACCATCGCAGTTCTCGGCACGCTCGACACCAAAGGTCACGAACACGCCTATGTGGCGGAAATCATCCGCGCGCGCGGGCATCAGACGCTGCTTATCGACACCGGCAGCGGCGAAGCACCACAGGTGAAGCCGGATGTGACGCGGGAACAGGTCGCGGCAACCGGAAACGTCGATCTGGCGGGAATCATGGCGCGGAAGGATCGTGGCGAGGCCGTGACTGCGATGGCGGGGGCGGCGGCGACGTTTTTATCGGCCTTGGTCGAAAACGGCAAGGTGCAGGGCGTGATCTCGCTCGGTGGAGGAGGTGGCACGGCCATCGGCACAGCGGCGATGCGGGCGCTGCCCGTTGGATTTCCGAAGGTGATGGTCTCCACGCTGGCCGCAGGCAACGTGGCTCCGTATGTCGGCACGAAGGACATCGTGATGTTTCCGAGCATCGTCGATGTCAGCGGCATTAACCGCATTTCCCGCGTGCTGCTGGCCCGTGCGGCGGGTGCGATCTGCGGCATGGTGGAAACAGCGGTGCCATTGGTTGATGACAAGCCGCTCATCGCCGCGTCAATGTTCGGCAACACGACGGAGTGCGTGAACATGGCGAAGAAAATCCTCGAAGACGCCGGTTACGAGGTGCTCGTCTTCCACGCCACCGGCACGGGTGGCAGGATCATGGAGTCGCTGATCGAAAGCGGCATGTTCGCGGGCGTGCTCGATGTCACGACAACCGAGTGGGCCGATGAACTCGTTGGCGGCATCCTCGGGGCTGGACCGACCCGGCTCGACGCGGCAGGCAAAGCTGGCATTCCCGCCATCGTGACGCCGGGATGCCTCGACATGGTCAATTTCGGCGAAAAGGCGACGATTCCGACGAAGTTCGACGGTCGCACGTTCTACATCCACAACCCGCAGGTCACGCTCATGCGCACCAACGCCGCCGAATGCGCCGAACTGGGTCGCATCCTGACGGAAAAAGTGAATGCGTATCACGGACCCGTCACGGTGCTGCTGCCGCTGAAGGCCATCAGCATCATCAGCGCCGCTGGAAAGCCGTTTCACGATGCCGCAGCGGACGCGGCTTTGTTTGACGCGATCCGCCAGCACCTGCGCCCCGGCATTCCCCTCATCGAGATGGATTGCGAGATCAACGCGCCGGAATTTGCGGCGGCATGTGCGAGGGCGCTGCTGTCTTCACTTTAAGGGCACGAAAGATGTGCCATGAACACCGAAGCGAAAAACCAAGCTGATGTGCGGCCTGCGATGGTGCAACTGCTTGACGGCGGTGCCAAATCCAGCAATCTCTCTTATGATCATCGCTGCCCAGCCAGTCTCTACCAAGCCATCACCGGCCAAAGTCAGCAGAGAAGAAGCACTGCGGCAAATGTTGCAGAGCAAAGGAAACATGGGGGAATCATCCTCAGTGTTGCCGGATTCGTGGCGTGGGCGGACGCCCATGGCAGGACGCTCGTTCCAGAGGCGCTCCAATTAGAAAACGGTGGAGCCACGGGGGGTGAGCATCTCGTTATCTACGATGCTGAATCAGGGCGTGTCGTGAAGCTCACCAAACCGGGTTTCGTTGGCTATTATGCGGAAGATGCCGGGGCTTATCTGGAACGCTGGGTTCTGGCCAACCGCGTGTTTGGTGATGATGTAAAGATAGAAGGGATTGTGAGACTGCCGGATGAAGATGCTCCGCGTGTGGCGATTTCACAGCCGTTCGTCCAAGGTCGCGATGCGACTGCGGCTGAAGTTTCTGATTTTCTGAATGAACACGGTTTTCTTGAGGACAAGGGCAGATGGATTCATCCGATCCTTGGCGTCACGGTTGGAGACACTCTTATCGAAGGGAACGCCATCACGCGGGAGGATGGCTCGGTGATGCCGATTGACTGGCTGTTGGAGCAGACCAACGCGCATGATTTGCGTGAGATCAGAGAACGCAGTGGTCAAGGCCGCGCCTCCGCTTTCTAACTCGTGAAGGCTTGTTCAAAAGCCCTGCTTGGGAGCTTGTCAGCGCGATGATTGCGGCCACTTTGGCGGCCTCATGAACTACCCGATCACGTTTCGCTTCAAGCTCATCGCCCTCGCTCCGCAGATCTATGTGACGGACGCCACCGGCAAGACGATCTGTTATGTGAAGCAGAAGCTCCTCCGCTTCCGTGAAAAAGTCGAGGTGTTCACGGATGACACCATGCAGCAGCTCGTGGCGACGATTGAAGCCGACCGCATTATTGACTGGTCGGCGCGTTACACTTTCAAATCGCCAAACGGCCAGGTGCTGGGCGCGATTGGCCGACGCGGGATGAAATCGCTGTGGAAAGCTCATTACGATGTCTTTGCGCCAGGGGCGCAATCGCCCACATTTGCGATTCAGGAGGAAAACGCCTGGACCAAGTTTCTCGACGGCCTGGTGAGCGGGATTCCGGTCATCGGCATGTTTGCCGGCTACATGCTGCATCCGAGCTACCTCGCCACTCGCGTGGAAGGCAATGCCCTGGCGCTGCGCCTGACCAAGCAGCCCGCCTTGTTTGAGGGCCGCTTTGGACTGACCCAGCAAGGAGCAGCCGATGAAGGCGAGCAACTGGCCCTGCTGCTGTCCTTCCTCATGATGAACCTGCTGGAGCGAACGCGCGGCTGAGGCCATGAGAATGGGAGCGGCAATGCCCCAGCCATGCCAGACGCGGAACTCCAGGCAATTCACACCAAATCCTTTTGCCATGCCTCCTCAAATAGCCCACGAAACTTTGTTTTTCCCGACCCATGTCGATCAAGCCGTCGAGGTTTATCGCGATCCTTACACCGTCATCAGCCGTCAAGTGGCGCACTTCGAAGGCTTCACCAAAGAGTATTTCTGCTGGGACCGGGGCGTGCGTGCCGCCATCATTCCCATTCGGGGCAGCCAAATCCTTCTCACACGGCAGTTCCGTTTCATCGCCAACCGCATTTCCACGGAAATACCCGGCGGCGCTGTTGAAAAAGGAGAGCGGCCCATTGATGCCGCTGTGCGGGAATGTTACGAGGAAACCGGCATCCGCTGTCTCAACCCACAGCCGCTCATCAATTTCCAACCTGGTCTGGACACCTATCAAAACCCCACCTTCATTTTTGCATCCGACCAACTGGAAGGCACCGACAACATGGAGCACGAGCGCTTTTTGTGGATGCCTTACGACGAGGCCGAGCGCCGCGTTTACGCGGAGGAAATCAATGACGCGCTGAGTGTGATCGGCATCATGGCTCTCGGAAAGCGGTTCCGAAACCTTGACCGGTGGAAAGATTGAAGCGCCGGCCCGGTTCAAACTCCATGTCCCTGATGATGAACCGACTTGATGCGATGCCGCAGCACGGTTCCATTTAAACAGACCTGATGGCCGCAACCCCACACAGATTTCGTGACCGGTGTATTTTGTTCTTCGGAACGGTTCATCTGGCATTTCTGGCGGTGTCCATCCTGCCCCGGCCCTGGACAGAGTCGATCGGTGTTGGCACGGTCACCCATGCCTATGAGGCCACCACGACCTGCCTGCAGGACTGGTCGATGTTTGAAACCATTCCCAACATCCACCATCTCGACGTGCGTCTCATTGTCGAAAGTCCGGGTACCGCCCCCCAGCGCCTGGGGATGCGGCTTCCCGGCCTGCGCCCCTACCCTCAGCCTGAGCATGCGCGTTATCGCAACTGGGCCACGCTTGTCCTGCTGCGGCAGGATCGCAGCGACCAACGCGAGCCTTACATGCGGCGTGTGGCGGCGGAACTGCTCAAGTCGGGGCGCTACCCGCCAGAGGCCACCGTCCGGCTTGATTGTGAGGCCTGGTACACCCGCAGCCTGCTCGGCGTACGGAAGTTGCGGGAGATCGCCGTGCTGCGCCCCACTTCCATGGGGCCATTTAGACTGGCTGACCTGGCCCCGGTCACTCCCCAAGCCACCAACCCGTGAGAACTCTGTCCGCCAAAATCCATGACTTGCTGACGGGCTTGTTTCTGGCGCGTGCCGACGCCCGCATCTACGCCTGTGTGCGAATGGCCTTCGCCCTCGTGGCACTCATGAATTTGCTCATGCTCTGGCCGCACCGAGGGAGTTTTTTGACGGATGTCGGGATGATCGATCAGGAATTGACGCGCCAGACCTATCGCTGGCCCTACCTGACGGTGTTTGACTGGTGCCGGGATCTCACGTCTGTCTCTGTGGTCATGATAGGCGCGGGCACCGCCATGCTCATGCTGCTGGCAGGCTGGCTGCCACGACTGGCCGCGCTGGCGATCTACGTCTGGCATGTGTCCTACGCCGCCCGCGGGGTGACCGCGCTCTGCGGCTGGGACACCGTGCTGCGCTGCGTGTCGTTCCTGGTTTTAGTCTCTCCGCTGCCGGCCGTCTGGACACTGACCAAGAAGCGAGCTGAGGCGCCTGAAGCGCCATGTTACGGCCTCACCCTGATCCGTTTTCAACTGCTGGTCATCTACTGGCAGACCGTGCTGGACAGGCTGGACAGCCAGTTCTGGCTGAGCGGTGAGTTCATGGGCTACTACCTGCTGTCCCACAACGCCCGCTGGCCGGTGGCGTGGGTGGCCGACTTCGACCTGACGCTGCGCGCCCTTACCTATCTCATCCTCATCGTCGAAGTGGCGCTGCCGGTGATGCTCATGACGAGACGCTGGCACCGGGCCGGCCTGCTCATCGGATTCCTGTTTCACTTTGGGATCTTTGTGACCTCCAACAACCTGCTGATGTTTCTTCTCGCCATGATGGTCCTCTACGCGGCTTTCCTGCGGTCCGAGGACATCGACTGGCTGACCAGGCAAGCCAGACGCCTCTTGGGAACAAGCGACGCCAGGCAGGGCGCGGATCAAAAAGTCAGAAAAAGCCGAACAAGCAGGGCGTCTTAGGCCCGTAATTCGACCACTTGCGAGCTTTGGCGCGCCGATTGCAGACACGCATCCAGCACACGCTGGGTCAGCAGGCTGATCTGCGACCAGCGCGGGTCGAGCTGGCCCGAGAGCACGAGTTGGGAGAAGGTTTGGAACAAGGCTGACTCCTGCGAGCCAGGCGCGTTGCTGCTTGGTTCATCGAGTGTTTCGACCTGGCGGCCTTCATGCATGTCGGCACGACACCCGTCGATGGCGAAGGCCGAACGCGTGAGATTGTACTGAGTCTGCGGGCCGGAAAAGGGCAGAACGAAGTCAGAGACTTGAAGCAGCGCGTTGGACCCGCTGACGATGGCCCACTGCGCGTGTGCGGTGGTGAAAGAGCAGTAGAATGACGCCGAGGCACCGTCCGCAAACATCAGTGTGCCGGAGAATTCGAGCGGAACCGCCGGGGATTCGGACGTTTGCCGGGTTTCGGAGTGAATTCGTCCTGTCACCTGCACGGGAGCGGCTTCGTTCATCGCCCAGAGAGTGAAGCGCAGGCAGTACCAACCCAGATCGCCCAGACAGCCGAGAGGTTCGAGCTTGCCATGCGCGCGGATGTTGCTGCGCTGAAATTCATCATCGCTCATGAAGCTGAACTGCGTGGCGATGTGGCGGACTGGTCCGACTTCGTTGTCCACGACACCGCGCAAATGCTGCAAACGCCGCCCGTGCATGAACATGACTCCATCCATGAACTGCACGCGATGCTTTTCACACACTGCGATGATCTCCGCGACATCGTCCGCCGTGCAGCCGACCGGTTTTTCCGACAGCACATGCTTGCCAGCCTGAGCGGCCTTGATCACCCATTCCTTCCGCAGTCCTGTCGGCAACGGGATGTACACGGCGTCGATGTCTGGCCGTGCCAGCAGCGCGTCGTAGCTGCCCATCGCTTCTGGCACGACCGCATGCGGAGCGCTGGCCTGGCATTCATCAATGAATGTCTGCGCCCGCGCCACATCGCGGCTCGCCACAGCGACGAGCGTGGCATTTCCAGCATCACGGATCGCCTGCCAGTTTTTTTGAGCGATGAAAGCGGCACCCAAGATGCCCCAGCGACAGAGATTGGTGGTCATGTGAGATGAAGCACCGAGCAGGCATATACGTCAAGGCAAGGGTCGATTGCACACTCAGCAAAAAGCCGCTTCATCCGAGAAGTCGGCACGGTCTCTCGGTTCACACGGGCGCGGCATAAGCCCCCTCACCTAACCTCTCCCCGCACCTACTTTTCAGATCATGGGGGCACCCATAGCGGGGAGAGGGACTGAAAATCAGGGCACCATCGTCAATCGCAGGCCAGCAGCTCTGCCTGCCAGTCCCTCTCCCCGCGCAGCGCACGCGATTGGTCTGCCACCGAATGCGGGGAGAGGTTAGGTGAGGGGAACTGAGGTGCGCCGCAAATGCACCAACTTCTCGGATGAACCAAAAAACCGCCCCCTCAACGAAAAGCACCCGGTGCCCTGCGAATAAAGTCGGCAACAACAAACAAAGTCGGCAGAGGAGCAAGCACAGAAACATTGAACCACCACGCCGCCACGAAGAAGAGCTCGAATAAAGCAAACATCAGCAACAGCCGTCAGGATCAGCGCGGCTACAAGAATTTCCCGGTATGACTGGTTTGCCACTGTCACAATCTGAAGAAAAAGAGCAGGCGTTAGCCCGACTTGGCGAACTGGGAGG
>DNXB01000458.1 GCA_003506995.1 Verrucomicrobiales bacterium
TCTGCTGGGATGGCTGCATGTTCCCGAACGCCGTGCTCGAAACGCCGGACACCTGGAACAAGATCCTCGCCGCGATGATCAAAGTCCGCGACGCCCACGGCTGGTAAAGCAGCCATCACGCTCCGCGTGATGAGCACAACGCACATTCGCAACGCCGCAGAGATCGAACCTCTGCGGCGTTTTTATTTTTGAAGACGCCCCATTCTCACGGTGGGGCGTCTTCTGAATGCCGAGCAGCACACGTCTTTCGCTGACATCGGGGTGAATTGGCGTCAATTTACCGCTCATGACCCTGCCCCAACTCCCCCTTTCCACGCCATCGCTGCTGTTTCCGGCGATCTCGCTGCTGATGCTGGCGTACACGAACCGGTTTCTGGGACTGGCGAATGTGGTGCGGGGGCTGCATGCGAGCTGGCAGAGCACGCAGGAGCCGATGCTGCTAAAGCAGATTCAAAACATGCGGAAGCGCATCCAGATCATCAAGCACATGCAGTCGCTGGGGGTGCTGAGCCTGATGTTTTGCGTGGTGAGCACGACGCTGATCTTCTTTGACCGGCAGACGGGCGGACAGATCACGTTTGGCATGAGCCTGCTGCTGATGCTGGGCTCGCTGACGCTGTCGCTGGTGGAGATCCAGATGTCGGGGACGGCGCTGGATTTGCAGCTTCGTGATGTGAAGTGCCGGGAGGAGTGAGATCAGCGAGGCACCGGAGCGCGGGTGCCCCCACCCGCAAACGTCAGCGACGGCGGCGGAACAGGAGCCCGACGAGGCCAAGGAAAAGCAGCCCCATGCGTGAGGGCTCGGGGATGACGACGATGACGCCGTGGCTGGCGAAGAGGCTGATGTCCCAGGCGTAGCCGCTGGCGGAGATGTCAGGCAAATCCAGGTCGAAGGCGCTATCTGCCGAGCCATCGCGGATGGTGTCTCCCAGATTGGTGGAGAAGCTGCTGCCGGCGACGTTGGTCCAGTCGAGGAGATTGAAGATCTGACCGGCCTCGGCGGTGAAGGAGACAGGCAGCACATTGATCTTGGCGCCGGTTTCCTGGATGATGGCACCGGTGATGCTGAGCTGGTCATGCAGGGTGCCGCCGGGGCCGCCGCCGTTGGCGATGACGTAGGTTTCATAGCCTGCGGTGCCGGGGTCGTTGCCACCAAAACCGTCGGTGCTGGTGAAGGTGGCACCGGTGATCTGGAGATTGGTGGTGGAGCTGGATTGAAGGGTGAGGCCGTTGGCCAGGGTGAGGGTGCCGATGCCGCCGCTGGTGGCGGGATCGCCGGGATTGAGGGTGCCGCCGGTTTGAATGGTGGTGGCACCACCGATGGTGCCGGTGCCGCCAAGCGTGCCGGCGATGACATTCACGGCACCGGTGGCGGCGCTTTGATTGCCATTGATCAGCAGCGTGGTGGCACCGGCCACGGTGGTGGCACCGGTGTAGGTGTTGGCCCCGCTGAAGACGACAGCACCCACGCCGCTGCCATTGACGGTGATGCCAGAACCGGCGGTGGTTTCACTGATGACGCCGGTGAAGAAGGTGCTGGCACCGGCGCTGTTGGTGAGGGTGCGCGTGCCAGCGGTGAGCGAGACGCCGCCAGTGAAGGTGAGAGCTTTGTCATTCGCCACAATGCCGGAGGACAGCAGTGTGGTGTCGGCGCGGAAATCGACGTTGTTGCCGATGGTGACCACATTCGCCGTGGTGGCCCTGATTGACGTTCCGCCAAGAATCAGCGTGCCTGTGCCAAAGGGACCGGAGGTGGGAGCACCGGCGGGTCCGGTGGAGCTGGACTGCGGAATGGCGGCGGACAGGTAGAGTCCGGTGTCGCCGACGTAATCATGCTGCTGGTTGGTCACCAGCGTGCCGGTGCCGTAATAGGAGACGCCGCCGACGCCGGTGATTTTCGCGGTGAGGAAGGTGTTGCTGGCGGAGTTGATGGTGATGATGCCCTCACGCCCGTCAAAGGTCAGAGAGCCGCCATTGCCAAGGGTCAGACCGCTTCCGGAGGCAAAGAGAATGTTGCCACTGGTGACAGTGAGAGTCTTGCCGGAGCCGATGGTGACGTTTGCACCATCGATGAGGAGCGAATTGATGGTGGTGGAAGTCGGCAGAGTGGTGGCGCTGGTGATGCGCGTGTTGTCACCATCGACAAAGGCGTTTTGCGTGAACTCGTCGGTGGGATTAAGCGGGCGCAGGCCGGTGCCTGCCTCGTAGGTGAGGAAGGTGTTCGGCGTGCCGGTGGCGGTGCCGGCCCCACCTGTGGCGACATCGGCCTCACCGACGAGACCGGGGACGACCTGGGTGTTTTTCACCGTGGCATTGATGCCGGTGCCCAGCGCGGCGGTGGTGCCGACGAGATCGGGCGCTGTGGTGAAGAAAATGCGCGACACACTGGCCGTGGAGGCGGCATTGAGGCCGAGATTGAGGCCGTTCACGAGCAAGGCGCCGCCGTTGGCGAGACGATCGTAGGCCGCAAAGGTGAGCGCCGTGGTGTTGCTGCCGCCATAAGTGGCGGTGAGAATGGAGCGACGGCTGTGAAGGATGAGAGCGCCGATGGCTTCGGTGGAGTTTGTGCTGGTGAGATCGGAGCCACGATAGACAAAGCTGCCGCCACGGAAGGAGACGCTTGCGGAGTCGGCGAGGCGGCTGGCGCTGTTGTTGTTCGTGCCGAGGTTGTCGAGCGCGAGCGTGCCGCCGTTGAGGATGAGGCTGGTGCTGGCGAGTGCGCCGTTCACGCCAAGTGTTGCAACACTGCCACCGATCTGCAGCGTCCCCGCGTTCACCGTGGTGCTGCCAGTGTAGAGCTGACCGGCGACGAAAATCTGCGTGTTCGCGCCGTTTTTGACCAATGTCAGGCCGCCAGTGCCATCTCTCAAGCGCCCGGCAAAGATGTGCGTGGTGATGGTGTCGGATAGGGTCAAAACGGACGCGGGCGTGCCGTTGTTGAGCACGGAGAGCACGGCTCCGCTGGCGTGGTTGCCCTGGGTGTCGAGGCCGCGCAGGGTCAGAATATGGCCGTTGAGGTCGAGCGTGATGCTGACGGTGGCCGCAGTGGTGATGACCGAGAGCCGGCTGGCGGCGCTGATGGCGTTGTCCACACCGAGGACGAGCCTGGCGCCGGTGCCGCTGTTGGCGAAGAGCTGGGTGTCTCCGGTGTAGGTGTTGACGTTGTTGAGGAGGGTGGTGGCGTTTTGGCCACGGCTATAAAGGATGCCGCCAGTGCCGCTGATGACGCCGTTCACGATGAGCGTGCCGTCCACGCCGCCGCCGATGCGCGCATCGGCGCTGGCGGTGATGATGTTGCCGGACCAAGCCGCCGTGGCACTGGTGGCCGTCTGAAGCGCGCCATTGTTGTTCCCACCAGTGCCTGAGATGGTGATGGTCTTGCCCGAAACGTCGATGCCGTTTTGCAGCACGACACGTCCGCCCGAGGCCACAGTGATGCCGCCAGCGCCTCCAAGGGCCGAATTGTGGCCGACGGTGACAACGCCACCGTTGTTGACCTGAAGCAGGCCGACGAGGCTGTTGCTGCCGCTGAGCGTGAGCGCGGCGCTGACGGTGAGAGCGCCGCCGAGGGTGTTGTTCCCGCTCATGACCAGCGTGCCGCCGCTGACGGTGGTGGTGCCGCCATAGGTGTTGTCGCCAGAGAGCGTCAGGCTGCCAGCGCCGCTTTTGACGAGGTTCAAGATGCCTGTGCCGTCCTGGATGATGCCGCTGTAAGTGGTGGTCGCGGTTTGACTGACCGTCAGCGTGCTGGCGGTGGCGCTGCTGTTGGTGATGAAGCTGCCGCCCGCGCCACTGCCGGTCCCGCTGCGCTGCAAGGCGGCGATGGTTTGATTGAAACCGTTGAGATCGAAGACAGAGTCCTCGACCGCAGAGGTGGAGTCGAGATCAAGGGTCGTGCCGGTGGGCAGCGCGTTGGTGATGCCGAGTTGAAGACGACCACGAAAGACCGTGGTGGCACCGGTGTAGGTGTTCGTGGCGGAAAGGCGCACTGTGCCGAGTGTGGCTCCGGCACCGGTGGCGGAAATGACGAGGCCGGTGGCCGCGCCGTTTTGAATCGTGCCGGTGACGATCAAGGTGCCGCCGGAAAGGCTGCCAAGCCGTCCACTTGTGTCCAGATTGATCGTTCCGGCCCAGGTGGCGGTGGCGCTCGCCGCAGTTCGCAGGCCGCCGAAGAAATCCGTGCCGCCCGCGCCGAGATTGAGCGTCTCGCCAGTGATGGTGACGCCGTCTTGCAGTTCGATCTGTCCCGTGCTGGAAACACTGGTGCCACTGCTCGTGTCTCCCAGCGCATTGTTGTTGGCGAGGCTGAGGATGCCTGCCGTTACACTGACCGCGCCAGAGAAGCCGTTGGCACCGGAGAGCACGAGCGTTCCCGCGCCGCTTTTGGTCAACGCGCCGCTGTTGATGATCTCGCTGATGGTGGCGGTGTGCGCGGCGGCGGTCACCGTGATCACGCTGTCAGAAGAGAGGGCGAAGAGACTGCCGGCATCGGCGTCAGCGATGACGTAACCGGTGCTGTTGAAGGTGATGTTTTTGATCGTGAGATCACTGGCGACCTCGACAGTCTCACCCGTGCCGCCGAAGATGGCGTTGTTGCCGTTGGTCCAGACCACATCGCCCTGCCAGTTGGGCGCGGTGGTGCTCCAGTCATTGCTGACGTTGGCATCCAGCCAGGTATGATCCGCCTGCGCGAACGCAAACGCAGGAAGGAAGAAGAACGCCAGCCATGTGACAAAGGCAGGGGCAAGCCTTGATGCGGCGGTGGCCGCTTGATTTTCAGTGCTCATTGGGGGGGGGCTTATTGATACTCCCCACAGGAGTGAAGCCAAGAGGAAACAAGCTCACGGCATTGTCACGGAACGCCACCTTGGGCTGTGGCGAAAATCATGCGACGATCCCCTCGATCCGCTGCATGACCTCATCGGCAAGCGCCTGATAAAGGTCTTTGCCGGTTTGAGAGTAGCTGGCGAGGTCGGGCTGCCAGAGATCGCCAATGACGAGGGTGATGCGGGCGGGACGGAGGGTTTTCGCTCCGCGCGGATAGGCCTCGTGGGTGCCGAAGATGCGAACGGGCAGCACTGGCGCCCCGCCTTTGGCGATGAAGAGACCGACACCGGCCTCCGCCCTCTGGAGCTTGCCATCAGGGCTGCGAGTGCCCTCGGGGAAGATGAGGACTTTTTTTCCAGCACGCAGGAGGCGGATGGTGGCCTTCAGGGAGGAAGCGTCGGGCTTGTCGCGGTCAATGGGGATGGCCTGCCAACTGCGGAGGACTTTGCCGACGAGAGGATGATCGAAGAGAGACTTGCGCGCGAAGTAATGGATGGCCTCGTCGAAGGCCTGGCCAACAAAGGGCGGATCGAGGAAACTGTCGTGGTTGGAGGCGATGAGCGCCGGTCCGGAGAATTGCAGCTTTTCAGCGCCGATAACGCGGAAGTCATACAGTCCACGGGCAAGTTCGCTGAAGAAGCGATAGCCGAGCCAGTAGCTGAAGTTCATGACGCCGCAGATGAGATCAGGGGTGGGAACAGACGCTGGAGCGCGGCGAAGTGACGAAACCAGAATGGCGAAGGATCCATTGCTCCGTAGCAAGACTGCGAAGGATGAACGAATGAGTCCAGAACTGTGTTTCGGAGGCGGATCGTCATAGTGCTTTGGTCATTCATTCGTCATTCTGGTTTCGTCATTGCAGCCGCAAGGCTGCGATCACCTGCTCGACGGCCTGGTCGAGAGTGATGTGGGAATTGTCGATGACAACAGCCCCTTCAGGAATGACCAAGGGGCTGGTTTTGCGCTCTTTGTCGAGCCGGTCGCGCTCGGCGACCTGGTCGGCAAGCCCCTGGGCGCTGCGGCGGCTGGCGCGNNAAAACGACCGAGCCGATGTCACGGCCTTCCATGACGAGCGGACCGATGGTCACCAAGGCACGTTGGTCAGCGACGAGACGTTCGCGCACTTCAGCGACGCGGGCGATGAAGGACACGGCGCGATTGACGGGATCGCTGTTGAGTTCAGCATCGGTGAGTGTGCGGCCGGAGACGCAGACCTGGGTCTTGCCCTCAACTGCAGGCGACTCGATGCCAATGCCGGCGGCAGCGGCACGAACGGCTTCGGCATCCTGCGGATCCACGCCGGCCTGGAGCACGGCCCAAGTCATGGCGCGGTACATGTTGCCGGTGTTCACATAGGTGAAGCCGAGCCGCTGCGCGACAAGACGGGCGATGCTGCTTTTGCCGGAGGCGGCAGGACCGTCGATGGTGATGACGGGATGCGGGACGCTCATGCGTGCTTCTGGCTGAGTTTTTCCGCCAGCGGCTGCGGAATGCCGGACATGACGGGGATCGGCGGAGCGCCGGTGTCGCCCAGCAGGAACAGATCGAGATGATGTTCAAAGCCGGGATACGAGGTGGCGATGCACTCGCTGCCCTCGATCGTGGTGATGCCTTCGGCGAACATGCCGGCCACGAGGAAGGCCATGGCGATACGGTGATCTCCCCAGCAAGGCAGCGTGGCTCCCTGCAATTTCGCTCCTCCCTCGATCTCCATGCCATCGGGATGCTCGGTGACGGTGACGCCCATGGCGCGAAGGTTCTGCGCGACGGCGGCGATGCGATCTGTCTCCTTCACGCGAAGCTCGGAGGCGTCGCGAATGAGGGTTTTCCCACGCGCCAAGGCACCAGCAACCGCCAGGATGGGCAGTTCGTCGATGACATTGGGGATTTCCGCGCCGCCGATGACAGTGGCGTTCAAATCACCGCCACGGACGGTGATGTTGCCGCGCGGTTCGCCATCGGAATGCGTTTCAGAGTTCGTGACGAGGGCCCCCATGCGCAGAAGGACATTGATGACGCCGGTGCGGGTGGGGTTGAGGCCGACGTTTTTGAGCGTGATCTGCGCCCCTGGCGAGGCGGCGGCGGCGACCATCCAGAACGCGGCGCTGGAGATGTCTCCCGGCACGACGATGTCCGTGGCACGCGGCTCCTGGCCGCCATAGACGCTGACGCAGTCGTCCTCGCGCAGCCATTTGATGCCGAAGTGGGTGAACAGACGCTCGGTGTGATTCCGTGTGGGAACAGGCTCCACCACAGTGGTCTTGCCAGATGCGAACAAACCGGCCAGCAAGACGGCGCTTTTCACCTGGGCGCTGGCGACGGGGAGCTTGTAATAAATCGGCTTCAAAGGACCGCCTTCGATGGTGAGAGGCGCGCAAATTTTCTCGCCCTGGCCGGTGATCTTCGCACCCATCAGGCCCAGGGGATCGGACACGCGCTTCATCGGGCGGCGGGAGAGCGAGGCATCGCCAAAAAGCTCGGTTTTGAAATCCTGCCCGGCCAGGATGCCGGCAAGCAGGCGGATGGTGGTGCCGGAGTTGCCGCAATCGACAGGCTTGGTTGGCGCTTTGAGCTTCAGGCCGTTGCCGGTGATGGCGAGTTTCACCAGGCCGACACCCTCGACCTCCTCCAGCGGCTCCACGGTGGCGCCGAGGGCCTGCATGGCATGCACGGTGCAGAGACAGTCCTCGCTGGGCAGGAAGCCCTCGATGATGGTGGTGCCCTTGGCGAGTCCGGCGAACATCGCGGAACGGTGGGAGATGCTTTTGTCACCAGGAACGGTGATTTCGGCGGGGATGCTTTTGAGTTTCTTCGACTTGAGGCTGGCCATGATGCGTCAGACCGCCGGAAGGAGATCACGCAGGGCTTTGGCCTGCGTGAGGAAACGGCGGAGGGCTTCTTCGTCCATGCTCTGGAGCATTTCAAGAAGCTCTGTCATCCTGGCGGAAGCATCCTGCAGCGCGGCGATGACCTCGTCACGATTGTGCAGGAAAATGCCCGCCCACATGGCCGGATCTCCGCCTGCGATGCGCGTGGTGTCACGGAAACCGCCGGCGGAGTTGTCGAGCACGCTGGTGTCATCACTCAAAGCCGCCAGTGTGGTGAGCACAGCCATGGCATGCGGCAGGTGCGAAATGCGGGCGACACAGTGATCATGCTTCTGCGGTGTCATCTCACGCACGCGACAGCCCAGTTTGATCCAAAAGGAGCGAATACGGTCATGGTCCTCGCGCTTTGTTTTTTCCGTGGGTGTGACCAGGCAGGCCGACTGATAAAACAAATCGCCCCGCGCATGCGCCAGCCCGGTGCGCTGCGAACCGGCCATCGGGTGGCTGCCGATGAAACATGCCTTTGTGCCATCAAACACCGGCTCCAGCTCGGCAACGACGCTGCCTTTCACACTGCCCACATCCGTGACAATCAAATCGTCCGAGAGATCACAGGCCGCCATCTGGCGGGCAACGTCCTGCATGTGCTGCACCGGCATGCACAGCACGGCCAAAGAAACCCCGCGAATGCTGTCCGCAATGCTGGAACTGGCGATGACCGAAGGAAACTCACGCCTCACCTCCTCCACCGCCTCCTCCCGCCGCGCCCAAACACGCACTTCAACACCCGGCAAGCGCTGCAAAATGGTTTTCACCAGCGACCCACCGAGCAGACCGGGGCTGAAAATGGCGATGGAACGTTCAGATGACACGAATCAGATAATTGGGTGAAATCTCACCGCTCACATCGACTCCCTCAAATCCACGATGGGGCGTGGATTTGATTTCGATGACCTGCGTGAAAAACACGGCAGATCAAGGCACACGGAAAATTTTGCCCGTGTAGGGGCAGCGGGCCTTCTGGCCAGACTGGAAATCACGCACGTCGATGGCCTGGCCGTTCGGGTCGAAGGGGCTCTTCACGAAACCTGGCTTGCCAGCAATGCGCGTGGCGTAGGGGATTTCAGTGGGCGCCGGGGGAGTCGTTGGAGGGGGCGTGACCGTCACGGGTGGTGGAGCGGTGGTGGTGGCCCCGGTGTTCGGCGGCGGAGTCACGGTGTCGCCGGTCGTTGGCGCAGTGGGATCAGGCGGCTGAATCGTGGCGGTCGCATTCGGATCGTCCATGTCGGTCCCTTGGAAATAGCTGTTCTGCTGCGGCGAGGCCCCGTAACGCGGCGGAACATCCAACGAGCGGCCACGGGGGCGCGGCGGGGGCGTGGGGCCGTAACATGAGCTCATGTTCAAGGCGGAGGCGATCAGCAGCAATGCCAGCAGGGGACGTTTCATGGTGTTCTAGTGGAAAAAAGGTCCGGATCAGGCATTCACGCGCATGGGCATGAGCACATAGAGGAAGTTCGTGCCGCTGCGCAGCACGCCGGGGCTGATCTCATCAATCAGGTGCAGATGCACCTCGTCGGCGCTCAGATTGCGCAGCGGGGCCATGGAGAACTCGGGATTGAAGGCGATGGTGATCGGCACGCCTTTGTAGTTGATGGCGAGCGTCTCACGCGCCTCTCCAATGTCCGGCGAGGAGGCCACAATCTCACAACTGCCTGGGGTGAAGATGAACTTGATGGAGTTCGACTTGTCCGTGGTGAGCAACGACACACGCGAAATGGCGCGGAGGAATGCCTCGCGCTCAAGCGGGATGCGCTCCTTGGACTCCCCTGGGATGACCTGGCGGTAGTTCGGAT
>DNXB01000290.1 GCA_003506995.1 Verrucomicrobiales bacterium
GAGCTGGCCGAGTTCACCCTCGCCCCCGGCCCTAACCAAATCAGCCGCGAGAACGCCAAGCGCCGCGTCGTCGTCACCGCCAACGTGCGCGGACGTGACATCGCCAGCTTTGTCGGTGAAGCCCAAAAACGTATCGCCGAAGAAGTCACCGTGCAGCCCGGCTACTGGATCAGTTGGGGCGGACAATTTGAAAACCTCATCTCCGCCAGCCAGCGCCTCAAAATCGTCGTGCCCGTCGCGCTGCTGCTCATCCTCATCCTGTTGTTCAGCGCCTTCGGTTCCGTCAAAGACGCGCTGCTCATCTTCACCGGCGTGCCCATGGCCCTCACCGGCGGCATCATCGCCTTGTGGTTGCGTGACATCCCGCTCTCCATCTCCGCCGCCGTCGGCTTCATCGCCCTGTCAGGCGTGGCCGTGCTCAATGGCGTCGTCATGATCAGCTTCATCCGAAAGCTCATCGAAGATGGCATCGGCCTGGATGAGGCCATCCTCGGCGGCTCCCTCACCCGCCTGCGTCCCGTGCTGATGACCGCCCTCGTCGCCAGCCTTGGCTTCGTCCCCATGGCCATCGCCACCGGCCCCGGAGCCGAAGTCCAGCGCCCCCTCGCCACCGTCGTCATCGGTGGCATCCTCAGTTCCACGCTGCTCACCCTGCTCGTGCTGCCTGCGCTCTACCGCATGTTTAACCGCGTCGTTACCTCCAAGAAGGAAGTGACAGTGTGAGGCACATTGCACTCTTAGCCGCATCTTGATAAACCCCTGTTATGAACCCAACCTCCACCTCCCTTTGGCGTCATCGTGCGTTCCAGCAGCTTTTCTGGGCGCACGCGCTCAGTCTGGTTGGCAGCGGCCTCTCATCGCTGGCGCTTGGACTGCTGGCACATCAATTGGTCGGCGCATCCGCGTCATCCGTGCTGGGCATCACGCTGGCGATTCGCATTATCGTCATTGTCATCTGCTCGCCATGGGCTGGAAAGTTGGCGGATCACTTTGGCGCACGTCGTCTGATGGTGGCGGCAGACCTCATGCGGACAGCCGTCGTGATCGGCTTCTTCTTTGCCGATGCCGTTTGGCAAATCTACGCCCTGGCCGTGCTGCTGAATTTTGGGTCGGCCATCTTCACGCCCATCTACCGGGCTGTCATTCCGGGAGTGGTCAGTGCTGAGCAGTATCCGCGTGCGCTGGCGCTTGGCTCCATCGCCTATGACGCGGCCAATATCCTCGGTCCGTCATTGGCGGCATTGGTCATCGCCGTCGCCGGGTTTCGTGGGAACTTCATCCTGGATGCCATCACCTTCCTCGGCAGTGCCGCGCTGCTTTTTGGGCTGCCTCGACTGGCTATCGAGACCACGACTGATGAAAAGAAACCGCCGACTTCCGTGCGCCACGGTCTTGCCGCCATGTTCCAGCGGAAACCTTTGCGTGAGTCGCTCTTTCTGGCCTTTCAGACCAGCATTGGCGGTGCGTTTGTCATCGTAGCCACAGTGGACTTCGTGAAGAACGATCTGCATCTCAGCGATTCAGCTTACGCGTGGGCGATGGCCTCCTTTGGCGTGGGCTCCGTCGTTGCCGCCTTGCTTTACAGCAAGCTATCAACGTGGGGACGAAATGTCTCCGTCGCCGCCTGTGCTCCGGTCATGCTCGCCGCCCTGGTCGCCGTGGCGCTGCTGCCGCAATACGCCGTTCTTTTCATCGCCTGGTGGTTCATCGGCATGAGCTACAGCATCCTGGGCATCCGAGGCAGTGAGTTGCTGGCGGCGAACAGCGAGGGGGCGGAACGCTCCCACATCTACGCCGCCCACTTCGCCCTCAGCCACGCGGGCTGGGGTCTGACGTATCCGCTGGCAGGCTTCACCACCACCACCCTCGGGTTCGGCGTCACGGCCTGGATTTTCGCTGCACTCATCGCCCTCGTTTCCGCTCCCATGTGGTTTTCGAGAGTTCGCTACAACAATAAATAATGACTAAACTCAGCAAACCAATCGCATTCCACACCAACCCAATCACGCCATGAAACGAAATCATTTGCTCGCCATCCTCATCACAGTCGTCCTGCCGTTACCGCTTATTGTCGGCCAGCATAGCGCTCACAAAACCGAGTCCGCTCATGCGGCCTTTTATCCGCCTGCTGACATCCAATGGAAAGACGGTCCGGCTTCGCTGCCGAAGGGCGCGAAGATCGCCGTCCTCGAAGGCGACCCCGCTAAGGAGGGCATGTTCGTCATGCGCGTCCGCGTGCCGGATGGCTTCCACATCCCTGCGCACACGCACCCCAAGCCGGAACGGGTCACGGTTCTCCAAGGCACCTTCAAACTCGCGATGGGTGATCACCTCAAGCAATCCGACGCGCGCGCCCTGCCTGCGGGCACCTATGGGGTCTGGCCGCCGGGGATGGTGCATGCCGTGTGGACCGAGGGAGAAACCATTGTGCAATTTCATGGCATGAGCCCCTGGGTCATCAACTATGTGAATCCTGCCGACGACCCGAGGAACGCCAAGAAGCCGCAATAACGCCGCCTCCAGCGGCAGCACCCATCCTATAGGCTGTTTCAAATCCACGATGGCGAGCGAGCCGCCTTTCCCTTTCTCATAGGGATAGACGCCATTCGATGGCAGTGCGCGGGCGGTGAAACCCTTGCCTGCGATATAGGCGATACCATCGCGTATCTCGATGTCGTGAGCGCCGGTGAGTGCAGCTTCATCACGCAAGATGGAGACGAGCGTGAGCTGGGCGGCTGCCGAATGACAAAGGCTGAATGCCGATAGCAGGACAAAGGAGATGCGGTTCATCGTGGTACCTTGGGATTGCCGAACCACTCCTGCATCCGCGCACGCCATTGCTCGACGATCTCGGGGGGCTCAGGCGTGCGGCCTTGATCGTTGCTGGACTCGATCCAGGCATCGAGTGCGGCGCTCATGTCTTTACGCTGCTGTTGGTGCTTCGGATCGGCGGCGAGGTTGTGGATTTCAAACGGATCGTTTTCGAGATCGTAGATTTCTTCGTCGGGCAGACGCGGGGCCATGAGCGCGGCTTGTGGCGGTGTGAGCTTGCCTTCGGCCTGGAGTCGGCGCAGCAGAGCCATGACGGGATAGCCGGTGTCTTTGTAAGGCGCGGGATGGCTGAAAGGAATCTCGGGCATGAAGTTATGGATGTAGCGGTAGCGCGTGCTGCGCACGGAGCGGATGCGCTGCGGCACGTCATCGCAGCGGTCGCGGGCGCTGAAGGCATACTTGCGCGGGGGGCTGGCGTCGGGACCGAGGAAGACTTCACTCGCCATGCCGATGGGTTTCTTGATGCCGGCAAAGGAGAGCGTGGTGGCGGTGAGATCGAGCAGGCTGATGAGGCGATCACTCACGGTTCCGGCCTTGTAGTCGCTCGGCGCGGGATGACTCGCAGGCCAACGCACGATGAGTGGCACGCGCTCTCCGCTGTCGTAGCACCAATGATGGCCGCGCGCTTCGAGCCTGCCATTGTCGGCGAAGAAGATGACGATGGTGTTCTCTGCCAAACCATCAGCAGCAAGTCGTGCGAGGATTTCGCCCGCCCGCGTGTCCACGTCATGCACCGTGTCGAGATAAGCGGCCCAGTCTTTGCGTGTGATGGGATGATCCGGGTAATAGGGCGGCGGAGTGATATTGTCGGGGTCGGTCGTTGTGGGATGCACCTGATTGCCGAATGCGGGCGTCTCATCCTCGCCAACGAAACCATGTACGCCGTTCTTCGAGGTGCGCTCGACGACAGGCAGATTGATCTGCGCGAAGAAGGGCTGGTGTGCTTTCAAATCTGTCCACTCACTGCTGTGGTAGAGGCGCGCCGAGTTGCGATCATTTTGGCCCTTGTCGTCGATGCTGAGCACGGCGGGTGACGCCTTGATTTGGATCGCTGGATTCAGCATCGGCCCGTTGACCTCGAAGTTCAAATCCGTCTTGCCCGTGCCGATCATCTTCTTGTCCACGCGCATGATGTTGGCGGCAAAGTATCCCGCCTCGATCAAACGATGCGTGAGCGGTCGAACGCCATCGGGAAGCTGAAAGTGATCGTTCCGATGCGAGCGATGATTGTGCGCGCCAAGAGTGGTCTGATACATCCCAGTCATGAAGGCCGAGCGACTCGGCGAGCATCCCGGCGAGGTGTCGAACGCGAGACGATAACGCAAGCCCTCGCGCGCAAGTTTGTCGATGTTCGGCGTGCTGACCTGTTTTGAATACGGCGAGTCTGGGTAGCAACCGAGATCCGGCCCCATGTTCTCGGCCGTGATCCAGAGGATGTTGGGTTTCGCGGCGAATGCCGGATGACAAATGATGAGCAGCGAGATGAGGCAGAGGAAGTGTTTCATGGTGAGTAACGTCGGTTCAGGATGAAACCAGTGAGCGTGTTATGAAGCGCGCGAGTCCCGCACCATTATCACGGCTCCATCACCAGCACGCAGCGGAAGCCGTTGCAGCGCCAGCGGCGATCGGCGGTTTGGGGGCCTCGGAAGGAGGAGAGCAAAGGTTCGCGCGCGCTGCTGCCCCATGACGCGCCGCGCAGGATATGGAGTTTCTTTTCGGCATTGAACCAGTCCTCGCACCATTCCCACACGTTGCCTCCCAGGTCATGAATGCCCAGTTCGTTCGGAGGGAAGCTCATCACCGGGGCTGTCACGGCAAAGCCGTCGGCATAGCCTTCCATGGTCTTCTCTGACTTGATCTTCTTCCGGCAATCTTCCTCGGCATAGTTCCCTGCGCCCTTCGCGGGCGGCCACTGCCGACCCCAGGGATACACGTCTTTAATCTTCGCGCTCAGGCTTTCAGTCGTGGCTCCCGTGGCAGGCTCCTGTGCGCCGATTCCGACAGCAACGCTCCATTCGTGATCCGTTGGGAGGCGATAGGTGCGTCCTTCCTTTTTGCCCAACCATGCGCAGAACGCCTTCGCATCATCCCAACTCACGTTCACCACAGGCTCATCGTTGCCAGCACCAACGAGGATTTTTTCAATAGCGACGTTCTGCCAGGATGGATCAGCAGCGGCGTTGGTCGCGGCATAGGCAGCATAGTCAGCGCGTCTGGTCTCGTGGGCGCACATCAGGATCTGTATTCCAGGCACGGGCACGAATTTCATGCCCAAGCTGTTCGTAAATGGAGTGGTTTTGACAGCCGCTTGATTCGGCAAGGCTCCAAGCACGCTCTTGAAATCAAATCCCTTCACGGCTTCGGCGGCGAGCGTGGAGATGCGGTGGTGCATTTGATACACCTCGGGTCGCGTGTCCTTGCCATCGGGGCCGTAGCGATTGCAGAGAAAGATGACGAACGTCTTTGAGAATGGATCAATCCACAGCATCTGCCCAGTCCAGCCGGTATGACCGTAGCCGCCGACGGGGAATAGTGCGCCACGATGCAGCGTGTAGTTGTGAGGAGGTGTGCGATACGGCGTGTCTATGTCCCAGCCGAGTGCACGCCGCACGGGGAGGTTCTTCGCGTCAGGACTGCGCAGGTCAGGCGGACTCTGCACGCTGGTCATAAGCTTGAGGGTTTCTGGCTTGAAGACGCGCACGCCGCCGAGTTCTCCGTTATTCAGCATCATGCGCGCGAAACGTGCGAGGTCGGGCGCGGTGGTGAATAGCCCCGCGTGTCCGGCGATTCCGCCCATGTTCAGCGCCACATTGTCGTCCACCTGTCCGCGCTCGGGCGCGCTGGTGGGTGCTACGCTGTGCAATGACTCGCCGGATGGGCGGAACTGAGTGTCATTCATTTTCAGCGGGCGGAAGATCTCGGCGGTGCAGAACTCATCGAGTTTCCGGCCCGTCACGCGCTCGATCACCATTCCCAGCATCATCGTGCCCACGCTGCTGTAGGAAAAGGCACTGCCCGGCTCGAACAGTGGCTTCTCGCGACACGCCTGCGTATAGGCTTCATCGGGATTGCTGCTGAATGGCGGCTTCGTTCCATTTAGATTCACCTGCAAACCGGAGCTGTGGAGCAGAAGATGTCGGAGCGTGATCTTCTCGCGGCCTTCGCCCGTGAACTCGGGGAGATGCTTCGACACCAGATCATCCACGCCCATCAAACCGCGCTCCACGCAGAGCATCGCCGCGCTCGCGGCGGCGACGGCTTTGGTGACGGATGCCACGTCGAAGATCGTGTCTTCGGTCATCGGCTCGACGGCGGGTTTGAGCGCGCGATTTCCGAATGCCTTATGATAAGGAACGCCATTCCTCTCCACCCACAACGCCGCGCCGACGATCATGCCATCCGTGACTGCCTTGCCGATGGTTGAGTCTAGTTCAGCGAGTTTGTCGTCTTTGAAGACTTCTTGAAGAGTGGGTTTGTTCGCCGCCAAAAGGGCTGCCTTGTTCTTCTCCCAATCAGCGTTCGGTAGAGCTTCCCAGACGCGGAACTTGCGGAAGCTGCCCTGCGTGCCCGCACCAATCATTACGCTATGTTTGTCAGCGCCGATGAGTGGGTTCGACACCGTGATGCTCCTGCCATCGAGCGTGGCCACGGCTTCGTCGCCTTTGATTTCGATCACTAACGTGTGCCAGGCGTCAAGCTTCAAGGGCAGCAGTGCTTTCGCAGAACTGCCACGTTCGCGCTGTTTGCTCGTTGGATTGATCCGCGCAGCATCGAATGGCGTCAGGAAGACGCCGCCGATGCCAACGCTCAGTTGAAACAGGTAGTCCTTCGTGTCCGTGACGTTCACGAACACCGTGCGATACTTGCGGCCATCAGCGGGCACATTGTCGAGCCGCACCTCACATTGGATGACCGCATCCTTGTATTGAAGTCCATAGGACGCGGTGGCGGGATGATGGCTCTCCGCCAGCTCAATGCCTTTGAAGATGCCATCGGTCTGTTCCCATTTTCCGGCCTTGGGTTTGATGTTGAACCGCCATCCACTGAAGCCACTGGCAAACCCCACAGGAACGCCTGTGAACGGTGCCAGCGGTTTGGCGAAGTCCTCGCTCGCCAGCAACTTGCCGCGCTGCGTCATCAAGGTCTTTGGCAAGGAGTCTTCGGCGGCTGCAGTGAGGGCAAGCGTCAGCAGCGTGAGGAGGCAGAGGTGTTGTTTCATGGACAGTGCTCACTTCGAGTTGCCGAGGTTCTTCACATCCGTCTCAGGCGCATAGAGTTGCGGGCGGCGTTGGAACCAGTTCATGTCGCGGAAGCTGCCGCCCTGCCAGATGCGGTGATCTTCATCCAGCGGCACCACGGCGGTGATGAACTCCTGATCGCCATCGTTCCACGCGAGCAGGTCGCCTTTGGGACTGATGATGCAACTGCCCACCGTGCTGTTCCGCGCCACCACCATGCAGAGTTGGTTATCAATGGCATGGGCGCGCATGATCACGCGCCAGCGGTCTTCGTTGAAGTTCGGCGGCCCCTTGGTCCAGCGGTCGGCGCGGTGATCGCCCATGATCGGCAGCAGCAAAAAATCAGCGCCGTTGAGGCCGACCAGGCGCGAGGACTCGGAGACCGAGCTGTCCATGCAGATGTTGCAGCCGATGCGTGCGACATCCGTCTCGAAAACAGGGAAGCCATCGCCCGGCATGATGCCCGAGCAATCCTCGCCACCACCGGCGAGATGCACTTTGCGGTAGCGGCCTTCTATCGTGCCCGTGGGGCTGATCAGCACGACGCTGTTATGCACGGCATCGCCATTGCGCTCATACATGCCGAGGGCGATGCGGACTTTGTGCTTCCTGGCGATGGCGGCAAAGGCATCCGTCTCCGGCCCCGGTGCGGGCACGGCTTTATCAAGTGCATCGCCATCCATGCCAAATTGGAGCGCCACTTCCGGCAGCACGACGAGCTGCGGATGATCCCGCTCGCAGGCCTTCTCGATGAGCTTGCCGTAGAAGTCGATGTTGTCCTGGATGCTCTTGAACTTCCGTCCAGTGCGCTGCGACTGACCTCCCGTAACCACGCTGACCTTCACCGGTGTACGCGCCACCAGCGGTGTCTTGGCAATGCTCACCTTGGGTTGCTGCCACACTGCTTTGCCAGTCGCCGACCAACGCAACGTCGAGCGGATGACGAGCTGATGCGCACCCTCCGGTGCCACGAGCTTGCGCGTGAAGCGCACCGCATTCGCGCTCGGCGTCTCCGGCATCAAGAAGTCCCAGATGGCGCTGAAGCGTTCCTTGTTCGCCTCCGCCTTGCCCCAGATGGCGATGCAGCGCAGCTCATCACCCGGCACGGTCAGACCTTCATGCGTGGCGTCGATGGACAACTCATAAGTCTGCCCCGGCTCGATGCCCTCATAGCTCCACTGCCAGCCGCCCGTGCTCATGCGCGTGCCATTGGCCTCCACCGCGAAGGCATCGCCTCGTTTGGCCGTGACCGGAGTCGTCTTCGGATGCGGCGACCACGGCTCGGCGAGCTTGAGTTGTGGCGGAGCATCGGCGGCAATGGCGAGCGTGCCGCAGGTGAGCGCTGCGATGGCGAGGATGAGGATGTGTTTCATGGTTGGAGTGTGGTGAGAGTGTCCTTATGAGCCTGTGCCCGTGCCGTGCTCCTCATCGAGATCGCGGATGCTCTCGATGATGGCGTTGAGCTTCTTGCCGGTGGCGGTGAGCGCATAGTCGGTGCGCGGCACCTTGCCTGCAATCTCCGAGCGCGTGATGAGGCGATAGTCCATGAGCTTGCGCAGTCGTTCATTGAGAACCTTCGCCGAGATGCCGGGGATGAAACGCTCAAGCTGCCCTGGTCGTGTCACTCCACGCCCGATGGCGGCGAGCACCGCTGCCGACCATTTGCAGCCCACCACATCCTCCAGCCGACGATAAGCTGTGCGCTCCGTGAGCAGCAGGTGCGTGGTCTTCTTGAGTGCGGCAGGCTTCGGTTTCATTGGGCTTTTTATCATGCCGGACGCGATGCGGCTAGCAGGCACAAAACGGTGCCCGGTCACGCAATAGTGCCCTCTTTCGCGGTTTCGCAACCCGCATTCTGATGGCGGCGACATCCGCTGCACCACGCAGCGGCCTGTCATTCAAACCACCAACCATCCACCACTGATCCACATGAAAACCAAAGCCATCTTCTACCATGCAGGCTGCCCCGTCTGCGTCGCCGCCGAACAAAACGTCGCCGCTGCGCTCGACACCAGCCGCTTCGATGTTGAGATCGTCCATCTCGGCAGCGCCAAGGGCCGCGTCTCCGAAGCCGAAGCCGCCGGAGTCAAATCCGTGCCCGCCCTCGTCATCGACGGAGCCGCGTATCACATCAATTTTGGCGCGGACCTCAGCGTGCTGAAGTAACCGCCGCCAAAGTCCGCTGTGCCGCAGCCAGGTCGTCCATCCGCAGCGCTGCGGCACAGGCAGGACTCGGAGACTGAACCGACGTGCCCTCCACGCCCCTATGACCACCCCGAACACCTGGGACATCCTGCCCTCACTGGCGGAGATGCAGGCGCTGCTGGAACGTGATCCTGCCACGCTGAGCGCGGACGAGAAACGCCGCCCGCTCAACCTGCAACGCCAGCACGCCGAAGTGCTAGGCTTGCTGCCGCCGGTTTGCTACGACCTCGAAAAGATGCGCAAGGCTCCGGTGCAGAATGCCACGAACGTCGAGCCGTTCGAGATCATGGACGGGCTTTATTACGTCGGCAATTCGCAGCTCGCCGGGTTGAATGCCCCCTAAACGAAGAAGTTCAGTTTGGGGTGAAGACCCCATATCAAGCGCCATGTCTCCGGGTCTATAAACTGCCACACAAAAAACCTCTTTTGGGCTGCGGAAGCAACCGACCGCATGAGCATCTGCGAATGCACATAAACACACAACCTCATGAATCCATTGCGCATGAAAGTCTGGTCACCGTATCTGGTCGGTGCGGGCATCGGGGTATTGAGCTGGCTGACGTTCGCCACGGTGGACAAGCCCATAGGCATCACCACGGCCTTTGAATACAGTGCCGCGCTTACCGAACAGGCGGTCGCCCCGCAGGTGACGCAGCCATATCTCGAGGCGAAGGCGAAGGACGGCAAGGTTCCGAAGATCGACTGGGAATGGATGCTGGTGCTCGGGGTGCTGATCGGCGCTTACGTCAGCTCGAAGATGTCGGGAGATCGCGCGCCGGAGGAAAAAGTGCCGCCGCTGTGGGGCTGGCGCTTCGGGTATTCGCCTGGCAAACGCTATGTCGGGGCTTTTCTCGGCGGGATCATCATGATGCTGGGCGCGCGCATCGCGCAGGGCTGCACCAGCGGCCATGCGATCAGCGGCATCCTGCAACTGGCGCTCTCAAGCTGGATCTTTGCGCCCGTCATGGGTGTGGCAGGCATGGCCGTTGCATTCCTGATCTACGGGAAGGAGGGCCGCAGCCATGTTTGATGAACCGCTCAAACTCGTTCTCGGTCTCGTCACCGGCATCATCTTCGGTGTGCTGCTGCAAAAGGGGCAGGTCGCCAAATTTCAAAAACTCATGGGTCAGTTTTTGCTCAAGGATTTCACTGTGGTGAAGAGCATGGCGACGGCCATCGCTGTCGGCACCATCGGCGTGCATGCGCTGGTGGCTCTGGGCTTGGCGGAGATTCACATTCAGACTGCATCTCTGGCGCGTGTGATCGTCGGCGGGGTGTTGTTCGGCACTGGCCTCGCGATCTTCGGTCTCTGCCCTGGAACGAGCGTTGCCGCGTGCGGCGAAGGCCGGCGTGATGCGATGATCGGCGTGCTCGGCATGTTCGTCGGCGCGGGCGTCTATGTCGCAGCGTTCCCGGCGTTGCAGCCGATGATCAAAGCCATGGCGGACTATGGAAAAGTGACGCTGCCACAACTCACCGGCACCTCGCCGTGGCTGTGGGTGGGCGGACTGGTGGCTCTCATCATCATCGCTCTCGCGATCATCGAGCGCATTCATCCCAAACAACCAGACACCAAACTCTAACGACCCCAAAAAGTATGGCACTCGTCTTTGAACGCATCCAAACCGAAGGCATCGCCGAGCTTTCGTATCTCCTCGGTGATGACAGCGACGGCGTTGCGGCCGTCTTCGATCCGACTCCCGACGTGGACAAATACGTCACGCTGGCGCGCGAGAAGAAGGTCTCCATCACGCACGTCTTCGAGACGCACATCCATGCCGATCTGGTGAGCGGCGCGCTGGAGCTTTGCGCGCGCGTCGGGTCGGCGAAGGTTTTCGTCAGCCATGAAGGCGATGCACGCTACGGCTTCGATCACGAAAAGTTAAAGGCTGGTGACAAGTTCACTTTCGGCAAGACCATCGTCACGGTGCGTCACACACCAGGACACACGCCCGAGCATGTGAGCTACGAGCTGGCCGAGAAGGATCATCCTGACACGCCATGGGGCGTGCTTACTGGCGACTCACTTTTCGTGAACTCGGCGGGCCGGCCCGATCTGCTCGGTTCCAGTGAGACTGAGGAACTCACCAGGAAGCTGTTTGAAACACTGCGCGGATATTTTCTCGCGCTGCCGGACAGCGTCGTGATTCACCCCGCGCACGCCCACGGCTCGCCGTGCGGCGCGGACATCGGTGACCGGCTGGAAAGCACCATCGGCTACGAGCGGAAGTTCAATCCTTACCTCCAACTCACCGACTTCGATAAGTTCCGGGAGCACGCGCTGGGCTGCGCGCCGCCGGTGCCGAAGTATTATCCGCTGATGAAGAAGCTGAACGCCAAAGGGCCGGAGGTGCTCGGCAATCTGCCTCGCGTGCCGGGACTGCCGGCGAAAGCCTTCAACGAGGCCGTGCAGAAGAAGGCCGGGGTGCTCGTGGATACGCGCATGATGCTCGGATTTGGTGGCGGACACATCAAAGGGGCGCTGAGCATCGGTGGCACGCCCATGCTTTCCATCTGGGCGGGCTGGCTCCTTGAGCCGGATGAGCCGATCCTGCTGGTGCTCGATAGCGACAGCAAGGTGGATGAGGTGGTGAAGCTCTTCATCCGCACCGGTTACACCAAGTTCGCGGGCTATCTCGTCGGCGGGATGACGGCGTGGGACAATGCCGGGTTCCCGCTGGATGAAGTCGGCCAGATGACGGTGCATGAGATCAAGGACGCCGGGACGCGCCTCCAGATCGTGGATGTGCGCGCACCCGGCGAGTGGAAGAAAGGTCATATTCTAGGTGCGGTGCATATGTTCCTGCCGGAGTTGCGCAAAGAAGCCGCCGCGCTCGACAAAGAAAAACCAGTCGCGGTGTATTGCGACAGCGGCTACCGCGCGAGCATCTGCACCAGCATCCTCAAACAGGAAGGATTTAACTGCGTCTGCAACGTGCCGGGAAGCTGGCAGGCGTGGAAGAAAGCGGGGTTCCCATCAGCAAAGTAAACACCGAAGACTAATCATGCATCACCTCACTCATCTCAGCGAAGAACAGCGCCAGTGCATCGAGAACTGCACCACCTGCCACGAAGTCTGCCTCAGTATGGCAGCCACCCATTGCTTGAAGCTCGGCGGCAAACACGTCGAACAGGAGCATTTCCGCCTCATGATGGATTGCGCGGAAATCTGTGCGACTTCCGCAAACTTCATGCTGCGTGGCTCACCGCTGCACCAGCTCATCTGCGGCGTCTGCGCCGAAGTGTGTTCGCAATGCGCCGGCAGTTGTGCGCAGGTCGGCGACATGGACGAATGCGTGGAAACCTGCCGCGCCTGCTCGGAATCCTGCCGGAAGATGGCAGCTTGATCTCATGACACTTCCACGCACCAGCTTCGCCTTCGTTTTCGCTGCGCTGAGTCTGGGTTTTCCGCAGCTCGCGAGCGCTGCGGATTTTGGCGTCAATGCGACCGACTATGATGGTGCCGCGTGGTCACCCTATCTCGTCGGCGCGGGCATTGGTGTGCTGTCGTGGCTGACGTTTTATTTCGCCGACAAGCCCATCGGCGCGTCATCATTCTACGCGACCATCGCGGGCTTCATCGGCAAGTTCGTCTCGCGGCGTCACACGGAGTCGTTGAAGTATTACCAGACCAATCCGCCAGCGGTGGACCATGGCTTCGTGTTCGTCATCTGCACCATCTTGGGCGGCTTCATCGCGGCGTGGACAGGCGGCGAAATTCGCAACGAGTGGCTGCACCCGATGTGGGTGGATCGTTTCGGCGACAGCATCGCTCTGCGCGCGGTCATCGGTTTCGTCGGCGGCGTGCTGATGGCCTTTGGTGCGCGTCTCGCGGGCGGCTGCACGAGCGGTCACGGCATCAGCGGCACGCTCCAGCTTAGCGCGGGTTCATGGCTCGCGGTCATCTTCATGTTCATCGGTGGCATTGCTGCCGCCATGCTCCTCTACACTTCGTTATGATCGACCCCGGCAAAGCAGTGAAGGAATCCAGCGAGCCGCCGCCAGCGGTGCTCGCAGGCAAGAAACTATTGACCGCCATCCTCTTCGGTCTCGCCTTCGGCTTCTTTCTGCAAAAGGGCGGCGTCGGCAAATACAACGTCCTCATCGGTCAGTTGCTGCTCCAGGACTTCACCGTCGCCAAGATCATAATGACGGCCATCGTGGTCGGCATGGTGGGCGTCTTCACGCTGCACCATTTCGCAAAAGTAAATCTGCACCTCCAGCCGACCAAGATTGGCGCGCAGATCATCGGCGGCACTTTGTTTGGCATAGGCTTTGCGCTCATCGCCTACTGCCCCGGCACCGGCGCGGTGGCGTTGGGGCAGGGAAGCTGGGATGTGCTCTTTGGCATGGCTGGCTTGATCACTGGCTCCTATCTCTTTGCCGAGATGTCCGGGTGGTTGAAGCGCACGGTCGAAACGTGGGGCGACAAAGGCAAGGTGATGCTGCCCGATCTTCTGCACATTCCGCGCGGCGTGTTCGTGTCCGCCTTCACGCTGCTGCTGCTCGCCGCGCTCTACGCGATGGAGCGCTTCACCACACGCTGATTCCATGACGACTCTTATGAAAAACATGCTCCAAACCATCGCCCTTGCGACGCTCACCCTCCTGCCTCCCACCGCCATGTCTGCTGAACCCGAAAAGCCATCTGCCGACCAAACCCACAAGGTCGTCTTTGAAGTCTCCATCGACGGTGTGGAGAAATGGCAGGGAGCGCTCCGCAACGTGGAGAACACCCGCAAGGAACTCGGCGCCGGGACGAAGATGGAAGTCGTCACGCACGGCAAAGGCGTCGGCATGCTGCTCGCGAAGACCTCCGCCGACAACGCCGAGCTGAAAGCGAAGCTCGAAAAACTCAGCGCCGACGGTGTCGTCTTCGCGGCATGCGAGAACACGATGAAGCGCGAGAAGCTCGAAAAGAAAGACCTCGTCGGGCTGTCCACAACCGTTCCCTCCGGCGTCAGCGAAGTCGTCCGCAAGCAGGCCGCTGGCTACGCCTACATCAAGAGCGGCGGGTAGCCGGGTCGCGTATCGGGAATTGTCCGTCAAGTCGCACAAGAGGATGAGCGCGACGGAACGCAAAATGACATGAGCACTCAGCCCATCGCGAAATGCGACGAACAAGCGTCGTGGCTGAAGCGCCTGATCCCGGCGCTGGACTGGCTCGCGCATTACGAGCGCAAGCATCTGCCCGGCGATGCGCGCGCGGGCGTGATCGTGGCGACGCTGCTCATCCCGCAGGGCATGGCTTACGCGCTGCTCGCCGGATTACCGCCGCAGTTCGGACTGTATGCCAGCCTATTGCCGATCGCAGTCTATGCGCTGCTCGGCAGCAGCCGGTTCCTGTCGGCCGGGCCATCGGCACTTTTATCGCTGCTCATCGCGACTGGTGTCGCCGGATTGGCGGAGCCCGGTTCGCCGCGCTACCTCGCGTTCGCCACGGCCACCGCACTTGTCGTCGGTGTCATGCAGATCGCGATGGGTGCCGCGCGGCTAGGGGTCCTCACGAACTTCCTGAGCCAGCCGGTGCTCTCCGGCTTTACCAGCGCCGCCGCGTGTCTCATCGCGTTGAGCCAGGTGAAACATCTGCTCGGCGTTCAGTTCCCGCAGACCGAGCACCTCCACGAGTTGCTGGCGGAACTGGCCCGGGCGCTGCCGCAGACCCGCTGGCCAACGCTCGCGATCAGCATGGCGAGCGTGTTGTTGCTGCTCGCGTTTCAATACCTGCTGCCGCGCGTTCTCGCGCGATGGAAAACATTCCCGGCCGGCCTGGCGCAAGCGCTGTCGAAGAGCGGGCCGATCATCGTGGTCATCGTCGGCACGGCCATCGTCGCCGCTTTCGACCTCGGGCAGCGCAACGGGGTGAACATCATCGGTGAAATCCCCAGCGGATTGCCGGACTTCGCGCTCCCCGCGCTCGCCGCTTCCGAGTTTCTGCCGCTGATCCCGCTGGCGCTCACGGTCAGCTTTGTCGGTTTTCTCGAAAGCATTTCCGTGGCGAAGACACTCGCAGCGAAGCGGCGGCAGAAAGTGGAATCCAACCAGGAACTCATTGCGCTGGGGGCGGCCAATCTCGCGGCCGGGGTCACCGGCGGTTATCCGGTCAGCAGCTCATTCGCTCGCTCGATGGTCAACTTTACCGCCGGTGCGAACACCGGCCTCGCCTCGCTGATCACGGTGGCGGTAATCGGCGTGTCCGCGCTGTTTCTGATGCCGCTCTTCCACCATTTGCCCCAAGCCGCGCTGGCCGCCATCATCATCATCGCGGTCATCGGATTGATGGACTTCGCGATGCCGCGCCGACTCTGGCGCTACAACAAGGCGGACGCCGCCGCGCTGATCCTTACTTTCGTCGCGGTGCTCGCGGTCGGGATCGAGAAAGGCATCCTCATCGGCGCAGCCTCGACGATTATTCTCTACCTCTGGCGCACGAGCCGACCGCACATGGCGGTCGTCGGACGGGTCGCAAACACCGAGCACTTCCGCAATGTGCGCCGCCACGAAACCCAGACCCTGCCTCACGTCCTGCTGCTGCGCATCGACGAGAACCTCTACTTCGCCAACGCGAAACACATCGAGGACTTCGTGCTCTGCGCCGCCGCCGAGCAGCCGCGATTGCGCCATCTCGTGCTGATCTGCAGCGCGATCAATTTCATTGACGCCAGCGCGCTGGAGACCTTGCGCGAACTCCTGACCCGACTGCGCGACGCCGACATCCAGCTTCATCTCGCCGAGGTCAAGGGTCCGGTCATGGACCGGCTCGCCCACACGGAGTTCCTCGATCAGCTCGGCCACGAACACGTCTTCCTTTCGACCCAGGCAGCGTATGAAAAGCTCGCCGCTGCATAATCCCCGCGCTTTCGACTCCATGAACACCAAACCCAAATCCAAAATGACACGCATCCTCATCCCGCTGCTTATTGGTGCCGCACTCGGCGCGCTCACAGGCTACTTCGGCCAATGCAACTCCGGCGTCTGCCCGCTCACCTCAACCTGGTGGCGCGGGGCTATTTACGGCGGCGTTATCGGGCTACTTTTTGTCTGGGGAGCACGTCGCTAAATCAACCCGCACCCTTTCTCACTATGAAACCACAATACATCGTCGAAACCAACAAGACACCGGCTCAGGCCGTGAGCGATCTTGAAGCCTCGGTCAAACAGCACGGCTACGGCGTGCTGCACGCCTACGACCTCAGGCAAACCCTCGCCAGCAAGGGCTTCGATCTGCCAAACGCATGCCACATTCTCGAAGTGTGCAATCCCAAGCAAGCCGCCGCCGTCCTCACCGCTGACATGGACATGAACATCGCCCTGCCTTGTCGCATTTCGGTTTATCAAGACGGCGGCAAAACCCTGATCGGCATGGTGCGCCCCACGGTGCTGCTCGCTTCGCTGTCGCAGTCGGAAAATTTGAAGACCATCGCCGAACAGGTGGAGAAGGACACCATCGCCATCGTTGATGCTGCAAAGTGACGCGGGCGAAGTTCAACGAACTGGTGCTGGCGCAGCGGCGGCAACGGCGCAGGCGACATTGTTCGCTAAACTTGTGTGCGCAGGGCAGTATTTGAAGAGCGACACTTTTCCTGCCTGTGCGGGCAGACATTGCTCCGCTCGAAGTCGAGCCATGATTTCGGCTGGGAACAGACACAACCAGCCAGCAACCACCATGAAAACACGAACACTCCTCCTCTTCGTCTTAGCCCTTGCCACGACCCCACTCATCTCGTTCGCCGCCGAGCCGCAGGCGGCGCGCGAGCGGGTCATCCGTTCCTCCGTGGAGGGCCGGTTCACCTGCTTGGAATGTGATGCGGAGGATTTTGGGGCACCGGCGGAAGGCGGGGCGGTTTCCGAGCTGGCATTCGAGATTGAGGAGGGAGGGGAATGGCTCGCGATTCCTTTTCAGGCGGAACGCTGGTCGGGCGGATTGTTTGACCGCGATGTTCGGCTGTTGAAGTCTGACGCGAAACTTCAGCCCGGTGACATGTTGGTTCTCGGTGTCGAAGAACTGACCTGGGCCAAGGGCCAGAGCCGTCGCCTCCGGGTGCGCTCGCAGGACGGAGCGAAGCCCCGGACGGAGAATGCCGCCGGACTCGAAGTGCGCTTTGACCACGGACAACGCCTCGATGCCGAACAGATGCGGCAACATCGCATGCCCGACGGCCGGCCTCTGCCGCTGAATCCGCGTCCCGACCTGCACGTCATCAGCGATCCCACGAGCAAGATGCTGGGGAAGGGTTATGCGGGATTTGCGGTCAACACACCGATGGCGATTGGCATGCCCGATGGCAGCACGCTGCGCAGCACCGGTTACTTCGAGGTGTTAGGCACGAGTGGCGGAAAGCAAACGCTGCTGGCGCGGATGAAAAGTCAGGCCACGGCGAACATGGGTGATCCGCTGGTGGCGGGTGGCTGCGTGCTCGTGCCCTATCACGTTTTCGATCCTTCCGATCCCGACTACGACGTGTGTTGCGGCTATCCCAGCTTCCAAATCTTCAGCGAAGTCGGACCGCTTTACTCCTTTGCTGAGAAGGTGGACTTCCTCGTGGACGGCCCGGTGCGCAAGATTCTGCGGAGCCGGGGCAGCCGCTACTACTACGACGCCAATGCGCTCTGCCAGCGGCCATGCGACAATACCACGCTCTGCCTGATCTCCGGCAGCGAGCGCCATTCCCTGCGCTTCGATTACCGCATGGCGATTCAAGGCCACGGAACACTCAAGATTACCGCGCGGGGGATGCAAGTCGCCGGGCTGCAACTGCTGCATTCACGCTACAACCGCCTGGTCGTGCCCGTGGGCGAAGGCGTCGAGGTCTTCACGACGGAACAGCGCCGTGCGGGAACGATGCGCGTGCCTGAGAAAGTCAGCCTCCCCGGCGTGGCCCTCTGGGACGCGTCCCGTCCGAAAGGCTTGAACACGCTGCGCCTCGAACTCGGTGAACTCTTCATTGACGCCTATCGCGGGGAGCCGTCGCAACTGCGGGTGTCCGTGCGCCCGGACGCAGATCGCGCCACGGAAAACCGGTTCGACTGGCACCCGTTTATCAAAGTCGTCGAGGACCGGCACTTCCCGGTGGGCGATGGCTTCGCAGGTGGAGTGACCCTCTTCGACCCGCGCCTGGCCGACAAGACCTTCGCCAGCACCCTCTACAGCGAGTCCACTCTCAGCTTCGCCTCCTGCGCCACCGCCGAGGAGACGACGGCCAGCTTCCTGCCCGTTGGCAGCAAGCCGCTGCGCCTGGAGGAAGCTGCCGCTCGCGAGAAACCCTAAGCGAGAAAGCGAAACCATCATGTCCTTGCGAAACCTCATGTCCACCGTGCCAACGGCCATGCTCATTGAGAAATCCTGAGGGATTTCTCTCTTGGTGGAGTTGCACTTGATGAACACCTGAAAACGTGTCCAAACCAAACCAAATCCAACCATGAAAACGAAACTAACCCTTCTCGCCGCCACGCTCCTCGTCGGCTTCAGTTCCGCCAGCGTCATCGCCAACCCGTGGAAAGGTCTTCCGCCGTCCTTCGCCCCCAAGGCCAGCGCCGCAGCCAAGCCTGTCTTCAAATCCTGCTGCGACACCAAGACGAGCTACAGTACAGTTCCCAGTGGCCGCGGCCTCCAAGCGAACAAGAGCATCGTGTGCAACACCGGCTGTGCCGCTCCTCATGCCGGTAAGAACTGCAACGCTGCCGAACGCAAGCAGTGTGCCAACTAATGGGCCAGCCACCCTGCTTACCCGCCAGGCATCGGATGATCTGGCGGGTTGTGCTCAGCTAATCATCCTCCACATTTCCCACCGCCATGAATGACGACGAAATCGACTCTCTGATCCGCCAAACGCACCCGAAGCCAGACATGCCTGCCGCTTTCAACCGTGAAGTGTGGGAGCGCATCTCTGTGGCCGGTCAGGGCTCCTGGGGGGCCAAGTGGCGCGAATTTGCGGCTGCGTTGTTCCTCTGGGTTGCCAAGCCCGTCCCTGCCGTTGCAGTCGTCACCGTGATGCTCGCGGCTGGCGCTGGACTCGGCGGCCTCACCGTGAGTGAGAGCAGCGCCTCCGCACAACGCACGGCCTATTTTGCCTCCATCAATCCGCTGCATCCGGCACATCTTTCTGAACACGAATGAAACGTGGCCTTCTGATTTTACTCCTCGCCCTTACGGCTTCCATCGGGGCTTTTTGGGTCACCCGCAATCAATGCCAGTGCGCAATGAATGCGGATGCCGCCGCGCATGATGGCGACACCATGCTGCCCGAACTGGAATGGCTGCACAGTGAGCTTAAGCTGGATGACACTCAGTTTGCGAAGGTGAAGGATCTCCATCTCGCATACCGCCCCACCTGCGAAGCACTCTGCCTGAAGGTAAGGGTCGCACGCAACAAACTGAAGATGTTATTAACCCGGCAATTAAATACAAGATTCAAGCGGCATAACGGATATGTTTGGCATTGAAGTATGACCGGACACGAC
>DNXB01000146.1 GCA_003506995.1 Verrucomicrobiales bacterium
AGCATGGCGCGGTCGGGCGAGGAGCCGAGTTCCGGCAGCACAAACTGCCATTGCACGGTCACGGCCTCGTCCGCCGCCGCAGGCGGACGCACCCATGCCTCGACGACCGGCACCAGATCACCCTTGCCCTCGATCAAATCACGCAGCGCGGCGAGCTCGCCTGTCATCTGCGTGTAGAGCGAGGTGACGCGGTGTTTTTGCAGGTGTTCCAGGCCGGTGACGAAGCGGTTGAAGCCTTCCAGATAATCGCAGGCCATCAATGCCTCGCCCACGCGGGCCGCCTCGCCCGGCGGCGGCAGCGCGGTGCTGCTCATCTCCGCGTGATGCCGCTCCCACAGCGTCAGCGCCATCATGGCAAACTCAACGCCGCCATTTTTGCCCGCGAGGATGGCCGTGCGCGCCAGCGGCAGCAGGTGCGTCTTTTGTTGCGAGGTTTGATCCAACGCGCCGCCCCAGGCCGTGGCGAGCGTCCGCGTGAGAGCGAGATTCTTCTGCCGCAGAACGAGCTGCGCGTGGCGCTCCCAGTGATCGAGATCATCGAGCCGTGGTGTCGTGTTGCGCGCCGCTTCAAGCAAACGCGTGAGACGCGCCTGCTCACCACCGCGTTGCAGGTGCTCCAAGCAGTTGAGCAGGCTCTCGAATGAACCACGCTCCGTCGTGTGCCGCATTTTTGTGACAAGACTCAGCGCCAGCTCCTCCAGCCACGGGCCTGAGGTGCTCTGCGGGTGGCTGCCCGGCGGCGCGAAGGCCGCGAGGCGCAGTGCCACGCGGGCCCGGCTCTCCACGCTGAGATTGGCCGCCAGCCTCATCTGCTCCTCACTCACACCGCCGTTCAGGGCCAGCGCCAGCAGCGCATGGGTGACGAGATTTTCATTCCACGGCTGCGTCTGCGCCGCTTGCAGGCAGGTCTCGGCAAAGGCGGGCTCATCCCCCAGCGCCGCGTGCAAAATCTGCCGCGCCTGCGTCGTGGGCTGATGCGGCGTCGTGGTGTCCTCCCACAGGCCGAGCAGCTCGCTGAAGCCGCTGCGCAGTCCGAACGTGATCGACAGCAAATCCACCCCGCCAGCACCTGACACTGCGTCCTTTGGCACCGGAGCGAGCACCAGCAGCCGTGCGACGCGACGCGCCAACGCGGGCTGGCCGGCGGCTTGCAGATCACGCAGCACCACGGCGAAATTCGCCGGATCACCGAGCACAAGCTGCGGCTGCGCGGTTTGCACGGCCTCCAGCAAAATCTGGCCGAGCAGCGGCTCCCGGCGCATGGCATCGTGGCGCAGGATGGCGAGCACGAGACGGCACGCATCGGGACGCGCCGTGCCCTGTGGCGCATTTTCCAATGCGGCAGCAACGGCCTTCACCCATTCGGTGAGATGATTCGACTGCACCGCATGCGCCAGCCAGTCCACCCCGCGATACGCCTGCAACTGCCGCGGCCATTGCGCGGACGCCAGATCCACACGCCGCATGCCCTGCACCGCCGCCTCCGCCGCCCATGCGGCGGATTCCTTTTGCGTGGCCGCCACATACTGCTCCGCGCGGCCAAACCAGCCCTGCGGGAGGTGCGGCGCTGCTTGCAGCACCAGATCATCCGCCGCGCTGATCTCCGTCTCGGACCGTTGCAGCTCACGCGCGAGATGCGCGAGCAGCAGACACTCGATTAGGTGCTGCTGCGGTGGTTTGGCCTGTGCGTGCAGCCAGTCATAGAACGCGGCATGATCAAAGGGCGAAACCTCCAGCTCCTGCAAGGCCGTGCTCACATCGTTCGCCTGCTCCAGGCTCTGGCGGCAGGCGGGATCTGCCAGCTTCGCCTGCCATGGCGGCCATTCCGGCGGAACTGTCACCGCCGTTTGCGCCGTCAGCAGCAACGGCGTCAAAACGCCCGCCAGCAGCAGATTTGAAGACAACATAAGCACGAGGTTAGCGAAAACGGCCATCCAAGGTCAAGCGCGCTTTCTTTCGCGATATTCCGGCGACAGTCCGACGTTTAATCCCGCCTCATGAAAGCCATCCTGCTCCTTGCCCTGCTCACCACAGCCGTCGCTCTCGCCGAAACGCCCAAAAAGCCCGTCAAACGCGAGCGCAAACCCAATCCCTCGCTGGTGAAGGTCGAGGACGTGGCCGGACTGCCGCGTGTGCTGCTCATCGGCGACTCGATCTCGATGGGCTACACGCTCGACGTGCGCGAGCTGCTCAAGGGCAAGGCGAACGTCCACCGCATCCCCACCAACGGCGGTCCGACGACGAACGGCCTCAAAAACATCAAAGCCTGGCTCGGCGAGTCGAAGTGGGACGTGATTCACTTCAACTGGGGCCTGCACGATCTGAAATACATCCAGGAAGACCCATCGAAACGCGCCGATCCGAAGGCCGAAGGCTCGCATCCGCAGGTGGCGCTGGCCGATTATGAGAAGAACCTCGCCGAACTCGTCAAAACGATGCAGGCCACCGGAGCGAAGCTCATCTGGTGCAACACCACGCCCGTGCCTGCCGGCAGCGACGGCCGCATTGAGAGCGATGAGGTGAAATACAACGAGGCCGCCGCCCGCGTGATGACCGCCGCCGGCGTTCCCACCGACGATCTGCGCGCCCACGCGCTCGCCAAGCCTGGGGCGCAGCTTCCTGCGAACGTGCATTACACGCCGGAGGGCTCCCGTTACCTCGCCGAGAAGGTCTCCGCCGTCATCGCCGAACACCTGCCGAAAAAATAAGCATGAAGCCGCTGTTCCTCCTCTTTGCCTTCATCGGCTTTTCATACGCCCAGGTCAAAACTCAGAATGAACCCACAAACGCCGCGGAGGCCGCCGCGAAAAAGGCGGCGGATGACAAGGCGGTCGATGAGAAATACCAGGCTTGGAAGGCGACGCTGCCCGCAGACCAGCAGGCATGGGAAACCGTGCTGGAGCAGAATCTGGGCAATGGCTTCTACCTCCCGATCCACAAAAAGGAGAAGATCGCGGGCCGCTCCAACGCCTGGGATTTCGTCCAAGATGATCCCAAGCTGCCGCGTGTGCTCTTGATTGGCGATTCCATCTCACGCGGCTACACGCAGGACGTGCGCAAGGCCATGGCCGGTAAAGCCAACGTGCATCGTGCGCCCGAAAACTGCGGCCCCACGGCCAATGGCGTGAAGAAGATCGAGATCTGGCTTGGCGACGGCAAATGGGACGTGATTCACTTCAACTTCGGCATCCACGACCGCAAAACACCGGCGGCGGACTACGAGCAGCGTTTGGAGACGCTCATCGCCCGCATGAAGCAAACCGGCGCGAAGCTCGTTTTCGCCACCACCACGCCCGTGCCCGCCGACACCAAGGACGGCCCTGAAATCGTCACGCAGATCGCCGAGAAGAACGAAATTGCCACGCGTGTGATGCAAAAGCATGGCGTCGCCATCAACGACCTGCACGCCTTTCTCTCACCACAGCTCGAAGGCATCGCCAATCCGCAGGACGTTCATTTCAACTCCCAAGGCTACACGCTCATGGGCCAGCAGGTGGCGAAGGTGATTGAGGCGGCGCTCAAAGGCGCGGACTGAGCTTCATCGTCAAAATCCGCCCTCAAAAAACGCCCGCAGCTCGCTCAAACTCCGCCCTTCCTGGCAGACCTCGTTGAGGTTCGCCACGGCGGCGGGGATGTGCTGCAGGTAGTGCGGCTTGCCGAGGTTGCGGCTGAGATTGGCATAAGCGCCGAGAGCCTGCATGAGACGCTGGGCGGCGCAGAGGTAGAAGACCTCCCGCAGCTCGTTCAAATCGAGGCCGCGATGAGCGGCGTAGTAGCGCAGCAGTTCCGAACGCTCGGTGCGTGAAAGGTTCACATACGGATCATACAGCAACGAAGCCAGATCGTACTCGGCGCGGCCGAGGCGCAATCCTTGGTAATCGACCAGCCAGACGTCCTCGCCACGGACGAGCACGTTCTGACTTTGGAAATCGCGATGAACCAGGCAGCGCGGCAGCTTGGCGAGGCTGAGGCGGAGCTGTTTGAGCGTGTCGTGAGCGGCGCTGTATTCGGCATGGCCGAACTCGCGGCCCAGGTGCCCGCCGACGAAGTGATCGAGAAAGTAGTTCTGCTCCCATTCGTAGAGCGCCTCGTCGAAGGCGGGTTCCAGCTCGTCGAGATCGGCCGGGGAGAGGGAATTTTCATCCACCCCATGAAACTTGGCCGCCTCGCGCAATGTGGCCTCGTAAAGCGGGCTGCGGTGGCTCCAGGGCTCGTCGTTGAGGGATTGCAGATCGACGCGGCCCAAATCTTCCAGCCACACGCAGAGGCGCTGCTCGTCAAAGGCGAAGACCTGCGGCACATGCGCGCCGATTTTTCTCAGGCGGTGGGTGGCGGGAACGAATTTCGGATTGTCGCGCCGGGACAGGGTGTAAACCATCAGCACCATCGGCTGGCGGTCCTCCTGCCAGTTCAGGCGGTAGAAATGGCGGTCCGAGGCGCCTTTCAGGATCACCTCGACCTCGCACGGGGTGCCGTTCAGTTCGGGGAACTGTTCGCGGGTGAGAATGAGCAGTGCCTCGTGTTCGGGGAGCATTTTCGTCGGTTCAAAGTTTCAGGTTCAAAGTTCCAAGCTGGAAAATCTCATGGAGGTCACGTTCCGGCACAACTTGAAACCTGAAACTTGAAAACTCTGCCAGCTAGAAGTCCGCGTCCTCCACGATGCCGGCGGCGGTGATGCCGCCACGGACGATGCAGCGTTTCAATTGAGCGCCGCGCACGACGCGACCGCCGGTCCAGACGATGGTGTCTTCCAGTTGTGCGCCGCCTTCAATCACCGCCCCGGCTCCGACGACGTTGATGCCGCGCAACACGGCCCCGTCTTCGATCTGGGCCGCAGGGTCAATGGCCGGGCCATACATGCCGTTCAGAGCCGAATGCGCGGCCAGATAAGCCGTGCGGCTGCCGAGATCCCACCAACTGCCCTCGTCGATGACCACGGCGCCGATTTTGGCCCCTTCGCGGATCATGTTGAGGAAGATGGGGATGACGGACTCGACCTTGCCGGGCGTGATCCAGTCATGGGTGGCCGGATCGCAGGCATAGATGCCGGTGAAGAGGTATTTGCCCTCGTCGCCAGTGCCGAGCTTGTTGCGGATGTCCGTCACACGGCCACTCCGGGGATCAAACGCGATGTGCAGGGAAGGACCGTGGCTGCGCAGCACCAGGGTGACGAGATTGCCGTTCTCGCGGTGCTCGGTGAGCAGCGGCTTCAGCGGCAGGTCGGTCAGGATGTCGCCGTTATAGACGAGGAAGGGTTCGTTTCCGAGCAGATCGCGCACATTGGCGATGCCGCCGGCGGTTTCGAGCCGCACGGGGCTCTCATTGCGGAACTGGATAGGCGTTCCGCGATAATTTTGATCTGGGAATGCCTGCGCATAGGCCTCGGGCAGGTGATGCGTGTTCACCACGAACCGCGAAACGCCGGAGGCGATGAGATGATCGAAAGCGTAGGTGATCAGCGGCCGGTGAAACACGGGCACGAGCGGTTTCGGAAGCTGTTCCGTCAGCGGCCGAAGCCGTTCACCCATGCCTGCGCCCAATACAAATGCCTGATTCACGCGGCGGCCTTTACGCGGACGAGCAGGCGGCGCAAATGGAAGTTCGCCATCTGGCTCAAGCCCGCTTCTTTCGCAGCCAGGTGACGAGAAACACGATCCCGGCCACCGAGGCGACGGCTGGCAGCAGGTAGCCGCCGCCAGAAACCGCCTCGCACATCGGGCAGTCCATGGCAGGCAGCGCCTCGGCGTTGTCCTGCGGCGTGTCCGCCGTGATCGGCGGCGGGGCCGCAGTGCGCGGCGTGAAGGTCTTCAGGTCCAGGACGTAGCTGGATTCCCCCGGAAACAGGATCTGGAAGCGGTCCAGCTTTTTGCCGAGGGCGGTGTTGTGATACAACACGCTCAACTCCCCAGTCTGCAGAGCCTTGATGGAATAACCCGTCGTCCCGGCGGGCACCTTGGTTTTCCACGTTCCTGTCAGCACCACGACATCTTCCGGCGTTTTCAGCGGCGCGTTTTCATGTGTGGTGAACCCAAAGACGAACTCGGGGTTCACGGGAGCCGCCGGATCAAGCACGATCTCGACCACGCGCTTCACATAGTCGCGGGCGGCGGTTTTGAGCTGCTCTTTGCGCTCCGCCGTGAAAAGGGCCAGATCGGCGTTCGTCACTGAGAGCGCCACGTTTGGGTCTTCCTCAAAACAGCGCGGGTCCACCTCCACCTGAAGAGTCCAGCCCCCGTCCTGGGCGAAATCCGCCCGCACTGGCACATCTGGCAGCGGGTGGGCCAGACAAGGCGCGGCACACGCCCAAAACAGGCCGTACAGGAGAGTGGAGACACGGGATTTCATCGGGGTAGCGTGGCACAGTCCGGGCCGTTGTGACGAGTCTTTTTGCCGCCCCCCACAAAAATTTTGATTGCCAGGCCCCGCCTCAATCGTTTTGAATAGGTGCAAATCCGCCCGGTCAGTTCCCTGACGGAAAGCTAACCACACCCAAACCAAACATGAAATCCATCCTCACCACCCTCGCCGTCCTCGGCCTTTCCGTCTCCGCCTTCGCAGGCTGCGGCGTCACCACCACCTCCAAGGGCAAACTCAAGTCCTTTGACAAAGACACCAAATCCATCGTGATCGAAGCCGATGGCAAGGAAATCACCACCAAGGTGACCGCCAAAACCAAGAATGCTGATGACATCGAGAAGCTGGTTGGCAAGAACGTGACCGCTGTCATCTCCAAGCACGGCTATGCTGAGACCGTCGAGAAGAGCTAGTTTATCCTGCGGTGATTGAATTCACCCGTGAAGCCCGGAGGTGACCCCTCCGGGCTTTTTCATGCCCTGATTTTAAGATTGCGTGGAATACCGGGAGTGGAACATGCTCTCACCACTATGCGCAGGCTCTCCGCCCGCGTCAGCCATCCAACACCACACACCCATGAAAGCACTCCTTACCCTCGCCCTTGTGGCCTCGGCACTCACCCTCAGCAGTTGCGGCAACTGCCCGCTCGCCCCCCAGAAGAAATCCTGCCCCGTCGGCTGCTCCAAGCCCTGCTGCGCCAAGAAAGCCGCTGACTGCAAGACCTGCTCGCACTAAGCGCGGCCCAGTCCTGCCGCTCGGAGCCCGGAGACGCGCCTCCGGGCTTTTTCATGCCCGCGTTGCGCCGATCCTGCCTCCCACTGTGCCGCTTTTGGCATGTACGCTTAAACATGCACGCCGCGTGCAAGTTTAACCCCGCTGCCTCGTAAACCGGGGGATGAAACTCAGTCTTTTCACCGACTACTCCCTGCGGGTGCTCATGTTTGCCGCGCTGAAGGGCGAGTCCTTTTCCCTCAGCGAGGTCGCCGAGGCCTACGACATCTCACGCCACCATCTGGTGAAGGTGGTGAACTACCTCGCCAAGCTCGGCTATCTCGAAACCCGCCGTGGCCGTGGCGGCGGCATCGCGCTGGGCATGCAGCCGGAGGACATCCGCATCGGCATGGTCGTGCGCCGCACCGAGGACACGCCCTTCATCGTCGAGTGCTTCGACCAGCAGCACAACACCTGCCCCATCAACGGCTCCTGCCGCCTCAAAGGCGCCCTCGCCCAGGCCGTGAACGCCTTTTACGAAACCCTCGACCGCCACACGCTGCGCGACCTCGTCGCAGGTGTCGATGGTGCGCGCTTGAACCGCATTCTGCTGCCGCAGAAATGACGAAACCAGAATGATGAATACCGAATCTCCAGAAATGCACTCTCGACTCATCTCTTCCTCACGGACGAAATCCATTCGGGTTTCGGACTTCGTCATTCATTCGTCATTCGTCCTTCTGATTTCGTCATTCCTCCTCCCCTCGGCGCTCCAAGCCGAAGACGAGTACGAAAACGCCCCCATCCGCTACTCCGACACCGAGCCCAACGACGCCGCCCAGCGCCTGCAACGTCTCATGGCCGCCGGGAAGGTCAAAATCGACCGCACGGACGCCTGGACCGTGCTGCGCGATGTGATGAAGCACTTCGACATCCCGCCGGAGTCGCAGACCATGGTCTTCTCGAAGACCAGCAAGCAAAACGACCGCATCAGCCCGCAAACACCGCGCGTCGTTTACTTCGGCGACAACGCCTACGTCGGCTACTGCATTGGCGGAGCCATTGAGGTGTCCACCATCGATCCAAAGCTCGGCCCCATCTTCTACCTGCTCGATCCGTATGAAGAACCACAGAAGCCGCTGCACTTCCAGCGGGACAACAGTTGCCTGAGCTGCCATGGCGGCCCCTTCACCCCCGAAGTGCCCGGCGTCATCGTGCGCTCCGTTTATCCCGGTCCCGAAGGCCATCCCATCATGAGCCAGGGCAGCACCGTGGTCGATACCACCACGCCTTTCAGCGACCGCTGGGGCGGCTGGTACGTCACCGGCAGGCACGGCAGCGACCTGCATCGTGGCAATGTCACTGCCACCGAGAAAAACGACCAGTCCATCGACATTGATTTCGAGAAGGGCGCCAACATCACCAACCTCGCCAAATTTTTCGACACCACTCCCTACCCGCGCAAAACCAGCGACATCATCGCCCTCATGGTGCTGGAGCATCAGACCAGCGTGCAAAACATCCTCACCAAGGCCAATCACACCTCCCTGCGCGCCATGCACATGCAAACCAGCCTTCGGCGCGAACTGGGAGAGAAAGTGGAAAGGGAGCCTGTCGGCACCGCCCGCCGCATCATCGACCACTGCGCCGAGGATGTCGTCGAGGCCCTGCTCTTCAAAGACGAGGCCGCGCTTCCCGAAGGCGGCATCGAGGGCGATCCCGCCTTCCAGACCGCCTTCACCAAACGCGCCCCGCAAAGCAGCGACGGCCGCAGCCTGAAGGACTTCCAGCTCCTCAACCGCCTCTTCAAGCTCCGCTGCAGCTACATGGTCTATTCCCTCACCTTCCAGCACCTCACCGCCCCGTTGAAGCAAACCGTGCTCAATCGTCTGTGGACCGTCCTCGAAGGCAAGGACACCACTGGCAGCTTCGATTACCTTGGAGACATCGAACGCGCCCACATCCGCCGCATCCTCGCCGAAACGCTCCCCGGCGCTCCGGCGGAGTGGAAGAAGGCGCTGGCGGCGAAGTAATAAGAAGCGGCGATTTCCAACCGCGTGAATTCGTGAAGCCGGCGGGTAAACACGGATTCACTCCAATGGCGAGGCATAGACCGCCACTTCGGCGAAACGAACGAAGCCATTGTTGTAAGAGCCTGCGCTCCACAGCCGCACATGCCGTGCGCGAACGCCGCCGCCCTCAATCACCCGGCCATAATTTGTCTCCACATATGCCGGATCGCCGCCTTTGCCCAGACCAAGTGAGCTATCGAAGTCAGCATTGAACAATATGACCACATTCTCCCGGAATGCCGCTTCCTCGCTCACCTGGATGACCAGATCCAGATACGCGTCTGCCAACTGGCTCTGCGCATGCCAGACATGAATCTTCTGCACCTTCATCGACTGTCCCAGATCGATCTGCACCCACTGCTTTCCCTGCGGCAGCACCAGCACGGTGCCACGATCCGAAGAATTGTCGCCATCCGTCAAAAACGGCAGCGATGAATCCTCCAAAGGCGCGGCGGAGGCAGTCACAGCCTTGCCCACCGAAACCATGCTCGTGCCCGCCGGGGCATAAAACTGCTTGATGACCTTGCTGGCGTCCGCCTTCTCCAAATGCGGCAGGTTGCAGGCCCATGGGCCGGACATGAAGACCGGTTTCGGGAACTCCGGCTTGATCAATATCTGAGGCTTCACCGCTTCTCCGCTCGTCTGGGTCATCACCAAACCAGCGACCAGTGCCAGCAACATAAGCGGCGGAAAAATCAGCTTCCATTTCATGC
>DNXB01000307.1 GCA_003506995.1 Verrucomicrobiales bacterium
TGCGCCAGATTTCATCGAGGTCAGGCGGCCCCTGATTACCGCCGCCGGGACGTCTTCCCCATTGCGGGTCGTTCAAGGACAGCAGCGGCGCCAGCATTCTGGCAAGGCCGTTCTTCAGGCGATCACGGATAGTCGGGGAGGATTCAGTCATGGGGTCAGGCAAAAAAATCAGGCTGCTGCGGGTTCGCTTGGACTGCGCGCGTCCAGCGCATATTCATGGATGGCAGTGCGCAGCAGGTCTACACCATCACCGGTCAGCGCACTTAACCAAACTCGCGAAATTCTAGCATACTCGTCCCGCTCTGCCCGCGCCGGTAGTACTGTGGTATCAATTTTATTGAACACCATGATCTGCGGCACTTGATCAGCACCGATTTCTGCCAGTACCGCATTGACTGCGGCAATCTGCGCATCACGATCAGGGTCGCCGGCGTCGACCACGTGCAGCAGCAGATCGGCCTGCACGGTTTCTTCGAGCGTAGCCCGGAAGGCCGCGATGAGCGTGGGAGGAAGGTCGCGAATGAAGCCGACCGTATCGGAAATGACCACCTGCCCCGCCCCTTCGATCCAGATGCGGCGGGTGGTGGTGTCGAGCGTGGCAAAGAGCTTGTTCTCCACATAGGCATCGGCGGCGGTGAGCTTGTTCAGCAGCGAGGACTTGCCCGCGTTCGTGTAGCCGACGATGGCCACATGCGGCACAAAGACGCGTGTGCGGTCCTTGCGCATCGTGTCGCGCTGCTTTTTCACGTCTTCGAGATCGGCGCGGAGCTTGTCGAGGCGCTTGCTGGCGAGTCGGCGGTCCACTTCGAGCTGGGTTTCACCTTCACCACGCGCTGCACCGGCCCCACCCACGCCGCCACCAGCACCACCGCCCTGGCGGTCAAGATGCGCCCACATTCGAGTCAGACGTGGGATGGAATACTCCATCCGCGCCAGTTCCACCTGCAGCCGTGCCTCACGCGTCTTCGCCCGCATGTTGAAGATGTCGAGAATGACCTCGTGGCGGTCGATCACGCAGATGTTGCCCTCGCTTTCCCACGCCCGCTGCTGTCCTGGGCTGAGTTCGTTGTCCCAGACGATGCAGTCAGCGCCGATGTCCTTCGCCTGCTTCATCAACTCCTCCGCCTTGCCACTGCCAATCAGGTAGCGGGCCGTGTGCTCACGCGCAAAGACGAGTTCCTTGCCGATGATGTTGATACCCAGTGTTGCCACCAGTTCACTCAGCTCTTCGAGCAAGTCGAAGGCCTCCTGCTTGTGGCGGCGGTCAAAGTAAGCGCCGATGAGGAAGGCGCTATCGACCATGTTGGGTTTTTCGCGGATGTCGAACATGACGCGATCATGGAGAGCGGCGCCGCATTGCCAAGCTGCGTATTCCATGCCATGAACACAAACATGACACGCCGCCTCGTCCTTCTCACCAGCCTCTGCCTCGGTCTCGCCGCCTGCGACTCCTCAGACAAGGCTCCTCTGCCGCTGAATCTTTATGAATGCGAGGCCGGGGAGGCCGCCGTGCGTCATCTCATCAGCAAGCTGCCAGATCTGAACCCCGGCGTTGCCAAAAGCCACGCCATCGTGCTCGGCGAGATCAATCGTGATGGCATGACGCCTGCCAGCGATGCCTTCACCGCCCGTTTCGCCGATCTGAAGCTGAAATTTGTCAACGCCCAGAAGCTCAAGGACATCGATCCCGACCACACCATCGCCGATCCCGACACACGCCTCGCCGCCTTCGTGCTCCAGCTCCGCAAACTCCAGCAAACCAGCACGACCTCCTGGGAAGCCGAGGTCGGCTGGAGCTACAAAAAAGAGTTCGGGCGCATGAAGCTGCGCATCGAAACCAAGGACGGCAAGGCCAGTGTCGTGAGCGAGGAAAAACTCGCTCCTTAACTCAGCGACTCGCTGCTGCCGTCCACATCGAGCTCGCGGACACGACGGCGGTCGCGCTCGGCCTGGACGGCGGTGCGGAGTTTTTCGCGCACGTCCTCGACGCCGGGTATGGCGCGGAGGGCGACACTGGGATGAGAGGCGTCGGAGCTGACCATGGAGACATTTCCCAGGCCGACCAGGCGCAGCAGGAAGGGCTGCTCCATGCTGTAGTCCTTCACACGGAAGAGCTCCAGCTCGTCCACCTTCTTGTTCAGAATGCCGGTGCGAATGCGCAGGCGCTGGCTGGTCAGCTCATAGAAAGTGCATTTGGTGACCCACCAGCGGATCAGCCACATCAGCAGCGGGATGATGAGCGCGAGATAGGCCAGACCGCCGGTGAACAGCGCCGGGATGGTGGCGGCAAAGGCGATGCCAACGGCGATCACGATGCAGAACAAGTAATACCAGAAGTGAACCAACTGGGAGGTGTGGCCGCTCCAAAGAACGGTTTCCGCCGGGGCGGAGGCGATGGGAGTGTCGTCGGTAGGCATGAGGATGTGTGTTTGAGTTGAGTGGCGGTTGGAAAATCAAAGCATGGACGCGATCTCATCAAGCGCCTGCTTGGTGCGTTTGATGCCTTCGATCTCGGGGTGCTTGTCGCCCTCGTACTCGATGCCGATGTAGCCTTTGTAACCGGCTTTGACGACGATGTCGATGAGGCGCTGGAAATCGAGGGTCATCTCGCGGCCTTCGCGGCGATCCTCGGTGTAGAACTTGCCGGCACCGGTGTCCCAGTCATAAGCCTTGGCGCTCATGCCCTGCTTCACCCATGGCATGAACTCGCGCAGGCCTTTGTAGGGGTTGTAGAGCTCGCCTTTGTTGCGGTCGGTGTAGAAGTTGCCGAAATCAGGCAGGATGCCGACGCGGGCGTGATCGGCGGCTTTCATGACGCCGGTGAGCCAGAGGCCGTTGCTGGAAAGGCCGCCGTGATTTTCCACGACGACGAACAGGCCGCGCTTGTCGCCTTCGACGCAGAGACGGTGCAGTCCGTCGGCGGCGAGCTTCATCTGCTCGTCCCATGTCAGCTTCGGATCACTGGCGGCGTTCACGCGGATGCTGTGGCAGCCGAGCGTGGCGGCGGCATCGAGCCACTTGAGATGGTTCTCGACGGTCTTGGAGCGTTTGTCCTCATCGGGATCGCCGAGATTGCCCTCGCGGTCGCACATGATGAGCAGCCCCTTCACGCCCTCGCCTTCCTGGCGTTTTTTCATCTCGCCGAGATAAGCGGCGTCCGTGGCTTTTTCGAAGAACATCTGGTTCACATACTCGACGCCGTCGATGCCGAGGCTGCGGGCGATTTTGGCGAAATCGAGGTGCTCATGCCGCTCCGCGTTGCCTTTGCCAAAGATGCCCTTGTTCAGCGACCATTCGGCCAGGGAGATCTTGAAGGGCGGCTCCTTGTCTGCCGCGATGACGTGGCGTGAACCGGCGGCGGCAGCAGCGGCGGTGGCGATCTTCTGAATGAAATGACGGCGGGAGGAGATGCGGGTGCTCATGGAAGGGACGGGCGCATTATGGCGCGATTGCGCGACAATGCTCCAGAAGAATTTTCTCTCCGGCTTTGTAACAAAAACGCTCCGCAATCCTGATCAGGCCGCCTTGCGCTCGATGCGCTTGCGCATCAGCGGGGCGCGCTCGCCTTTGACGACGCCTTCGTTGATGGTGACGCCGCGTACGTCCAGCCGGCTCGGCACGTCATACATGACGTCGAGCATGATGCGCTCAAAGATGCTGCGCAGGCCGCGCGCGCCGGTACCGCGTGACACGGCCTCCTTCGACATGGCGAGCATGGCGTCGCGGGTGATGGAGAGCTCCACGCCGTCCATGTTCATGAGCTTGGCGTACTGCTTGATGAGGGCGTTTTTCGGCTCGGTAAGCACCCGCATGAGCTCTTGCTCGGTCAGCGCCTCCAAGGCGCAGACCACGGGCAGTCGGCCGATGAACTCGGGGATCAAACCAAACGACAGCAGGTCTTCCGGCTCCACGCCCTGACGGATTTTGGCGGCTTCGATGGCCGGCACCTCATGTGAGCCGACAAAGCCCATCGTCTTGCGGCCACGGCGGCGCTCGACGATTTTGTCGAGGCCCACGAAGGCCCCGCCGCAGATGAAGAGGANNCCTGCTGCACGCCTTCGCCCGAGACATCACGCGTGATGCTGACGTTCTCGGTCTTGCGGCCGATCTTGTCGATCTCGTCGATGTAAATGATGCCGATCTCCGCCCGCGCCACATCGTAATCGGCGGCCTGAAGCAGGCGCAGGACGATGTTTTCCACATCTTCGCCAACGTAACCGGCCTCCGTGAGCGTGGTGGCATCGGCGATGCTGAAGGGCACGTTGAGGATGCGCGCCAGCGTCTTGGCCAGCAGCGTCTTGCCGCAGCCGGTGGGGCCGAGGAGCAGGACATTGCTCTTTTCGATCTCGACATCGTGCGGATCGGGCAATGCAGAGGTGATTTTCTTCTGCGCAGTGCCTTGGCGGGCGGCCTGCTGCTGGGAATGCAGGATGCGCTTGTAATGATTATGCACCGCCACGCTGAGCACCTTCTTCGCGTGCGGCTGGCCGATGACATGCTGGTCCAGCAGCGCGGCGATGTCCGCCGGACGCGGCACCAGCAGCGCGGGGCTGCCGCCGTCCAGGTCGTTCGCAGCTTCCTTGTCGAGGATGTTTTTGCAGACGTGGATGCAGTTGTCGCAAATGTACACGCCCGGCCCGGCGATGAGCTTTTTCACCTCCGCATGGCTTTTGCCGCAGAAGGAGCAGAGAGTGACGTTGGAGCCGCGTGCCATGATTTGAATGAGATAGGTGACTGTCGCACGGAAGCGTGTCGCACGTCAAGGTGACGCTTCAATAGTACGCAAAACAACCCGCCCATGGTCATCGCTTCCATAAACAGCCTGGAACTGAATCTCTGCCGCGAGTTGCTCCATCAAAAAGCGCTCTCTCACCGCCGGCGCGGTCTTTCGGTCTTTCAGCATCTTCCATTCTTCCCAGGCGGTGATCCCCAGGCCGTGAATCACCGCTCCCGGCGGCACAGCAGCCTCGTCCATCAGCCACGCCTGCGGCACGATGGCCCGAAGTTCATCAAAATGATGCTGCCGCAGTTCCTGCCGCCAAAAACCCCGCAGAGCGGGCAGATGGAGCAAGGCGCGCTCCAACGGCAGGTCCGGCAGATCATTCGGGCCGCCTAGCAGCCAGATCTGGTCCTGCGTCAGGCCAAAATTCAAACGCCATTCCAGAGCCGGCACGGTCTCCTGCGGCAGGCCAGCGCCCCATTTCTCCAAAAAATCGCCCAGCACAACCGGAAGACGCTGCTTGAGCAAACGGTGGCCCAGCACCTCGCGGGCAGCGGCCCAGCGCCTGACCCGGTAGCCAGCAGAGTCCACCGCAGCACGGCTGCGCGGGGAAAGGTGTTCAATGACGGTGGAAATCATGTGTGAGTTTTTTAGCCGCACTCTGGCTTACAGCATAACGAGAGATTGCGTCAGTTGGCTACTTATGGTAATTATAGACCTGTGTTGCGCATTCACCCCCAACCCCCGCTCATTTTCCCTGTCCCACCCAAACAGGCCGGGGGCTTTTCCTTGGTTGAGGTGCTGGTTGTCATCGCCCTGCTCGGCGTCCTCAGCGGTGTCTTGATCGGCTGGTATGCCAGTTATCACCAAGATGTGCTCCAAAAAGTCACCCGCCAGCGCAACGCCCAGGAAATCGTCTCCATCGGCGTCTGCGCCACGATGGGGGGCGCGAACTTCGTGGTGCCGGGAGACAAGCGGGCGACCATCGAAAATCTGATCAACGGCACCATCGGCCAGACGGGATTGTGGAAGGGCAAAGTCTTCCGCCTCACCAGCCTGGAGCCTGCGGCGCTGCCAGGCGCTCTCGAATTTGTGACTTTCGACGCCAACCTGCTGCTCTACGAGCCGGCGGGCGGACAGCTTTAGCCGGCTGGCAGCCCTTTTGAGCCGCGTCAGTCCGCTTTCACTTCCAAGCTCAGCGTCGGCGGCAGTTTCGACGCCTGTGCTGCATCCTGTGCCGCGGGCTCATCAGGAAAAATCACCACGATCTCGCGAATGCCTCCCTGCTCGTAATTTTTTTGCTCCTTGAGCACCCACTGCTGCACAAACTTCGCCACCGACTGCCGCGCCGCCTCGCGCACGGTGCGGATTTTCCCCGGCGCGGTCGCGCGACGCTCCAGCACCGCCGTCATGCCCTTTTCCAGCTCGGTCAGATTTTCCACCGCGTTGAAGCGCAGCCAGCCCGCCGCTGACTTTTTCTCCACTGTCTCGGTGCGGATCGCCGGCGGCTGTGAAGGACGCACGGCCGGGGCCACGACCACACAGCGCCCGTTTTCCACATTCAGCCGCCAGTCCTCCGACAGCTTCAAATGATAGCGATACACCACCATGGCGCGGATTTCCGACTCCGTGGTGCCGAGGTAAACCACATCGAAGAGCGTCTTGGAGTCGAAGCGCGTGATCGTCTCCTCCGTGTCCAGCACCGCCAGCTCCAGCACGTCCCCGTTCGTCGAGGTGATGCGTTTGATGTTCTCCCGAAACGCCTCGGTGATCGTCTGCTTCTGAAAATTCTCCGCCAGCCACTTCATGCCGAAGCCTGAGTCCACGACCTTCCACACCACGATTCCGCCGATGATCAGCGCCGCCAGAAACGTCAGCAGCAGCATCGTGAGACAACCTGATCTGCGGCGTGGTGCGTTCGAGGTGACGGCGTTCGGATCAGACATGGGACAGCTTGATAACGCAACAACCATGCCGCAGCCGCCGCAGGCTGCCAAACACGAATCCGCACAAAACCATGCCTTGACGTGCGCAAGCTCTCACCGCCACACTGCTGCCGCATGAAGCGCTCCTTCACCTTACCTGTCGTGCTGCTGGCCTGTCTGGCAGTTTTTTCCACCGTCATCGCCCAGCAGCCCGCTCCCGCCGGTGCTCCGGCCCAGCCCACCAAGGAGCAGCAGGAGGCGGAGATGAAAAAAGTCCTGGCCGAGGTCGAGTCCTTCGGCTGGACCCGCAAAGGCACCGGCAAGCTCGGCGACAAGGCGCAGATCTTCATCCCCAACGGTTACCGCTTCACCGAGGGCGATGGAGCCCGCAAGCTGAAGCAGTTCTTCGGCAACCCGCCTTCCGACATGGAGCTCGGCGTCCTCACCACCGAGGGCATCGGCCACTGGATTCTCTTCGAGTTCGAAGAGTCCGGCTATGTGAAGGACGATGAGAAGGACCAGATCGACGCCGACGCGCTGCTCAAAAGCATGAGCGAAGGCCAGGCCGCCGCCAACGAGCAGCGCAAGGAAATGGGCATGACCGAACTGGTGCTCGACGGCTGGGCCGTGCCGCCGCGCTACAACACCAAGACCAACAACCTCGAGTGGGCGCTGCGTGTGAAATCCCTCCCAGACGGCGGCGTCTCCGTGAACTACAACACCAAGCTCCTCGGCCGCAAAGGCGTGATGAGCGCCAAGCTCATCTGCGATCCCGAGGAGTTGCAGGCGCTGCTGCCGCAATACGAGCAGATCATCGCAGGTTACAGCTACATCGACGGCGAGCGCTACGCCGAGTTCCGCGAGGGTGACCAGGTCGCGAAATACGGCCTCACCGCCCTCATCGCCGGCACCGGAGCCTTTGCGGCGGCCAAGATGGGCCTGTTTGCGAAGCTCGGCGTGTTTTTCGCCAAACTGGGCAAAGGCGCGATCCTCATCGTCATCGGCGTGCTCGCCGGATTGAAAAAGCTGTTCAGCTCACTCTTCGGCGGGCGCCAGCCGCCGCCCGCAGTCTAGGGAAACGCTGAACAAATCAAAAAGCGGTGATCAACTCCTCCTCTTACTCCTGCTCCTACTCTTCCTCTCCCAAGGCACGAGGAGGAGCAGGAGTAAGAGGAGGAGTAGGATTGAAGCATACCTCGATTAATCAGCATCACCGTAGCGCATGACCGACGGCCAGACGCTTTTCGCGGTCTTCGCACTGCTTTATCTCATCGAGTGCCTGCGCCTCGCGCCCTCCGCCGCATGGATGGCCGCAGGAGCGGAAAAATCGCGCTGGAGCGTGATCCGACCGTGGTCGCGATTGCAAATCGCCAGCGGCTCCCCGCTTCTGCTCTCCGTCCTGCCCCCGCATCAAGCGCACACCTCCGCGCTGCCCTGGTTGTTCGTGCCAGAGCAGGATTCGCTCCGTGTGCGTTTGACCGACAGCCTGCGCATTTCCATCGCGTGGGACAGGCTTTCGCCGCAGGCCGAGGAATCCACGCTGCATCTCGATGCCGTCACACGTCTGCGTCTGAACTCACCCGCTCTGGCGCAACTCTGGGCGCAGCGACTCACCGACTGGCGTGAATGGACGCCCGAGCAACGTCACAGCGCCTTCCTCAAACACGCCCGCGCCTCGCTCGATCCCAAAGCCGCCGCCCAAACCGCCACCAGCGTCGCCAAGCGCACGCAATCGCTGCGCCTGCTCGCCAGCATCCTGTTCGTCTGGTGCTTCGGCATCATCAGCGTGATCTACCATCGCTTTGGCGACGGCTTCATCGTCCTCGCCGCTGCCGGTGTGCTGCTGCTCCTGCAGTTCACCCAGTCCTGGCTCTTTCTCCGCGTCACACGCGGCATGCAGCCCGGCATTCCCCACCGCCGCTGGCGGGCGCTCGGCATCGCCTTCCTGCCACAGCTCGCCATGCGTGCCGCCGATGCCGTCAGCCTTGCGGGTGATGAAGAGCCGCCCCATCCGCTCGCCTGGCGCGGCCTCATCAAAGACGACACCTGGCTTGAGTCTGCCCGCCGCTGCTGGCGCGAGGCACGCTACATCCCTGGATGGTCACAAAACGAGGCGATTCCCGTCGAGGCCGAGGCGCTACAAGCCTTCTTCCGCCGCGAAAACATCGCCGAAACCGACTACGACCCGCCTGCTGCTTCCAAACTGCCCGTCTGTCCGCGTTGTGGTGCCGAATTTCAGACCCACATCACCGCCTGCACCAGTTGCGGCGGCGTGGAACTGCGTCACCCGCCTGCTTGAGTCGCATTCAATTTGGAACGTGCCTCAGCATCCATTCCGCCATCTCCGCGTAGATCGGAAAGTCAGTGATCAGCACGTTGTCATGATCGGCTCCGGGAATCTCAATCCAGCGCTTCTCGATGCCTGCGGGCAGTGACGCATAAAGCCGCCGCCCGCATTCGAAGGGAATCACACGATCCGCCGTGCCATGGGCGATGAGCACGGGGCGGTGCAACGCAGGGATTTGCTGAATCGAGTTCGCATCACGAATATTCATGCCCGTTCTCCAAGCGAACAGCGTTTCGGTGATGTTTTTCAAGATCGCGCCGCCCCACTCACCCGCAAGGCTTGTGGATTGATGCCTCACGACGTTTGGGCCGGTGTTTTGGGATCCCTTTTGCAGTCGTCTTGCCGTGTCGCAAGAAGGCGGGTTGCGGGCAAAAGGAAACTTACAAAGCTGGTTTCATGCCGCGCCCGTCGTAAATCTGGCAAAAAAGCAAAAAAATGCTTTCCAGCCGTTACGGCCCCTGCTATTTTCACTGCTGAACGGCTCACGTACTTTGTTCCAGTGTCTCAACACTGGGATGATCCATGCGAGTGTCCGACCTCAAACCAACCAACCTAATACCAACCTAATCAGACCATGAAATTGAATGCATTGCTGAAAACGCTGGGGTTCTTGGCACTGGCCGCCACTCCCGTTGTGGCCGGAACCGCTCCCGCTCCTAAAAACCCGATCGCTCCCGCCCCGGAGAATGACGATCTCGGCATCACAGCCTCCCTTGGCTATGATACCAACTACATCTGGCGTGGCCTTAACATGGGACAACATTGGGTCCGCTCCGCTGTCGAAGGCTCAATCCTTCTGATCGGTGGTGCCAATGAAGACGGCGCAGGCAACACCTCGCTCGACTGGAATGCTCAGTTCGGCACCTTCGCAGGTGACCAGGATCATTTCATGCCGGCTGGTGGCGCAGACGCCTCCTTCCAGCGCCTTCAGCTTGGAGCCGCCATTGCGCACGACTTCGGTCCTGCCACGGTGAGCCTGGGTTACACCTACTATCGCAACATGGGCAGCCTCAACCGCAATATCCCCATGAACGATGGTGGGGAAGTCAGTCTTGGCCTTGCCACCGCTCTCGGCCCGATCGACATCGCCTCCAGCGCGAATTACGACCATGTGAACGACTCCTGGTACTTCGACTTCAATGCGAGCACCACGATCGCCATCACCGACTCCATCAGCCTTGTTCCCTTCGCCAATGTTGGCTACGGTCACAACCTGAACTGGCAGTTCGCTCGTAACGGCGCCGTTGCTGGCCCTGGTGGCGATTGGGGTGGTCAGAACAACATCACCGGCTGGACCGCCATCACCACGGGCATTCAGCTCCCAATCAAGCTCAACAGCCGTGCGACTCTGACCCCCTACATCGCTGGCAATCTCCCCCTGGGAACGACCGAGAATCTGGCCGGCACCGCACGTGCAAATGCCTCTCCTGACACCCCCTACAAGAGCGTGCTCTTCGGTGGCGTGACCCTGAGCGTCCGCTTCTAATCGTTCCTAGAACGATCCAAACCATCTTGGTTGGACCTCCCGGCAGCAATGCCGGGAGGTTTTTTATGCCCAAATCACACCGTCAAAAAAACGGCGACTGACACATTTTAACCGGCTCGGCATCAGTGACGTGGTTCTGATGTGGTTGGAACGAGCGCTGGTACCACGGATGAATGGCACACAGCCCCGCGTGAAGGGTATGGAGAGACGAAGCCTCGTCGGGCGAATTCCCTCGATACAATCACGACATGGCACGCCATCTGCTGATTAGAGGATGTGTATGCTGGCTTTCCACCTGGAAACACAGCGCCTCAACACCAACAAAACCAAACTCGACCAACACATGAAGCCTAAAAGCATGACATCCCTCGTTGCGAAGTCGGTGACCGTTCTTGCTGCCTGTGCAGCGCTGAACGCCTCCGCCGGCACCGCTCCCGCCAAAGCCCCGGTTCCGATGGAACCAGAACCCTCAGCGCTGTTTGACTCCATCGGAGCCGATCTCAGTGTTGCTTACGACAGCCGCTACTACTTCCGTGGTCTGTGGTTCGCTGACAACATCATCTCCACATTCCTGAACATCTCCGTGCCGCTCATCAGCGGCGCTGGTGAAGATGGCGCAGGCAGCCTCACCTGGGGCATTGGCGGTGGTTACATTTCCACCTTGCAGACCCCTGTCATCGTGGGTGGCGTCGTCAGCAACACTGCTTTTGATTACTCCGAATACGACCTTTACACGTCCCTTAGCTATGACGCTGGCTTCGCCACTTTCGGCATCCAGTATCAATACTACGGTTATCCGGACACCTATAGCGGCTCCATCGCTGGCGCTTCTACTGCACCAGGCGATAGCGAACTGGGCATCACCGGTGCTCATGAGCTTGGAGTGACGATGGCAATTCCTCTTGGAGCAGCCAACTTCTACCTTGGCTACTACTATGACCTCACCATCGGTGGTTCCTACTTCCAGGCTGCCGCTGACTACACGATCGCCGTCAACGACTGGCTCAGCATCGTTCCTGCTGCCCAGCTTGGCTATGGCATCGACTACTACACTGGCACCAATGGCCCAACCTTTGCAGGTGTGGCCACCCAGTCCAGTGGCTTCACCCACTGCCTAGTCAGCATCAGCACCCCCGTGCAGTTGACGAAGATTGCCACGCTGACCCCCTACGTCGCCTGGAACTTCGCCTTCGACACCCGCAACTACATGAACGCCACCCACGACAACGAAGTCTTCGGCGGCGTGAAGCTCACCGTCAGCTTCTAATAAACAAGGGTTGCACACCCTTGGTTAGTTCATCAAATCATGACTCCCGGTCAGTTCGCTGACCGGGAGTTTTTGTTTTGATGTGAGACGGCCTGCTCGCTAGTTTTCCAGTCAGCATGGCTGAAAAACACCCGCTCAACTGGAACTCCCGCAACCTCACCCACGGCTGGCAGCGTGGCGTCAACGCCTTCTTCTGGGGTCTCGGCTTCAAGCCGGACGATTTCGACAAGGCGCAGATCGGCATCGGCACGCCGCTTCTGGATGGCAATATTTGCAATGTCCACGCCCACGAGCTCGCCAAGCTCATCGCTCAGGGCTGCGCTGACGCCGGGCTGATTGGCTTTCCCTTCGGCGTCTCGCCAGTAAGTGATAACATCACCCAAGGCAACATCGGCGGCGCGGCCTCGCTCTGCTCCCGCAACCTCATGGCCAGCGGTGCGGAGATGGTTTGCACCTCCCACTGCTACGACGCCATCATCGGCCTGCATCACTGCGACAAAAACGGCCCCGCCTTCGCCATGGCGCTGGCTCGAACGAATTACCCCGGCCTCATCGTCAACGGCGGCAGCATCATGCCCGGCTGCCACAAAGGCCATTCCACGAGCATCCTTGACGTGTACGACGCCGCTGCGAAGGAAAAACAAGGCACCATGAGTTTCGAGGAGTCGGAGCAGATCATCCGAACAGCCTGCCCTGGGGCGGGCGGCTGCGGCATCGCCGCCTCCTTCAACACCTGGGGCATCGCGCTCGAAGCGATGGGCCTTAGCCTGCCCGACACCTCCTCCATGCCCGCCATTGAGGCCGGAAAACGCAGCGAATGCCTCCGCGTCGGCCAGGCGGTGCGCACTCTCCTCGAAAAAAACATCCGCCCGCGCGACATCATCACCAAGGCGTCGCTCACCAACGCCATGACAGCCATCGCGGCCGTCGGCGGCTCCACCAACGGCGTTTTGCACATTCTTGCTGTCTCCCGCGAGGCCGGCGTGGACTTCACTCTGCGCGATGTGCAGGCCATCTGCCGCAAAACGCCTGTGTTGTGCAATTTCGCGCCGCGCGGACGCGGCACCATGAACGATCTCCACCGCCTCGGCGGCACCACGATGCTGTTGAAGCATCTTTTCGCCACCGGACTGCTCGACGGCTCCTGCATCACCGTCACCGGGCAAACCTTGGCCGAAAATCTCGCCGACGCGGCGCCCGTCCCCTTCCCAAACGATCTCATCTCCCCGCTCGACGCTCCGTTCAAAGAATACGCCGACATCCAGATCTGCTTCGGCAACATCGCCCCTCACGGCATGGTCTTCAAAGTCTCCTCCCTCGACGAACCGCGCTTCGAAGGCACCGCCATCTGCTTCAATGACTCGAAGGGCGTCTCCGATGCCGCCGCCGCCGGTCGCATCCGCCCCGGTCACATCGTCGTCATTCGTGGCTGCGGCCCCGTGGGCCTCGGCATGCCGGAAATGCATGTCGCCAGCGCCGCGCTCGCCGTGCCGGAGCTTTACGGCAAAGTCGCCCTGCTCTCCGACACGCGCGTCTCCGGCGTCTCTGGCGGCGCGGTCGGCGTGCATTGCAGCCCCGAGGCCGCCGTCGGCGGTCCCATCGCCCGCGTGCAGGATGGTGACGCGATCGAGTTCGACCTCCTCGCCGGCACAATCGAGGTCAAAGCCGATCTCGATGCCCGTCCGCTCACGATTCTGCCCGTCACCCATCCCTTCGGTTACTTGGCGGACTTTGCCGCCACGGTGACCCAGGCTCACGAGGGCTGTGTGCCGCGCTGGGTGGTTTCCAGGGCTTAAAAAAGCGAGCCTCACTTCAGTGCTTCGTTGAGAAAAGCCGCCACCAGCCGGCTGCGCTCAGCATCATAAAATTCCTCCCCACCGTGCCTGCTGCCCGGCAGGGTGACGAGTTTTGTCCGCAACTTCAACGCCTCACAGGCGCTGGCGAACTCGCGTGACTGCTCGGGTGGCATCTGGGGATCAGCGTCTCCATGGATCAGCAGCAGTGGCGGGTCGTCTTTGTCCAAATGTGCCACGGGACTCGCCAGCTTCGCCAATTCGGGCTTTTTCTCCGGCAAGTCTCCCAAGAGCAGTTTCAGCGCTGGAATTCGCACGGTGCGGCCGAATTCCGTGCTCTGAGCGAGGATCGACTGCAAATTCGACGCCCCGTACAAACTCACGATGGCATCCACCCGGCTGCTTTGATCGAGATGATCGCCGATCCGGCCCTCCAGCAGCTTGTTACCGTTCGTCACGCCCACCAACGCCGCGAGATGTCCTCCCGCCGAGGAACCGATGATGGCGATTTTTTCCGTGTTGAGCCGGAACTCCGACGCTTTGGCCCGCAGAAACCGAATCGCCGCCTTGATGTCGTGAATCTGCGCCGGGAACACCGCCTGCGTCGAAAGCCGGTAGTCCACACTGGCAATGGCGAAGCCTTGTTCGAGCAATGGAGCGATGGGAACATCTGATTTTGAGCCCGCACGCCAGGCACCGCCGTGCACATAGACAATCAGTGGCGGGTTCGCCACCTGCGGACGATGCAGGTCGAGTTTCAAAACCAGCTCCCCGACCCTGGCATACTCGATATCCGTCTGGGTTTCCGCATGGGCACCGGCAACAAGCACCAGAGCGAGAAAAAAGGCTTTCATATTCAAAGACGGAGCTTCTTCACCAGCAACGCTTCTTTCTCGGACTCGCTCATAGGCTTGTGCTCGACTTTGCAGCCCGGCAGCTCCGCCTTGATCGCCTCCACATCGGCGGCGGAGATGTCCACGGTCTCGATCTTGAGCCTGGTCAGCTTTGGCAGCGCTTTCAAATGCGGGATGATCTTCGCGGAGAGCCGCGCCTCGGTGAGTTCGAGAGATTCCAGCGTCTTGATCTGCGCCAGCGTCTCCATCGTCGATTCATCAAAGCTGATGGGCGAATCCTTGCCCCAGTTCGGCAGCCGCTGGCCGATGCGCAGGCCGGTTAGGTTTGTCAGCTTCACCAAGTGCGCGTTCCCCGCCTGTGTCTGCGCCGTGTGCCAGGTGCGGAACTCTTTGAGCTGCGTGAGCTGTCCGATGGCCTCCAGCGCGGCATCACCGGCGGTCGATCCTGCAAACGTGAGCTTCTCCAGCTTCGGCAATGCCTTCAAATGCGCCAGCCCGCTGCCCGTGAACTGCTCTGAACGAAACGCGGGATGGAAGAACGACAGTGATTTGAGCTTCTGAAACGCCGCAAAGTGCTTGTAACCCGCGTCCGTGAGCTGGATGCCGTCGCTGCTCAGCCGCTCCAACTCTGTGAGGCCGGTAAGCAGCGCCAGCGTGTCATCCGTGATCGTTTTGCCGCTGATGGTGAGATCCTTGATCGTCGTAAAGCTCCCCAGCATGCAGAAGTCCGCCTCGGTGAACGCATCACACTTCACATTCACCTGCGTCACGACTCCGGCGGTCTCGGTCACTTTAGCGCCGAGCTGCTTGAGAGATTCGACATTGGCGGCGGGCATTGGCACCGCGGAGAGCAGGAGAACGCAGAGAAGGTGTTTCATGGGCGTTTTAGAACGATCCACCATCTCACTTTCTGACGCGGTCATTCCACGCACCGCTTCATCCGCTTCGCTAAATCCGTCTGAAAATCACCGTTTCACCGACTGCGGGTCATCTGGATCGCCACCCATGACGGCGTGTGATAACGGGCTAAAAACGCCTGAAGAAGAATCGTAGGAACCATGAGTGAGGAAGGTCCGCGGCGGTCCGCGTTGAGTAGTGCAGCCTTGCCAATTTGCCTGCCACCCGTCAGGATGCGTGCTCATGAGGCTTTCCTGTCACCGTTTCCCTACCGCTCTCATCGTCACAGCGCTCATGGCCGTCGCGTCCGCAGCCTGCGCGCTTGATACCATTCGTCCCCCGGGCCATCGACCTCTGGAGTCTTCCGTCCATGCCCTGTTCGGGGCACGAGTCGTCACGAAGCCAGGGCAGGAAATCGAAAAGGCGACTGTCATCATCCGTGATGGACGCATCGTGGCGGTGGGTGCCGATGTCGCTGTGCCAGCGGATGCGCGGGTGCATGACATGAACGGCACGACGATCTACGCGGGCTTCATCGACATGCATGTGTCCTTCGCAAAGTCCGCCAGCTCACGCACATCGCAGGGTAATGAAGGCCCTCCCGTGGATGCGCTTGATCTCACATCGGGTGCGGGCAGCGGCTTTCTCGGTGTGGCATCAGCGGCGGGTGAGCCGGGGACAAAGTCCGTGGTCACACCGGAGCGGCGTATGGCGAGAGAGTATGCGCCGGAAAAGAAGGCGCTCGATGCGCTGCGTGCGGAGGGCTTCACGGCGGCGAACATCGTCCCGGATGCAGGCGTCATTCGCGGCGTGAGCGCGTTCGTTTCGCTGGCGTCGAGTGATCCTGATCTGGCGATCATGCGTGCGGAGAGTTTCCAGCACATCGCCATTGATGCGCCGCGCTCGTCAAAAGAAGACTCGGAGAGGCCCAAAGCCTATCCAGGCTCGCTGATGGGCGTCATCGCGGTGATCCGCCAGACGCTGCTCGACACGCGTTTCCAGTCCGCCGATCTCGCACACTTTGAAAAAAACCCGACGAATCGTCCACGCCCGGCTTTTGATTCATCACTCGATGCTCTGCTGCCCGCGGCGAGGAAGTCCATGCCCGTCATGTTTGAGCCAGCCAGCATGTTGATGGTGGATCGTGCCACGCGACTGGCGCAGGAGTTTGATTTGCAGCCGATGATCCTCGCCACAGGTCAGGAGTGGCGCAGACCTGATCTCGTGCGCGAGACGAAAGCGCCCTTCATCGTGCCGGTGGACTTCCCCGAAGCGGTGAAGCTGCCCGAGGACGACGACTGGCTCGCCATGCCGCTCGATCAACTCCGTGCCTGGGATCATGCTCCGGGCAATGCCGCGCTGCTGCGGCGTGAAGGCCGCGAGATCGCACTCACGACTCATGCGCTCGCGAAGAAGACCTCCTTCCGCCCGAATGTGCGCCTCGCCATCACGCGTGGTTTGAGCGAGACGGATGCACTCGCCGCACTTACCACCGTTCCTGCAAAACTCTGCGGCGTGGCGGATCAGCTCGGCAGCATCGAGCCCGGAAAGCTGGCGCATCTCACCGTGTTTGAAAAAGGCCGCGCCTTTGATGAAGAGGCGCGTGTCCGTGAAGTGTGGATCGATGGCAGGCAGTTCCTGGCACCGATGCGTGATGACAAAAAGCCCGCTACGAAGAAGGACAAACCCAAGGTGCGCCACGAACTCACCGCAGCTCCAGCAAATCAGGATCGCGGTCCCCTGCTCTCGCCGAAAGCTGTCTTCATCAAAGACGCCACGATCTGGACCTGTGGACCGGAAGGCCGCATCGAGCACTCGAGCCTGCTTGTTTCAGGGGGCAAAGTGCGCGCCGTCGGTTCAATCAAAGACGCGCCAGCCCATGCCCATGTCATCGACCTGCCCGGCATCCACATCACGCCCGGCCTGATCGACTGCCACAGCCACAGCATGATCATGGGCGGCGTGAATGAAGGCACTTTGCCGAGCACGTCGATGGTGCGCGTGGCGGACGTGATCAATTCCGAGTCCGAAACGATCCACCAGCAGCTCGCCGGTGGTCTCACCGTGGCGAACCAACTGCACGGTTCCGCGAATCCCATCGGCGGGCAGAACTGCGTCATCAAACTCCGCGATGGAGCCTCACCCGAGGGCTTGAAACTCAAAGGCGCGCCTGAGGGCATCAAGTTCGCGCTCGGTGAAAACGTGAAGCAATCCAACTGGGGAGATGCCTTCAAGTTCCGCTTCCCGCAGAGCCGCATGGGCGTGCCCGCTTTTCATACGAACCGCTTCACCGCCGCGCAGCATTACATGACCGCGCTGGAGAAGGCCAAAAAGGGTGGTCCGCCCGTGCGGCGTGATTTGGAACTCGAAGCCATCGCCGAGATCATTCGCGGTGAGCGGCTCATCCATTGCCACAGCTACCGGCAGGACGAAATCCTCGCCTTCCTGCGTGTGATGGAGAGCTTCAAAGTCCGCGTCGCCACACTTCAGCACATCCTCGAAGGCTACAAAGTCGCCGACGAAATCGCCAAGCATGGCGCGGGCGCGTCCGCCTTCTCCGACTGGTGGGCCTACAAGTTCGAGGTGCTCGATGCCATCCCCTACGCGGGCAGCATCATGCGCGAGCGCGGCGTCGTGGTGTCCTTCAACTCCGACTCCTCCGATCACGCGCGGCGCATGAATCTCGAAGCCGCGAAAGCCGTGAAGTATGGCGGCACGAGCGAGGAGGAAGCGCTGAAATTCGTCACGCTGAATCCTGCGAAGCAACTGCGCATCGACAAGCAAGTCGGCTCGCTCGAACTCGGCAAAGACGGCGACTTCGTCGTGTGGAGCGGGCACCCGCTGGCCACCAGCAGCGTGTGTTTGCAGACCTGGATCGAGGGCAACCAATACTTCGAGCGCGAAGCCGCGCATCGCCGCGCCGCCGCCCGCCACACCGAGCATCTCGCGCTCATCGACAAAGCGAAGAAGATCGCCACCGACTCCAGCGCAGACTCCGCCGATGCGAAGGCCGAAGCCAAATTCTTCTTCCGCGCCCTGGAGGAACGCCAGGGCCACCTCTGCGTTGATTGCTGCATGGACCGCGAACTCTCATGGAAAAACTAATCCTCACCCTCCTCGTCGCTTTCACCGCGACTGTTTCCGCCGACACGCTGCTGTTGCGCGGTGCCACTGTGCACACAGTCGCCAAGGGCACGCTCGCCATTGCTGACGTGCTCATCCGCGATGGCAAGATCGCCGAAGTCGCCGAGAAAGTCGAAACGAAGGCGGATCGAACGCTCGACCTCAAAGGCTTGCATCTTTTCCCCGGCCTGATTAGCGCCGGCACGGACCTCGGCCTCGTCGAAGTCGCCGGTGTACGCGCCTCGGTGGATGACCGAGAGACGGGCGAATTCACGCCCGAGGTGGAGTCGTGGCTCGCGGTGAATCCCGATTCCGAAATGATCCCCGTGGCGAGGGCGAATGGCATCACCCACTTTGCGCCAACACCGCAGGGCAGGCACATCACCGGAACCTCCGCGCTGCTCGCCACACGCGGTTGGACCATCGAGGACATGCTCGTGCAGCGTCGCAGTGCCATGCATCTCGTGTGGCCGGATCACGCGCTGAGCATTCCTGGACCGAACCCAAAGCCCGACGCCAAATCTCTCGACGACCAAGCTCGAGAGCGAAAAGAAAAGGTGCGCGGCATCGAGCAGTTCTTCGCCGATGCCGAAGCGTGGTCAAAGCGCCCCGCCAACAGCGCTCCCGTGCCCGCTTGGGAAGCCATGCAGCCTGTGCTGCGCGGTGAAGTGCCGCTCATGATCCACGCGCAGGGTTTGCGCGAGATCCGCGCCGCTTTGAAGTGGTCCGAAGCCCATCCCAAACTGCGCATCACCCTCGTGGGTGGTCGCGATGCCTGGCAGCTCGCTGATGAACTCGCCAAGCGAAAAGCCGCCGTGATCTATAGCGAGGTCTTCGCTTTGCCTTCGCGCTCCAGCGATGCCTACGACGTGCAGTTCAGCGCCCCCGCCGTGCTGCACAAGGCAGGAGTCACCGTCGCCATCAGCGAAGGTCTCGAACGCGCCAGCGCCTCCGGCCAGCGCAATCTCCCTTACATCGCCGCGCAGGCCGCCGCGTTTGGTTTGCCCGCCGATGCCGCGCTCGCCGCGATCACGCTCGTGCCCGCGCAGCTTCACGGCGCAGCAGATCGGCTCGGCAGCATCGAACCCGGCAAAGACGCCTCCCTCTTCGCCGCCACGGGCGACATCCTCGACATCCGAAGCGAGGTGAAGCACCTCTGGATCAACGGCGAGGAGCAATCGCTCGAAACCAAGCACACACGCCTCGCCGAGAAGTATCGCGCACGTCCCAAAGCCCCCTAGCACACCGTGAAGCCGCACCTTGCCTCCCTCTTGCTGATCATCGCCTCGGCAGCCGCTGGACAGCCAGCGCTTCACACTTTTGATCGTGTTCAGCTCACAGACATCTACTACTCCGAAGGCGTCAACGCGGCGGACATCGACAACGATGGGCACATGGACGCGATCTACGGCCCGTTCTGGTTTGCCGGGCCTGACTTCAAGACGAAGCACCTCATCTACAAGACCTTTCCTCAGCCGCGCGAGGCCTACGCGAACCACTTCTTCGCATGGACATACGACTTCAATGGCGACGGCTGGACGGATGTGCTCACCGCCGGATTCCCAGGCACTCCGGCGTATGTCTATCAAAACCCCGGCAAGGAAGGCCATGCCGCGCCATGGCCGAAGCATGAGGTCTTCGACTGGGTGTCGAACGAGTCGCCGCACTTCGTGAACCTCGTGGATAAAGAAAAGCCGGTGCTCGTCTGCACGCGCGACGGCTACTTTGGTTATGCGGAGCCGAGCTGGAACGTGCCTTTTGAGAGGTGGAACTTTTATCCCATCTCGGATCGCATCGCGCCGACGAAGTTCGGACACGGGCTGGGCGTGGGTGATGTTAATGGTGATGGACGTCAGGACATCCTCATGAAGGACGGCTGGTTCGAGCAGCCCGAAGATCTGACGCAAGGTCATTGGACGCTGCACAAGGCCGCCTTCGCCCCTCGCGGCGGCGCGGAGATGTTTGCCTATGATGTGGATGGCGATGGTGACAACGACGTCATCACCAGCCTCGCAGCGCATGAGTTCGGCCTCGCCTGGCATGAGCAAACTCCGACGGGATTCAAAGAACACCTCATCATGGGCGACCGCCCGGCGCAGAACCGCTATGGCGTCGTCTTCAGCGAGCTGCACAGCGTCCAGCTCACTGACATGGATGGCGACGGGCTGAAGGACATCGTCACCGGCAAAACCTACTGGTCTCATCACAAAAAATCACCCATGTGGGATGCGGGCGCGGTGGTCTATTGGTTCAAACTTACACGCAGCAGCGATGGCGTGGACTGGGTGCCGATGAAAGCGGATGGCGAGGCAGGCATCGGTCGTCAGATCATCGTCAAAGATGTGAACGGAGACAAACTTCCCGACATCCTCACCGGCGGCATGAAGGGCGCGCATGTGCTTCTGCATCGCGTGAAGGAAGTCTCCGAAGCTGAATGGCAGGCCGCGCAGCCAAAGCGCGTGACCATCATCGAGAAGCCCCCGCTCCGTGGCGGCCCTCCCATTTTTGATGAAGCAACGAACAGCGTCCCCGATGTCATCGAAGGTGAATCCATCACCGCCAAGCCCAGCAAAGGCACTGTGGCACCTCAGAGCATGAAGAACTTCACCGCAGGCCGTTGGAGCGGAGCCTCGCAGCTTTTCTGGCGTGGCGGTGATGTCGGCGACACACTCGAGATCGAGCTGAAGGTGGACAACGAGGCCGAATACACGCTGGAGAGCGTTTTCACCATCGCGCCAGACTATGCCATCGTGGAACTCACGCTTGGTGGCAAACCCATCGGCGAGCCCATCGACCTCTACGATTCCGCCAAAGTGTCCACCACGGGCGTGCTGGAACACCAGGTCGGCAAACTGGCCGCAGGCCCGCACAAGCTGGGCATTCGCATCACCGGCACGAATCCAGCAGCCAAGCCTTCAAATTTTGTCGGGCTGGATTTCGTGAAGCTCTTCCGCAAGAGATGACTCACGCCGCCTCCAGCCCGCGCATCGTCGTCTCACTCGTCGCGAAGCGTTCCTCTTCGAGGCCGAGGCGCTGCAGGGCGCTGAGGTAGAGATTCGGCAGCGGGTAGTTGTTCTTCTGGTCGAAGGCGAGGTGCTGGCCGTGCTTGAAGCCGCCACCGGCGAAGAGCACGGGCATGTTCTTGTTGTCGTGCGCGGAGGCGTTGCCGAGGTTCGAGGTCAGCAGCACCATGGTGTCGTCGAGCAGCTTGTCGGTCTTCAGTTTGCGCAGGAAGGCGGCCCAGGTGTTGATCACGCCCTGCTCCACGATGGCAAGCTGCTCCAGCTTCTCCTCGTCCATGCCGTGGTGGCTGAGGCTGTGATAGCTCTCGTCCACGCCTTCGAGGCCCTGCACGTTGTTTCCGGTGATGTGCAGAGTGATGAAGCGCGTGCTGTCCGTGGCCAGGGCCATGTGGATGATGTCGAGGAAGATGCGGTCCACCTCCACCTCGTTGTCACGCGGGATCTGCGTCGGCGGTTTCAAGGCCACCTTGGGCTTCGGCTTGTGCGTCCAGGACTCGTTCGCGGCGAGCCGCCGCTCCAGGTCGCGCACGCTGGTGAACCACGCGTCGAGCTTGTCCCGGTCCCCGGCTCCCAGTTCGCGCTGGAGCGACTTTGCCTCCGCGCCGACCACATCCATCACGCTGCGGCCCTGGCGGATGAGTTCCGCCTGCCGTTCCTGCTCGGCAGGCGTGTCATTCACAAACAAACGCGTGAAGAGCTTCATCGCGCTGTTCTCGGCGGGAATCATCGAGCCGTTTTCGGTGTAGCTCGGGCTCGTCTGCGAGTTTGTGTTCAAGACAAGCGATGGAAACCGCGTCTCATGCCCCAGATGCTTTGCCATGAGCTGATCAAGCGAGATCGTGTTTCGCGTCGTCGAGCCACGCGCGTTCGGGCAGGCCGAAAAGATGCTCCCCTCCGCCGTGTGGCCGCCGGTGACACCCGGATGCGACGAGCCGGACACGATGGTGAAGTCATTGCGCAAATCCTGGATGCTCTTCAAATAGCGCGAAGGCTGATAATCCCGCCCGGAGCCTTGCGGAACGAGGTTCGGATTGTGCAAACCCAGCGCCATGCTCACGCCGACAAAGCGCTTCGCCTGCCTCGTCTCCTTGACCGCCGCCAGCGCTGGCGTCATCGCCTCCAGGAACGGCAGGCCAAGCGTGATACCCGCGCCACGCAGCATGGCGCGGCGGGAGAGGTGTTTCTGAAAAGTGAAGGTGCTCATGAGGGGGTAAGGTGCGAACGAGGCAAACCCCTTCGTCTATCGGTCTTTTGCGAACTGATTGACCTTATTGCCCACAGCTTGGATTTTGTTCAACATGTTGAACAAAATTGTTTCGCATGTTAAACATCCCTGTTCTTCCGCGTGAAGATCTCCAGCCTCCAAAATCTTGTGAGAAATGAAAGGTCATGGTATCAAACTCCCATGACCGAACTGAACAACTGGGTGCAAGTACAAGTTGAGGGCCGCCCAGTCTCCCAAAACGACTATTTTCGCCAACTCGCCAGCGGCGAGATGAGCCGGGAACAATTCGTGCTGACACAGCGGCAGTTCTTTTTCGCCGTGCGCTACTTTTCCCGCCCCATGGCAGCCCTGATGGCACGGATGCCAAGTTCGGGCCTGCGCCAGGGTTTGATCCACAATCTCATGGAGGAGCATGGTGGCGATGAGATCGGCGGAAGGCTGGACCCTGCATTGGCGCATGACCGCACTTTTCTGCGCTTCCTCGAAACTCTGGGGGCCACTGACGGCATGAACGAAAAACGCGAAGGCGAGTCGGTTCGAGCCTTCAACACGAGCCTTATGGGCACCTGCCTCATGGAACCGGTGGAGACGGCATTTGGCTGTCTCGGTGTCATCGAACACGTCTTCGCGGGACTTTCCTCAATCATCGGTGAAACGGTGGTTCGGCGTGGATGGATCGCGACCAGTGACCTCGTCCACTACACGCTGCATGCTCAGATCGATGAGCGCCATGCGGCGGATTTTTTCAAAGTCGTGGCGGATGCCTGGGAAGAGGGAGGCGAACGGCGTCAGGCCATTGAAGACGGAGTCCATCTGGGGCTTCATGTGTTCGACCGCCTCTACGCGGACCTTTGGAAGGAGGCGTGTGGCAAGTGATGAACGCTGCAACCCCGCTCCAAATGCCACCTGATTTGCTCCGTTTGTGTCACGAGCGAACGGTGTGGCGTCATCTCTTGCGCGGGATCTTGTTTTTGGCGCTGTATTGGGTTGGCGCTGTCGGTGCCATCGCGGCGGCAGCGCAGGTCACGGCGGCCTGGCAGTGGATGTTGATTCTTCCGCTTTATTTGCTGGCTGGCGCTTCTTTGCACGGCATCAGCCTGTTCACCCATGAGGCGGTCCATGGCACGCTGATGGAGAACCGTGCGTTGAATGCCATCTTCGGTTCGCTATGTGCCATTCCGGTGCTGCAAAACTTCTCTGCCTACCGGGTGCTGCATCTACAGCATCATCAACATCTCGGGGATGAAGGTGACCCCGACCATTATTCAAACTACACGCGGTGGACATGGATGGTGTTTCTCATGAACTGGCTGCGCCTGATCATTGGCTACCCGGTTTACATCACCGCCATTCCCGTGCTCGGCTTCAAGCATGGCGACACGCGCGCGCGCCTTGGCATTCTTGCAGAGGTGCTGGCCACGATCCTTCTCGTCTGGCTGGTGATGTGGTGGATTCCGTTCACCTGGTTGCTGCATGGATGGATCATTCCCATGATCTTCATCAACACGATGGTGAACATTCGTGGCATGAGCCAGCACACGCTGCTGGAACATGCCAGCGACACCGTGCGTGGCACGCGCAGCATCCTCACCGCTCCGCTGGTGCGTTTTTTCATGTGCAATGAGAACTATCATCTGGAGCATCATCTCTTTCCCGGTGTGCCGTGGCATCACCTGCCGCAGGTTCACGCCGCGCTGGAGCCTGAGCTGCGCCGCCAGGGTGCGCCTTACATCCCGTCGTATGGTTCGTTTGTGCGTGAGTTCATCATTCATAGTTTCCAGCGCAGCCCCTTGGGACGGCGGGGAAAGTCCGATGCGGCCCAATGACTTGGCGTGCCTTCATCCATGAGAACCTTTTTCTGGCGCTGGGAGTCGCGGCAGGACTCGCACTGCTCGTGAGCGGCGTCTCACTGGCTGGGTGGGTTCTTTTGATGGTTGCGGTTTATGCCGTCGTCATCGGTTTCACTTTGCCAGGAGACAAAACACGCCTGATCGCCGCCTATGCAGTTGCCTGGGCTTTCTATGCGGGTTCGTCGGTGTTGGTGGAGGCTTTGCAAGTGCCGCTGCGACATCAAGAACTGCTGGCGGCGGATGCCGCGTTGTTCGACCTGACTCCCTTCACCGGCACCCTGCCTGCTGGGGTGAACGATCTTCTCAGCGCCGGTTATCTGAGCTATCACGTCTATCTGCATTGGGCGGTGATTGACGCGCTGTTTCGTGACGGGGAGTGGCGTTTGGAAATGGGGCGGCGGCTGTTCACGGCCTTTGCGCTGGGCTTCCTCGGCTACTTGACGTTCCCCGCCGCACCTCCAGCCCAGGCTTTTTCAGAACTCTACACACAGCCTCTCGCTGGCGGCGTCATCACATCATGGAATGCCACCCTCAATGCCTCTTTGGCCGCCCGCTACGATGCGTTTCCCAGCCTTCATGCGCTCATCACGCTCATGTTACTGAGCTGGGACTGGAGACACTTCCGCGCCCGTTTTCAGATCATGATTGTACCTTCGCTGCTGATGCTGGCCGCCACGCTGGCCCTGCGTCTTCATTACGTCGTGGACTTGATCGCCTCCTGCATCCTTTTTGCCGCTCTCCATGCCTTCTTTGAACGCAAACGCTCCTGACGCCTGGGCCATTCAGGCGGCCAGACTTCCGCTCGCCTTTGCCCAGGTGCGCGAAGATCCGCTGCTCGACCTCGCACTGGCGGAAAGGCTGCCGCACGACGCCGTGGTGGTCATGATCGCGTCGGGCGGTGAGACCCTTGTCCCACTCGCCCGTCTGCCCTTGGCCCGCATTCATGCGGTGGACATGAATGCGGCGCAGCTTGCCGTGGCGCGGCTGAAACTGCATCTCGCAGGAAAGCTTTCGCCCGACGCCATCTCCCAGATGCTCGGCCATGAGCCGATGCCTTCAGCCGAACGCCGAGACATGCTTGAAGATTGGTTTCAGACTCTCGGGTTGGAAAAGGATGTCTTCGGCCCGCTCGACTGGGTGAGCGAGCATGGACCGGACCACGCGGGACGTTATGAGCGATGTTTTGCCGAACTACGAAAAGTCATCGCCAGCGGTTGCAGCCGAGAACAGGCGCTCTCCCGCGTCATGGCTTTGCCAAATCTCACCGCCCTTTTTGGTCGCGAGGCCGCGCAAAATCCCCGCCGTCCTTTTCACGAGCATTTTGCTTGGCGAAGTGAGCTGGCCTTACAGCGCAGCGATGCCAGCACGAATCCCTTTTTGCACCAAATGTATGCCGGCCGGTTTGCCCCAGGGCATCGCTATGACTGGCTGAAAAGCGATGCCCCACCGCAAACCCAGGTCGTCTGGCATCACGGGCGCATGGTGGAAGTGCTTGCCTCCATGTCTGCCGCCAGTGCTGATCTCGTGCATCTCTCCAACATCCTCGACTGGCTATCGCCCGACCAAGCCATGCACACTCTGGACGCCGCCTCTCGTGTCTTAAAACCGGGCGGCAGGCTGATCGCTCGGCAGTTGAATTCGTCGCTTGAGATCACTACCCTCGCCACCGCCATCGTCTGGGATCTGGATCTCGGCAGACAAAAGGAAGCGCGTGACCGCAGCTTCTTCTACCCGCACATCCACGTCGGCACACGCTCATGACACTTCATAGCCTTCAGCAAGCTCCGCCCGAGTGGCTTGGCACGGCGTTGCAGCGCTTTGAGCTTCAGTTTGAGTATCCATTGGGTGCGGACACCACCTTCCGCATCTCCCATGGCCGCGACTATCTGCCCTTCTTTGCCGCGATGGGTTCCGCCACGCTGCTGGTGGCAGAGCAAGCAGGCGAGGTGCTCGGCACGCTCGTCCGGGTGGAACGTTGGATTCAATTTCACGGTCCGCAGCCGATGCGCCAGCTCGTCCACTACCTCGCTGATCTCAAAGTCAGTCCCAAGGCGCGTGGAGGCCGCGTGCTTTCGCGCCTGCTATTCGAGGCAAAGCAT